>JANMQN010000054.1:0-7840 GCA_031370535.1 Sphingomonadales bacterium | reverse complement strand
AGGTTTTTGAAGTAAATCGGGGGCTGGCATAAACCAGCCCCTTTCCCTATAGGGCGCGCAACACAAGCAAGCCCATCTTTGGAGTAAAGCCCATGGCACGCAGCCATCCACTCAATATGTATCGCAACATCGGTATCATGGCGCACATCGACGCCGGTAAGACCACGACCACCGAGCGTATCCTTTTCTACACCGGCAAGTCGTACAAGATCGGCGAAGTGCACGATGGCGCTGCCACGATGGATTGGATGGAGCAAGAGCAGGAGCGTGGCATCACGATCACTTCGGCCGCAACGACCTGCTTCTGGAACGATCATCGCATCAACATCATCGACACCCCCGGCCACGTTGACTTCACGATTGAAGTCGAGCGTTCGCTGCGCGTGCTTGACGGTGCTGTTGCCTGCTTCGACGGCGTTGCCGGCGTTGAGCCACAATCGGAAACCGTATGGCGTCAGGCCGACAAATATGGCGTTCCGCGCATGTGCTTCATCAACAAGCTTGACCGCACCGGTGCGAACTTCAAATATTGCGTTCAGTCGATCATCGATCGTTTAGGAGCGAGGCCTGCGGTTCTTTACATTCCGATTGGCCTTGAAGCCGATCTGAAAGGCCTTGTCGATCTCGTCGAAAACCGCGCGATCATCTGGAAAGATGAAAGTTTGGGCGCCGATTTCTTCTATGAAGAAATTCCCGCTGATCTGGCCGCAGAAGCTGCGAAATACCGGAGCGAGCTGATCGAGCTTGCGGTCGAGCAAGATGATGACGCGATGGAATCCTATCTTGAAGGCAATGAGCCAGATGTTGCAACGCTGAAGGCGCTGATCCGCAAGGGCACGCTGAACCAGTCATTCGTTCCTGTCTGCTGTGGCTCGGCATTCAAGAACAAGGGCGTTCAGCCATTGCTCGACGCTGTTGTAGATTATCTGCCTTCGCCGCTCGACATCGAAGACGTTCAAGGTGTCCATATGGACACGCTTGAACCAGACAGCCGTCCACCAGCTGACGACGCGCCGTTCTCGGCACTTGCATTCAAGGTCATGAACGATCCTTTCGTTGGCTCGCTGACCTTCATCCGCATCTATTCAGGCTCGCTCGTCAAGGGCACCTATCTGAACTCGGTCAAGGACAAGAAGGAAAAAGTTGGGCGCATGCTCGAAATGCATGCCAACGAACGTAAGGACGTTGACGAGGCATTTGCTGGCGACATCATCGCGCTTGCTGGCATGAAGGAAACAACAACCGGCGATACATTGTGCGCTGAACGTTTCCCGATCATCCTCGAGCGCATGGAGTTCCCGGATCCGGTTATCGAATTGTCGGTTGAACCAAAGACCAAGGCTGACCAGGAAAAGATGGGCATCGCGCTCAATCGTCTGTCGGCTGAAGATCCTTCGTTCCGCGTATCGACCGATCATGAATCGGGTCAGACGATCATCAAGGGGATGGGCGAGCTTCACCTCGACATCATCGTTGACCGTATGCGCCGCGAATTCAAGGTCGAGGCTAATGTCGGAGCGCCGCAGGTTGCGTACCGCGAATATCTCGCACGCGAAGTCGATGTCGATTATACCCACAAGAAGCAGTCGGGTGGCTCGGGTCAGTTCGGACGCATCAAGTTCACCGTGAAACCGGGTGAGCGCGGCACTGGCATCATCTTTAAGGATGAAGTCAAGGGCGGCAACATTCCCAAGGAATATATCCCGTCGGTCGAAAAGGGCATGCGCGAAACCGCCGAATCGGGTTCGCTCATCGGCTTCCCGATCATCGACTTCGAGATCACGCTGTATGACGGCGCGTACCATGACGTCGACTCCTCGGCGCTGGCTTTCGAAATCGCTGGCCGTGCCGGTATGCGTGAAGCTGCTCAAAAGGCAGGCATCAAGCTGCTCGAGCCGATCATGAAGGTCGAAGTCGTATCGCCGGAAGAATATCTGGGCGACGTCATCGGCGACATGAATTCGCGTCGTGGCCAGATCCAGGGCACCGACACACGCGGTAACGCGCAGGTTGTCGAGGCTATGGTGCCGCTTGCGAATATGTTCGGCTATGTGAACCAGCTCCGCTCATTCACGCAAGGGCGTGCCAACTACTCGATGTTCTTCAATCATTATGATGAGGTCCCGTCGAACGTTGCGGCGGAAATCAAGGAAAAGCTGGCTTAATCGCTTAAGCTAAACGGCAGCTGCCTTTTTAGAATAGGCGGCTGCCGATTGGCACCTCGCGGTCTGGTGCAAAAAGTACGACTGCCCCGCTGGCATCGGGAAAACCCAGTGTCAGCACTTCAGACATGATTTTGCCTATCTGCCTTGGCGGAAAATTGACGACCGCGGCGACCAAGCGGCCCGGCAATTCGTCGAGCGTGTAATGTTCGGTGATCTGTGCCGAGCTTTTCTTCACGCCAACTTGCGTGCCGAAATCTATGGTCAGCACATAGGCCGGCTTGCGCGCGTCTTTTAGCGGTTCGGCAGCAATCACTTTTCCAACACGGACATCCACGGCCATAAACTGGCTGAAATCGATGAGTGGCGCTGCCCCTGCTGCTGGGTCGGGGGTGTTGTGCATGATCGCTCCTTTCCAAAACCGCGACGTTTTTGCAACAGCGCGCAACAATCGTTTGGCACCCCTTTCCTTCGCGAAATTTTTATCCAATAACAAGGATGGAGTGGAGAATTCACCGCCGGAGGTATCGAGAATGCCCTGGCGAAATGATTATCACCAAGGGAGAAAAAAATGGCACAGTATAAGATGGTTTCACGCAGTTGGCTCGCCTGCGGAACGGCGGCGGTCGCCCTGTTTGCAGCACAGCCCGCATTTGCACAGAATACCGAAGATGCGACAGCGGCAGCAGCGGATGACGAAAAATCGATCGTCGTAATCGGTTCGCGCCGAACCGATCGTTCGGACACCGATTCGTCATCGCCCGTCGACGTAATCGGCTCGGAAGAACTGCAGGGTCAGCCGCAGGCCAACCTGCTCGATGTGGTGCGGAACCTAGTTCCGTCTTTCTATGTTCCGCAGAACACAATTTCGGATGCGTCAACGTTTGTACGCGCGCCATCGCTGCGTGGCTTGGGTGCCGACCAAATTCTCGTCATGATTAACGGCAAGCGATACAACCGTTCGGCCCTAGTCCAAGTCTATACCGGCGGTGATACCGCGTTGTCGTTCGGTTCGCAGGGTGCCGATGTATCCAACATTCCGGCAATCGCGCTAAAGAACCTTCAGGTTCTTCGCGACGGTGCAACCGCACAATATGGTTCGGACGCAATCGCCGGTGTTATCAACTATCAGCTGCGCGACGACGCCGGCTTTGATGTCCAAGCGCTATGGGGCCAGCAATATGAAGGCGACGGAGAGCGCAAGCAGATTTCGGCCAACGCCGGTTTCAAGCTGGGAGAAAGCGGTTTCGTTAATATTTCGGGCGAGTGGTTCGACAGCAACGGCACTAGCCGCGGCGCGACGCGGCCTATCGCGCTCGAACTGGCCCGCACCAACCCGGCTGTGGCTAACCGGATACCCAATGCACCCGATGGCCCGGCGCAAATCTGGGGTTCGTCGCCGTCAGATGGCTATAAGCTGTTTCTGAACAGCGCGCTTGACGTGGGTGACAACGCGCAACTTTATCTTGTCGCCAACTATGCGCGCAGCACGGCCAACCAGAGCTTCAACTATCGCTCGCCGATCAGCGCCCCGGTCCCATTGACCGTCGATATCGGCACCGGAACGCCGTCGACCCGTTCGCCTGGCCGTAACGGATCGTTCAACACCATCTTTTTGACGCCATGCCCGGCCGGCAACGCAACTTGCCCGGCAGGCGGCTTCGTCAACGACGCCAATACATTCAGCTTTGCGTCAATTTATCCCGGTGGTTTCACGCCGCGCTTTATCGGCAAGGTCAACCAGTTTTACGGCATCGCCGGGGTCAAGGGCGAGGCTGACAGCGGCCTGACTTATGACCTGTCGGCAACGCTGGCAAAGAACTCGCTGTCGCTGTCAATGACCGATTCGCTCAGCCCGTCGTACGGGCCGCGAAGCCAGACCGAATTCTTCTTTGGCAAGCTTATCCAGCGCGAGCAGAACCTGAACCTCGACCTCACCTATCCGCTTGAGGTCGGCTTCTTCAGCCCGATCACGGTTTCGGGCGGTGCCGAATATCGTCGTGAGGAATATGAGACGACAGTGGGTGACCTGCAATCCTATGGCGCAGGACCATACGCCCGCCAGCCGCTCTACAATCTGGTGAGCCCGGGCGTTTATACCCCGGCGTTGAATACAGCTACACCGCCCGCACAGATCGTGGCGACTCAGTCGCCAGCTGCCAGCGGCTATGGCGGCGTGAGCCCCACTTTTGCAGGCAAGAACAGCCAGCAGAGCTATGCCGTTTATGTCGGCGCTGAAACCGACATCACCGAACAGTTCACAGCTGGGATCGCCGGCCGGTGGGAACATTATGACACCTTCGGCAGCACCGTCGTTGGCAAGGTCAACGCCCGTTACGATTTCTCGGATGCGTTTGCGCTTCGCTTCACGGCGGGTACCGGCTTCCATGCGCCGTCGCCCGGCCAGAACAACACGCAGATCGTTACGACCAACTTCCGCAGCGGCAATCAGGTGCAGACGGGCACCTATCCGGTTACCAGCGACATTGCCCAATATTATGGTGCTACCTCGCTCAGCCCGGAAAAGTCGGTCAATTTCGGCGGCGGCATCGTGATAACACCAGCTGACAAATTGAGCATCACGCTCGATGCCTACACGGTCAAGGTCAATAATCGCATCGGCATTTCGCAGACTTTCACGGTATCGGCGGCTGATCTGGTTGCACTGCCCGCGCTGGCGGTCGTCGGCCTTGCCGGGGACGTGAACTATTTTACCAACGGCTTCGATACGCGGACAAGCGGTTTTGACTTTGTTACGAATTACCGCACCGACCTTGCCGGCGGGCCGCTGAGCCTGACGCTGGCGTATAACTATAACAAGAGCAAGGTGACCGACTTCAACCCGTCGGTGATCAGTCCGGCGCAAAGGTTCAACATCTCTAACCTGCCGCCCAAGCACCGCGTCAACGCGTCGGCTAACTGGCAGATTGGCGACTTCTCGGTGAACTTGCGCGAGAATTATTACAGCTCGTGGGCGAACCAGCTCGAATATCCTGGGCAGCGTTTTGGCGCGAAGTTCGTGACCGATCTCGACATTAGCTATACTTTTGCTGATCGCTACACGCTGACGGTTGGTGCCAACAATCTTTTCGACACGTATCCTGACAGGATTTCGCCGACCACAACTAACCCTGTTTACGCTTTGACCAACAGCTTGGCGGATGGTCAGGTCTACCCACGTTCCGGTGGGCCGTTCGGGATCAACGGCGGCTTCTATTATGTGCGAGTCGCCATCGATTATTGATTCGCATTCAAAACGAGGAACGGGCGGGGGCTAACCTCGCCCGTCTTCTATTTTGGATTTATATTATGGACAGGGGCATGGACGAACAGTTCACCCATCGTATTGCGACTCTCGATGATTTGGGAGCACTGCACGTGCTCATGGCACGTTCGATTTCTCGGAACCAATCGGAGTTTTTGACTCCCGCGCAGGTGGCGGCGAGCGACAAGGTAATGGGCCTCGATACGCAGTTGGTCCGCGACGGCACTTACTTCATCATCGGACGCGGTGACCGTGTTGCAGGCTGTGGCGGTTGGAGCTTCCGCGCGACGCTTTACGGCGGCGATGAAAGCGTTATAGCGCGTGAACCGGCGCGTCTAGACCCTGCCACCGATGCTGCGAAAGTCCGCGCAATGTATACCGACCCGGACTTTACGCGCCGTGGAATTGGCTCGCGAATTCTGATGCTGTGCGAAGAAGCAGCAAGGGAGGCAGGATTCAAACGGGTCGAACTGATGGGAACTGCGGCGGGCGTGCCGCTATATCGTGCGCAGGGCTACACCGCCAGCGCAGAGCTGGAATTTGCCCGCGTGGGCGATGTAGAAATACCCTTGCTCCGCATGGAGAAGCAATTGGACTGACTCGATAAATCGCCGGTTCGATAAGGATATGCAGGCAAAGCTTGCAGAACCCAAAAAGACCTACTAAAGGCGGCGCCTGATTCAGCAGGCGCGTCCCATCTGAACGTAATCCGACATTTCTAAAGTAAGAAGGTTTGAAAAATGGCAAAGGCTAAATTTGAGCGGACGAAGCCGCACTGCAATATCGGCACCATCGGTCACGTCGACCACGGCAAGACCACGCTGACTGCAGCAATCACAAAGATCATGGCAGAAACCTATGGCGGTACCGCTGTTGATTTCGCCAACATCGACAAGGCGCCGGAAGAGCGTGAGCGCGGCATCACGATTTCGACCGCACACGTCGAATATGAAACTGCCAACCGTCACTATGCACACGTCGACTGCCCAGGACACGCTGACTATGTTAAGAACATGATCACCGGTGCTGCGCAGATGGACGGCGCGATCCTCGTTGTGAACGCAGCTGATGGCCCGATGCCACAGACCCGCGAGCACATCCTGCTTGCACGTCAGGTTGGCGTTCCTGCACTTGTTGTTTACATGAACAAGGTTGATCAGGTTGACGACGAAGAAATTCTCGAACTGGTTGAAATGGAAATCCGTGAGCTTCTTTCGAAGTATGATTTCCCGGGTGACGACATTCCAATCGTTCGTGGTTCGGCGCTTGCAGCCCTAGAAGGCCGTGACGACAACATCGGTAAGGAATCCGTCCTTGCACTGATGGCTGCCGTTGACGAAGCCATTCCCCAGCCAGAGCGTCCAATCGACAAGCCATTCCTGATGCCAGTCGAAGATGTGTTCTCGATCTCTGGTCGCGGTACCGTTGTTACCGGCCGCGTTGAAACCGGAATCGTCAAGGTTGGCGAAGAAGTTGAAATCGTCGGTATTAAGGACACCAAGAAGACGACCGTTACCGGCGTTGAAATGTTCCGCAAGCTTCTCGATGAAGGTCGTGCAGGCGACAACATCGGTGCGCTTGTTCGTGGCGTTGGCCGTGAAGAAGTTGAGCGTGGTCAGGTTCTCTGCAAGCCCGGTTCGGTTACGCCGCATACCGAGTTTTCGGCAGAAATCTACGTCCTTTCGAAGGACGAAGGTGGCCGTCACACGCCGTTCTTCGCGAACTATCGTCCGCAGTTCTACTTCCGTACAACCGACGTAACCGGCGAAGTGATCCTTCCTGAAGGCACTGAAATGGTTATGCCAGGCGACAACGTCACCATCGCTGTCAAGCTGATCGCGCCAATCGCTATGGACCCGGGTCTCCGCTTCGCAATTCGCGAAGGTGGCCGTACCGTCGGTTCTGGGGTTGTCAGCACGATAACGAAGTAATATAGGCCGTGCATCCCGCCCGATTCTCTGATTCGGGCGGGGCGGTTTTAAGAAATTCATAGACAGCTGCTCCGGCTTCCAATTGGCAAGTCGGACTGGCTGTTTTCGCTCTTTGATATTGATAGAATTTGGAAATTGGTGAACCCATGGAAACGCAGAATATTCGCATCCGTCTGAAAGCATTTGACCATCGCGTCCTCGATCAGGCTACCGGCGATATCGCTGACACCGCACGCCGCACTGGCGCGCTCATCCGCGGTCCCATTCCACTTCCTACCCGTATTGAAAAGTTCACCGTAAACCGCGGACCGCACGTCGACAAAAAGTCGCGCGAGCAGTTCGAAGTCCGGACTTACAAAAGGCTGCTCGACATTGTGCAGCCCACGCCGCAGACCGTAGATGCGCTGATGAAGCTCGATCTTGCTGCCGGTGTGAACGTCGAAATCAAATTGGCGTAAGCCGATATCTCTGCAAAAGCAGAG
>JANMQN010000046.1:0-2135 GCA_031370535.1 Sphingomonadales bacterium | reverse complement strand
CTGCTGTCTATTCTCGCGCTGTTTCTTATCTGGCCAATATATAGCATTTACACGCGCGAAGAGACAAAAAGGGAGGACATCAAAAAGCCTGAAGCGGTCTTCCACCCCGACAGTTTTTGGAGCAGCGGCGCACTGTCCACTTCCCATGCTGGCTTGAAAAATGATTGTAAGGCATGCCATGTGGAGCCTTTTGTCGCGGTTCGTGATAGTTCGTGCATCGCTTGTCATGACGATGTCCATGGTCATGCTGATCCCAAAAGGCTGCTAACTGCTAATCCTCCGCTGGATTGGCAGGGGAAAATATCGCGTCAGATCGCCGAAAAATTTAGCCGTCCCGCTGGACGCTGCGTCGAATGCCACAGCGAACATGAAGGCGCGGGACCAATGGAAGGCACCAAGCAGCAATTTTGCAGCAGTTGCCATAGCAGCCTAGACACGCGTTTGCCCGACACCAAAATTGCCAATGCTGGCGACTTTGGCTCCGCGCATCCGCAGTTCCAACCCCGGGTGCGAACGGTACCGGGAGATGTCTCGCAAAGCGAACGCATCTCGCTCGACCGCAAACCAGTGGACGATGGTGGCCTGAAATTTCCGCATAATATCCACCTGTCGGCAAACAATGGCGTGGCGAAAATGGCGCAATCGCTGTCTAGGAAATATGGATTTGGCACGGCGCTGACGTGCAAGGACTGCCACACCAAAACCGCCGACGGCGTTCGGTTTCTTCCTGTGAAGATGGAGACCAATTGCGGCATGTGCCATTCTTTGGGCGTCGAACGGATTGGCGACACAGTCCGCACTTTGCGGCATGGCGATCCCAAGATGGTGGTGGCTGACCTGCGCGCATTTTACCGCGCTGGCGGTCCCTTCCGTGTTCGAACACAGCAGGTTATCGAGGGCCGCCGCCGTCCAGGTGATTACGGAAGCAACGGGCGCTATTATGCCTATTTTGGCAACGTCAGTTACGGTCGGGCAGATAGCGCCATCCGCGCAGTTTTCTCTCGCGGCGGCGCCTGTTATGATTGCCATATCATTTCTGCGCCGCCCGCTGGTTCGGATAACTGGGGCGTTGGCAAGGTCCATCAGACTTTGCGTTATCTTGAAAAAGGTTGGTTCGATCATGGTGCACACAAGACCGAGACTTGCAAAAGCTGCCACAGCGCCGCGAAATCGACGCTGGCCTCAGACCTGATATTACCGGGCATAAAAACCTGCCGCAATTGTCATGGTGGCGAAGGATCGCGCACGGACGTGCCGTCAAGCTGCGCCATGTGCCACAGTTATCATGCAGACGACGGCGCGCCTTGGGTACCGCGCGAAAAGGATCGCAAGAAAAGCGACCTATATGCTATGCTGCCCGCGGCCAACCGGCGGTAAGGGGAGGGGGCTCCTATGTTGATCGCGCAGATCACCGATATCCATCTGGGCTTTGACCCGGGCAATCCGAGCGAGTTAAACCGAAAGCGGCTCGATCAGGTGCTGCGCACCCTGAACAACGGACCAAACCGGCCTGACATGCTGTTGGCGACGGGCGATCAGACCGAGCTTGGTGATACCGACAGCTATCGGAGGTTCGCCAACGCGCTCAGCCTGAGCCGCTTTCCCGTTCACATGTGCCTTGGCAACCATGACGACCGAGCAAATTTCAGCGCGTGCTTCCCCGATGTCCCGGTCGCTGACGGCTTCGTACAATATGCCTTCATGGCCGGGCCGCTAAGGCTGGTCTTTCTCGACACGCTGGAGCCAGGGCGGCATGGCGGAGCCTTCTGCACAACTCGCGCCGACTGGTTGCGTCGGACCCTGGCTAAGGATCGCGATACGCCGACGATCATTGTGATGCACCACCCGCCGGTCGAGGTTGGCATTGACTGGATGAATACTCATCCAGAAGAACAGTGGGTGATCAATTTTTCGGATGCGATTGAAGGCGCGCCGAACATAAAGAGTATCCTGTGCGGTCATATCCACCGGCCGGTTGTCGTGCCTTGGCATGGCACTGCGGTCGCGATCTGTGCCTCCACTGCACCGCAGGTAACACTCGATCTCACGCCGATAGACCCCGAAGCCCCGGACAATCGCCCTCTGATTATCGCAGACGCCCCATCATTCGCGCTTCATTGGTGGAATGGCCGCGA
>JANMQN010000040.1:0-8469 GCA_031370535.1 Sphingomonadales bacterium | reverse complement strand
CGCAACCTTGAGCTTATTGGGCCCGGGCAGACCGACCTCGAGAGCCTGCTCGTCAAGGCCGCACGCGAGCAGCGCTTGCGGGTTGACCCTGAGCCGAGCCCAGAGGCTGGCTGGTACTTCCGGTCCGACCATTTCCCCTTCGCCCAACGGGGCGTGCCGGCGCTTGCCTTCCGAGCGGGAAGGAACCTTAAAGTCGGAGGGGTAAAGGCCGGTCAGCAGATAGTCGAAGCCTATAATGTGCGATGCTATCACCAGCCGTGCGACGAGTTCAGAGCCAGCTGGACCTTCGCGGGCACCGCTCAGGAGGCGCTCGCCGCCTACAGGGTCGGGCGGATGGTGGCGGACGCAGTATACTGGCCCGGCTGGCTTCCTGGCAGTGTTTACGCGGCGGCTCGCCGATCAAGCGAAGGCGAGCGGCGGTAGGACGCATCGCCGTCTAACGTGATCGGTACCAAGCTATCTGCCATTCCACAATTCTTGGGATTTCGTTCAAGAGTGATGGCTTATCAGCCGTGAAGGTTCAGGTTGGGCTGAGCTGAATGGATGAACTTGGGCCGGGAGCTGACTATCGGTTTTATTTGTCGAAAGACCCTAATCTGACTGTCCGCTTCTCTATGTATGGAAAACGACTTTCGCGTTGGGCAGCGCCCGCTTAAGATTGGTACAATGGGCAGGCATGGCGGGGGCTGAGGCAATCGGGTTGAAAATGCCGCTTTGCGACGGCTATCAAGGGTCAGATTACCGGCAGTGCCGCAGAATTTGGTAATTCAAGGTTACCAATCAAACAAGAGTGCCGTTGTAACCAAATGCAAAATATGAGATGTAATTGATGTGTATTACTGGCAGCCAAGGTTTGCTTGAGCACTAAGGGACAAGCTGGATGTGATTGATAGCGATCCACCAAACAATGTCAGCGATGCCAGAGGCTCTTCGATATTTTTCAGCTACGCGCGAGAAGATCAAGCGCGGGCATTGGTCATTATCAAGCTTATCGAACAAGCAGGTTTTTCCGTCTGGTGGGATGGACTTTTGGAGGGTGGAGAGCGTTTTTCTCGCACAACAGAGGATGCGCTGAATCGCGCAAAGGCTGTGGTCGTTCTGTGGTCAAAAACTTCGGTGCAATCGCACTGGGTACATGATGAAGCAACTCGCGGCCGCGACCGCCGCATCCTCCTCCCGCTCTCACTCGATGGAACCACGCCACCGCTTGGTTTTGGCCAGTTTCAGGTAATCGATCTTGCAACCTCAAAAATGAACGTAGGCGACGTCGGCATTCAGCAGATGCTTCACGCCATTGCCGTACTGCATGGTGAGCAACGGGGTAGCCCTATCGCTCGGCCAATTCCGGCCGCATCTGCGATAAGTCGCCGCATGGCAATTACCGCAGGATCTCTCGCGGTCCTCGCTGTCGGGGGGTTCGCAACATGGCGATCCGGGATTTTCGGCGATGGCGAAACCGATAATCGCATTGCTGTCTTGCCGTTCGATAATCTTGGCGGTGATAGTAAGTATCAATATGTTGTGGAGGGACTTGCGAACGAGGTGCGCTCTACGCTCTCCCAGAACGGAGCGCTTCAAGTCGTCGGACAAGCGTCTTCAGAGGTCTTTGCCCGCGGCAAGGATGACGCTGTTGCCTTCGCCAAACGGCTAGGCGCCAGCTTCCTGATCGACGGTGCAGTTCAGATCGTCTCCAATCGATTGCGGGTAACCATAGATCTTATAGATGGCGCCACAGGGGTCAGCCGACCCAGCCGCACTTTTGAACATACGACAGACAATATTCTGGCCGTTCAGCGCGAGATTGGCCGTGCGATTGCGGCAGAATTGAGTAGTAGAATCGGGTCGGCTGGATCTGCCACAGAACTCATTGGGGGAACCGACAGTGTCGTCGCATTTGACCATTATTTGCGCGGCAAGGATCTTTATGCGCACGCAGCTAATGAACTTGAGGAACGCGAGGGCGTTGCGCAATTTGACGCCGCTATTGCGGCAGACCCCCAATTTGCATCGGCCCATGCGGGTCGCGCACGTGCGCTCGCTTCCGTGGCGGCTGGTTACGGGAGTGCGGCTGAAATAAAATCATACAACAGTGCTGCCATTGCTTCAGCGAAGCGAGCGGTTGAGATAGCCCCGCGCCTTGCAGACGCACATTCCGCGTTGGCGTTGATAGTGTTTCAAGGAGAACTGGATGCGAAATCTGCGCGCACACCGTTTAACCTTTCGCGTAGATTGGGTGAAGGGAATGCGCCAGTCCTCGCGCGCTTTGCCGCTTTTTGCGCTTGTACTGGACGCCATGAAGATGCTTTGCCAGCTATCAAACGAGCCATATTGCTCGACCCGCTAAATGCCCTTATTTATCGGGTTCTAGGTACTGTTCATTTCGCAGCGCAGAGATATTCGGAGGCAGTTGCCGCTATCGAAGAAGCGATTAAGGTCAACCCGGATTTGCCTGAAACCCACAGTAGGATCGGTATGGCTTTGCTTGCGCAGAACAAGAATCACGAGGCGCTCAAGGCGTTTGAGAGGGATGCCCATAAATGGTCGAAATTCGCTGGCATTGCTATTGTACAGCACCGGTTGGGCAATCGCCCGAAAGCGGAGGCGGCGATGGCGGCGCTTACTTCTGACACGGATACCGTGTCATTTTACCAACAGGGGCAAGTATGGGCGCAATGGGGCGATGCGGACAACGCAATGGAGGCGCTTCTTCGCGCATTTTCGCAACGGGACGCCGGTTTAATCGCCACGCAATATGATCCCATGCTAGCGCCCGTGCGCGCCCGATCGGACTTTATTCATTTGCTTAAATCGATGGGATTTGATTAACTCCGGGTCTCTAAATGAGGGGGAGATGACCAATGCGGAAATTTGCTACAATAATTGCGACCATTGCTACCACCGTCATGCTCGCGGCATGCCAGCCCGCACCTCAAGAAGAGGCGGCTGCACCGGAAGCGACTGAGACGACCGCCGCTACGCCTGAAGCCGCGCCCGCAGCTGAAATGCCAGCCGCAGACGCAGCAAAAGCGGATGAAACCGCGGCTGCCCCTGCTGGTGACGCCGCTACAACCGAGCCTGAAGGCGCAGAACACACTGGCGGCATCAAAGTCGGCCAGTAGTTGAGATGCGTGCGTGGGCGGTGTTAACGCACCGCCCCACCTGTCACTTGGCTTATCCAAGACAAATAGGCGCCAACCCGTGTGTAGACGCCAGGTACGCCATCGTCCGCACATGATTTACCACCCGCACTAACAAGCCCAACCAACTGGTTCGCTGCGTTCACGAGGGGGCCACCGCTGTCGTTGCTACATGTCTTGCGCCCTGGAGCAGCTGCACACACAACGCGCGCATCGACTAAGGCCACACGCGCCTTGTCACAGGTTGGACGGTCGACAATGTTAAGCCCGACTTTCAACATGACTGCATTGCTTCGGTTTCCGGTGTTGGCCACTCGGCCCCAGCCAAATGCAGTAACCGCTTCGGATGGCGTTGCATCGGCACCCCGGAAAAGCGCAATTGGGCGAACTTGCGTTGGTGGTGGGTCAGTTTGCCGCTCGTCTTTGACGATGTGGATCAGCGCAATATCTCCTCCTTTTAGCGGCAAATACTGCGGATGACGGACAACCTTGTCGATTTTGAAAGTCCACCCGCCTTCAAGGTCAATCCGTTCCTGACCCAGTCTTACCCGGTATCCGACGCGCATCATGCCTGCGTCGATGCAATGTGCAGCGGTTAATACCCAGTCCGAAGCCACCAACACGCCTCCGCAATAATGTTGCAACACCCAAGGCTCCTCGCCAGCAGCGAGTTGCGCGCTCCATGCTGCAGCAACCTTGGGGTAATATATTTGCGCTTGCCAAGGCGCCGCGGCGTCCGCAACCCGCACGCCCCCAAGCGAACGCGGAACCATCGCGCCAACTGTTGGTCGCGCCTCCACCAAAGGTAGACCGGGGGGTTCTCGAAGACCAAATTCCGCGGGATCTCCGGCTGAATAAGGTGCGGTTTCGTCTGCCGCATATTGTTCTTCCGAAATGGCTTCGTCAGGCCAAATGTCGTCGCTATCTTCCACAACATAATATTCGGCTTGGCTATTATCGTCGGGGTCCTCCGCATCGCCTTCGTCGGCGGATGCATCCTGTATTTCGGGTGCGCTTTCCTGCGCATTGGCCGCATTTGCCACGGCTGTGATTGTAGCCAGCAAGATAGCGGAAGATATAGCTAACCTCTTCATATCCAAGGCCCCTTGAATGGTCGCTTTATCGCTTAATTAGGCGCTTTGTCTGTTGATAAGTCAAGTATCCGAAAAACACAGAAAAACAGTAATTTAAATCTACGCCGTTACACCGGCACGGAAATATGCTTGCCACCAAATACGTCCTGCCAATACTCGATTTCCGACACGACAATTTCGTCGAGCGGTCGCGCGATGTTGGCAACACAGCCATAATCCAGCTCATCATCGGGCGCCGCCAGCAATGTTGCTATGCAGTTTTCAACTGCCTCCAACCGGCTGGCGGTGGACTCTGAAATAGCAGCAAAGTATCCAAAATCTGCAAAATAGTGAATGCCGGCGAGCGCACCGCCCAAGGTTGGCAGAGTTACGCCAGGGAATGTGAATATTTTCGAAGCATGCCGCACCACCCTATGTAATTTTTTCTGTAGGCATAGAATCTGGTTCTAAATATACGTGTCAGAGGCAACTCTGTTTGACGCAAAGCGTGTCGATTTAACGCGTGGCAGAATTTCGATGATATCGAAACACACTGGATGGGTGGAATTAGGCGCAAATTGGACGCCGCCGGGATGTCCTTCCTGTTTGACCCAGGTACACGCAGCGCTATGCCGCCGGGTCGAGTTCGAAACTCTCGTCGTCAAACACTTCGAGTTGGTCAGGCTTTGGCAATGAATCGTCCCCTTTCAGACGAGCGAGAAGGTAGGCCACGGCGAGCACCATATCTGCCGCATCATAAGGCTTTGGCATCGAGCCGATCGCCACGGTTTTGGCCGAGCTTGCCCGGCTGACCTGGCCGCTGATGAGCAAGACGGGTATCCCCATAGCCTTAAGATGCTCTGAGAGTTCGATGCCATCGTCACGTCCAGCGAGCCGGATGTTAACCAACGCCAGATCCGGCTTTTCAGCTTTGGCGACTTCCAGCGCACTGGCGTGACGGTCCGTCAGATCGAGGACCTTATATCCCGCCTCCTGCAACTCATCTCGCAGGACTATCGCCACAAGCGCCTCGTCCTCGACAATCATTAGAGTTTGGATCGTCTTGCTATCTTTGGCGGCTGTCATAATCATTCCTTTACTCTCGAACTTCTGATCGCGCTGGACGCCGGGCGCGCCCCCGCGGGCGGCTCAATAGCCGCTTCGGGCTCATCTTCCACCAGAGCGATCCGGGTATGCGTGATGGAAACCTGGGTGCCCGGGTGCTGCGGCGTTATTTCCACCGACGCGTGCAACTGCGCGGCCAGCGCCGCAACGATGCTGGTGCCCAGACCGGTTTTGGCCGGCGCTTTCAGCGGCATGCCGACTCCGTCGTCGCGCACGCACAGAACCCAGTTCGGCCCATGGAAGTTATAGTCGACCGTAATGATTCCCGGCCGTCCATCGGGAAAAGCGTGTTTAATCGCGTTGATCACTAGCTCGGTGACGATCAGGCCTAAACTCACCGACACCCGAGCTTCGACCACGCCGTCGCCACCTTCGACAATCAATGCAATTTGATCGACATCGCCGATCATGGAGGCCGAGATGCTTTCACACAGTCGGGTGAAATAGGCATGCACATTGATGTCGCCGTCTTGGGAGGTGGACAGCATCCGTTCGAGAGCGGCCACGGACATCACTCTGTGATGGGCATTTTCGAGATGGCCGCGGGTCTCTTCCGATTTGGCCGTTCGCGCATTGCGCAGCAATACACTGGCGATAATCTGCAGACTGTTAGCAACCCGATGGCGAACCTCCTGCAGAAGGATGTGAGCTGCGCGGGCTGTTTCTTCTTTCAGTGTCGCGTCGGCCCACGCTTGTGTGACATCCGACACGGTGACGAGGATACGCGTCTGTTCAAGATCCAGGTAGGTCAGCCGGCTCGCCTGAACGATCAGATGCCTAGCTGGCCGTTGCGGCTGTTGGAGATTGACGTTTCGTCCGACCGGCGTCCCTTCGCCAGACAAAGTGTCGGTCAACAAGGATCGCAGTTCGGGATTATCCCATTTGCCATCATCCAGAGCATAGAGCGGTTGCCCCGTCAGCTGCACCGCGTCGACGCTGAAAACTGAGCAGAACGATGCGCTCGCTGCGATGATGGTGAGTTGACCGTCCAGAAGCAGCAGCGGCGCGGGCGAGGAGCTTACGATAGCCAAAGTTAGGCTCAGCGCTACGTCTTCAGGACTATGTTTTTCGGCGGACATCATAAGCCTTCGAGAACCGGAGGCTCGCGGAACGAAAGCCATGGCCGGGAGGTCGCGATCGTCGAAGGGCTTAGATCCACATCCTTCAAGGCGTTCGGATGGATCGATGATGCATGGCTGCGGGTAAAGTTCCGGCCTTGAGCAATGCCGTGCGCTTCCGAGCGCAAGCTTCATGCGATTTTTTCGCAGCGGTACTTCTCAAGTTGAGCGCGGGCAGACACGGCAAGATGGGCGCTCAACCGACGCGCTGAACGTCCGCATCTACTTCTCGAGTATTTGGAAACACCGTCGGTGCCAATGTCGGCTTTTGGGAAGCGCGCAAACCTGGCCGCATGACCGATATTGGGCGCTAAGTTGCCGCCCGTGCTATTTGAATAACGCGTCCAAATAAGCAGCAATCCGAACGCCCGACTGCGCGAGGCGTGTCTCAACCGTCGGGAGGTGTTGGAATTGGTAAGAATACCCTAACGCGGCTGGTTGTTCACTGGCAGCTGGATAAAGCCCATCACGAAGCACAGCGCTCTCTCCAATCCAAGTTTGGGGTCTTGCATCCCACCAGCTAAGTGTTTGCTCAGCCGTAAGACGTCGTTCGAGCCGGTCGGCATACTCTGTAAAGCTCATCCCTTGGCGGTCGATCATGCCGCTGTCCCAGACACTGTGCAGATTTGATTGATCGCCAAACCAAGTTACCTTGACGTCGTTGCCACCACGGTCAGTTCCGTTGCCCACGTGAAGCGGCTGATGCAGGTCGCCAATGATGTGGATGATGAAACGCAGGGCAAGCGCCCTTTCGTCGCGAGGTTTTTGCCGGTCATGCACAATCGCTGCGAAACGCTCTAACGCGGTCAACGCGTCGCCTTCGGTAGGCGATACGAGTTCGGTCGGTTGCTTGCCGCCGGGAAGTGTTACGTAATGCCAAGCGTTTGCATCCTTTTGCCAAAATGGCTCAGGATTTGAACGCTGCTCGTCGGGCCAAGTTGTCATCTCAGCAAGACCTTGCTTGCCCAAGATCATCTCGATTTCTGCCGCTGTTTTCCCGTTTATGCGTGACTGGGCTATTTCGCCTGTGATGCGGTGGCCGGTCTGGCCCCAGCCCCATGACGCACTGGAAGTGCCGAGCGCCACTGACAAAACAAGATAGCGAAATGCGGACATTATGAACCCCTCAGGACCGTTGTCGGTTGACGATACGCTTCCACATATAATGATCTGGCCCCGGGAGAAAAGCGCCTTTAGGTTCTTCGCTTGTTTGCTCCACTTTTGGCTGACGCACCTTAATACCAGATCGCCTGAAGCACTGGCTACAATGCAGGCGGCGGACGAAGGCAGCTATACTATCGCTCACGCCCTTCTGCTCACACCGCCACCAATGGCCGGGAGCATCCATTATGACGCTATGTTTGCACTGCCAGCAAGTGACGCGAAGGTAGCGCTTGTATAATGCGCATTCAAACAGTGTGCGGATAGGTCGGTAGTTTTCTTTTCCCGGCACCCATCCGTAATGCGGCTCCCGGCTCACCTTACCGCACGAGGCACTTCCTGAAACAGCGACGCTTGTTGTACTGCGTCACCCCCAAGGCCGCTGCCCATAATCTCGAAGCAGCCCAAGCGGTCCTCAAGATGCTGCGCAACTAAGAACGTGGCACGTCGACGGCGCTGGCGGTCGGCGTCCTGAAGCGCGACTAGGGTGTGCACAGGGTCGCAGCTTAGAGCAACTTCCAAGTGCGTAGCGAGTGCGTCTGGATCGATTCGTGTCATAGGAAAAAGATAGAACATATATAGAACACTTGACAAGGGTGTGTTGGGAGCAAAAAAAAGGAATAGGCAATTGAGCCCTAGCATCCGTCGCGAAGGACAGGCACGGAGGGCCCATTTCATTCGATCAATCCACGTTCAACGGGTCTCGCCAAGGTCTGCTTCAAGGAACGACGCCGAGTTCGACGAACGTTGGAGTTGATCTCTATTTTGGCGCATTGTGCGTATGACCGATCTGCCATTCACGTTTCTCTACGAGCGAATCCCATTCGTCGATCAGCTTTTTAGCAGCCTCTGCAC
>JANMQN010000026.1:0-2280 GCA_031370535.1 Sphingomonadales bacterium | reverse complement strand
GCTTGGACCGGAAGACATCACGCGCGATATTCCGAATGTCGGTGAGGAAGCACTTCGCAGCCTCGACGAAGCGGGCATCGTCTACATCGGTGCCGAAGTGCATCCGGGCGACATCCTCGTCGGCAAGATTACGCCAAAGGGTGAAAGCCCGATGACGCCGGAAGAAAAACTGCTGCGCGCCATCTTTGGTGAAAAGGCCAGCGACGTGCGCGACACCTCGCTCAAGCTGCCACCGGGTGTTGCCGGAACCGTTGTTGAAGTGCGCGTATTCAACCGCCACGGCATCGACAAGGACGAGCGCGCGATGGCCATCGAACGCGAAGAAATCGAACGCCTTGCGAAGGACCGCGAGGACGAACGTTCGATTTTGAACCGTGCAAGCTATAACCGCCTGAAAGACATGCTGATCGGTCAGACCGCAGCAGCAGCGCCAAAGGGCATCAAGAAGGGCGATACGGTCACCGAGGAAAACCTCGCTGAAGTCGAGCGTCACGAATGGTGGAAAATCGCGGTTGCCGACGACAAGGTCCAAGGCGACCTCGAAGCGGTCAAGGTCCAGTATGACGATGCCGTCAAGCTGATCGTCGAGAAGTTCGAAGATCGCCGTGAGAAGCTGGAGCGAGGCGATGAGCTTGCTCCTGGCGTACTCAAGATGGTCAAGGTCTTCGTTGCGGTGAAGCGCAAGCTGCAGCCGGGCGACAAGATGGCCGGACGTCACGGAAACAAGGGTGTTATCTCGCGGATCCTTCCGCAAGAAGACATGCCATTCCTTGCTGATGGTACGCCAGTTGATATCGTGCTGAATCCACTCGGTGTGCCTTCACGCATGAACGTCGGTCAAATTTTCGAAACCCATCTGGGTTGGGCCGCGCGCAGTCTTGGCATGCAGATTGGTGAGGCTCTGGAAGAATGGCGCCATGCCAACCCGAACCCGGAAGCTGCGGCACCACCACAAGTGGTCCGCGAGCGCCTGGTCAAGGCCTATGGCGAAGATTACGCCAAGGAAATCGGCGGCCGTAGCGATGCAGACATCATCGAGCTGGCAGGAAATGTCAAAACCGGTGTACCAATGGGTACGCCTGTGTTCGACGGTGCACGCGAAGCCGACGTGACGACAATGTTGCAACTGGCCGGACTCGATGGTTCTGGTCAGTCGGACCTGTTCGACGGACGCACCGGCGACAAGTTCGACCGCAAGGTGACCGTAGGGATCATCTACATGCTTAAGCTGCATCACTTGGTCGACGACAAGATCCACGCTCGTTCAATCGGACCTTACTCGCTCGTTACCCAGCAGCCGCTGGGTGGCAAGGCGCAGTTCGGCGGTCAGCGTTTCGGGGAAATGGAAGTCTGGGCGCTTCAAGCTTATGGTGCCGCCTACACCCTGCAGGAAATGCTCACGGTCAAATCCGATGACGTTATCGGTCGTACCAAGGTTTACGAAGCCATCGTCAAGGGTGACGATACGTTCGAAGCCGGTATCCCTGAGAGCTTCAACGTTCTGGTCAAGGAAATGCGCTCGCTGGGTCTCAATGTAGACCTGAAAGCGCACGATTTGGTCGAAGGTGACGAGGGCTTTGCCGAGGCGGCGGAATAAGCAGAGATGGGCGGACGAAAGTCCGCCCCCTGCCCCGCCCAAAGGATTTCATGGGCAAATAGCCCAATGAGGAAATGAATATGAACGAACTATCCAAATTCAACAATCCCGTCGCCAAAGTGGAAACATTCGACCAGATCCAGATTGGTATCGCGTCGCCGGAAAAAATCCGCAGCTGGTCTTTCGGTGAAATCAAGAAGCCCGAAACCATCAACTACCGCACGTTCAAGCCAGAGCGTGACGGTCTGTTCTGCGCGCGCATTTTTGGTCCAGTGAAGGATTATGAGTGCCTGTGCGGCAAGTATAAGCGCATGAAATATAAGGGCGTTGTCTGCGAAAAATGCGGCGTCGAAGTCACCGTCACAAAGGTGCGCCGTGAGCGTATGGGCCACATCGAGCTCGCCGCGCCGGTCGCCCATATCTGGTTCCTGAAGTCGCTGCCATCGCGCATCGGACTGTTGCTCGACATGCAGTTGAAGCAGCTTGAGCGCGTGCTGTATTTCGAAAACTACATCGTCACCGAGCCCGGCTTGACCGCACTTGAGAAGTTCCAGCTTCTGTCGGAAGACGAACTGCTGGACGCGCAGGACGAATATGGCGAAGACGCGTTCACCGCGTCGATCGGTGCCGAAGCTGTGAAAACCATGCTGATGGACCTCGACCTCGTTCAGGAACGCCAGGAC
>JANMQN010000170.1:0-3592 GCA_031370535.1 Sphingomonadales bacterium | reverse complement strand
CATCATTTGCGACGCGCTGCTCATGGCGGGCGGCTGGACTCCCAGCGTCCATCTTTGGTCGCACAGTAAGGGGACGCTCAAATGGCGCGATGATCTTGGCGCTTATGTACCGGACAAGCCCAACGAAAACGCCCGCTGCGTCGGGGGGGGTTCGGGTGACTGGCCTTTCGGAAAAGGCGCGGTGATCGACGTCTTACCGACGCCGAAGGACCAGACCCGCCTGAAAGCATTCGTCGATTTCCAGAATGATGTGACTGCCAAGGATATTAGGCTCGCGGTGCGCGAAGGCTTTCGTTCGATCGAGCATATCAAACGCTACACCACCAACGGAATGGCGACCGATCAGGGCAAGACATCAAACCTCAACGGCCTGCAAATCGCGTCTGCGGCGCTTTCGAAGCCGGTGACCGACATTGGCCTCACCAGCTTTCGCCCGCCCTACACGCCGCAGACGTTCGGCGCGTTGGCTGGGCATGCCAAGGGCACATTGTTTCAGCCGGTGCGAACGACCAATATTGATAGCTGGGCCGATGAAAATGGTGCGGTGTTTGAGCTGGTCGCGCAGTGGCGGCGCGCACGTTACTTTCCCAAGGCCGGTGAGGATATGCACGCAGCGGTCAACCGGGAATGCGTCGCGGTGCGGAACAGCGTCGGCATTTTTGATGCCTCGACGCTCGGCAAGATCGAAGTCGTTGGCCCTGATGCTGCCGAATTTCTCAACCGCATGTACACCAATCCGTGGAAGGCCTTGGAGCCGGGTAGGTGCCGCTATGGCCTGCTACTGAAGGAAGACGGTTTTATAACCGATGACGGCGTGTCGGCTCGGCTTGCGCCCGATCGGTTCCACCTGACCACCACCACCGGCGGTGCGGCGCGGGTGCTCAACATGATGGAAGATTATCTCCAGACCGAATGGCCTGACCTGAATGTGTGGTTGACCAGCACGACCGAGCAATATGCTGTTATCGCGCTTCAGGGCCCCAATGCGCGTAAAGTGATTGAGCCTTTGGCTGAGGGTATAGACCTGTCGGCCGAGGCTTTCCCCCATATGGCGATCCGCGAGGGGTTTATTTGCGGCATCCCCACGCGGCTGTTCCGGGTTAGCTTCACCGGCGAACTGGGCTTCGAAATCAACGTACCAACCGCCTATGGCCGCGCGCTCTGGGAGCGGCTTATGGCCGAAGGCGGGCAGTACGCCATTACGCCTTACGGCACCGAGGCAATGCATGTTCTGCGCGCCGAGAAGGGCTTCATCATTGTGGGGCAAGATACCGACGGCACAGTAACACCTTTTGATGCAGGCCTTGATTGGGCGGTGGGCAAGAAGAAGCCGGATTTTGTCGGAAAACGCTCGCTCGCACGCCCCGACATAATCGCGCCGGGTCGCAAGCAATTGGTAGGCTTGCTCACAGAGGACCCCGATGTTGTGTTGGAAGAAGGCGCGCAAATTGTCGCCGACCCAAACCAACCAATCCCGATGAAAATGATCGGGCACGTGACGTCGTCCTATTGGAGCGCGACACTTGGCCGCTCGATTGCACTCGCTTTGGTCGCGGGCGGGCAAAATATGATCGGTGAGACGCTGCATATTCCGATGCCGAGCACAACGCACAAGGCAAAGGTCAGTGGGATGGTTTTTTATGATTCCGAAGGAGCGCGGCTCAATGTCTGATGTGCTCGTCCGTGCCGATCCCGTTCCTGCTACGCCCTATTCGACGGATGGCGTGACGATCAGCCTTGCGCCTCCGATGGCTCGTTATTCGCTTCGGACCCGGCAAGCACAGGCGCTCGCAGCATTGATTGGCGTGAAAGTGCCGACGAAAATCGGCGCGACCGAAGGCGGCATTGCCTGCCTTGGCCCGGACGAATGGCTGCTGCGCGCTCCCGCTGGTACCGGCATACCGCTCCAAGAGGGAATGGCGCTCGCCGTCACCAATGTGAGCGAGCGTTCGGTGTGCCTGATTCTCGAAGGGCCCGACGCCGCGCAGCTGCTGATGTCCGGCTGCCCGCTCGACCTCGACCGATTTGCGGTCGGACGCGCAACTCGTACGATTTACGAGACCGTCGAAATTATCCTCATTAGGGATTCAGAAAACTGTTTTCATGTCGAGGTGTGGCGCAGTTTCGCGGCATGGTTATGGACAGCGCTGACCGCAGCTGCCAGCCACTAAAGTAAGTCGGGGGGGGAAGATATTGGGAGACTGGACCAAAAAGATCGATCTGGGCGAATACGGAAAGTCAAACCGCAGCTGCGGCGGGATGATAATCAATCCGGCGGTGTTCTTCCCGACTGCCCTCATTTCCCTCGCAGTCATAATATTCACGATCGTTGCACCTAAGGCATCGGCAGACATATTCTCCAATTTGCGTGCAGGCGCCGTTTCGCAATTCGACTGGTTCTTCATGACAGCGGGCAACCTGCTCTTGCTGTTCTGTGTCGCTATCGCGGTATCGCCACTCGGGAAAATCAGACTGGGTGGCAAAGGGGCAACGCCCGATTATTCGCGGCTGTCATGGTTCGCGATGCTCTTTGGAGCAGGGATGGGGATCGGCCTTGTTTTTTATGGCGTAGGTGAGCCGGTCACGCATTTCATGTCGTCGATGTCGGGTGGGTCAGGCGCGCCTCTTGGCGGCGCAACAGGCGATCCAGTTGCAGCACGGACCATCGCCATGGCGGCTACAATATTCGATTGGGCACTCCATCCTTGGGCCATTTTCGCGGTTACCGGTTTGGCCCTCGCGGTATTCAGCTTAGATTTCAATATGCCCTTGTCGATGCGGTCGGCATTCTATCCGCTGTTCGGCAAGGCGATATGGGGGCGGGCAGGAGATGTAATTGAGGTGCTGGCCGTGCTGGCGACC
Organism: Sphingomonadales bacterium; assembly: GCA_031370535.1. Classification (GTDB taxonomy): domain Bacteria; phylum Pseudomonadota; class Alphaproteobacteria; order Sphingomonadales; family Sphingomonadaceae; genus Sphingorhabdus_B. Next base: position 730 of record JANMQN010000170.1, on the reverse strand, counting down.
ATCTTTGGTCTTGCCACTTCCCTTGGACTGGGCGCGCAGCAAGCGATGGCGGGGATCAGCTATCTCTATGGCGTCGCGAGTTCGCCAGTGACCATATTGGCGCTTATCGCGTTCATGGCAGGAATAACGTTCCTTTCCATCCGGGGCGGTATCGACCGTGGCATCCGTATATTGAGCGAAGTCAATATGTGGGTCGCCTTCGCGCTGCTGGTCTTCGTTTTGACTACCGGGTCTACCACAAAATTGATGGGAGATATCGCGAGCAACATATTCCATTATATCAAATTACTGCCAGCGCTTTCGAACCCCGTCGGCCGAACAGATACCGGCTTCTACAACGACTGGTCAGTTTACTATTGGGCGTGGTGGATCAGCTGGGCACCCTTTGTCGGCATGTTCATGGCACGGATTTCGCTGGGACGAACAGTTCGCGAATTCATTGCGGGAGCGATGATTGCACCAAGCCTGCTGGGAATATTTTGGCTGACGATTTTTGGCGATGCCAGCATCGCGCAGATCGTCACGGGCAATGGTGCAGAACTAGCCAAAGCATCGCTCGATACCCAATTATTTGTGCTGCTCGGTTCATTGCCTTGGACGCAGTTTACGTCGGTCGTTGCGATTGCCTTGATCCTGATATTCTTTGTAACCGGGTGGGACTCGGGCACATTGGTCATCGATACAATGACAGCGGGTGGACGAACCGACACACCGCTCAGGCAGAAGACCG
>JANMQN010000113.1:0-28026 GCA_031370535.1 Sphingomonadales bacterium | reverse complement strand
CTTTTTTCTTTGGCTGGTCCTGCTTGCATGCGGGCATCAATATCGCAGGGCCTTTTGCATCCGCTTTGTCCAGCGGGAGCTGCCCTTTCTCTTGCCGCTCGGGCTGCGTCTCAATGGACTTTGACACCATAATGATCCCTGCGCGGCAAGGCGGCGGTTCCGCTTTCTGGTGCGGCGTTATCGCGGCCGTCGCTGCGGCCAATATCATCATCAACAAGGCGATCTCCTCTCCCGGTGAGTCGTCCAATTAAGGAGAGCATATCCATGGCTGCAGAAAAGGAAAGCGCCTTCATGTTGAAGGTCGGCGACGTTGCGGTAACGCCGGTTTATTCGACCGTCGCTGGACTAGGTGCCACACAATTGTCGATCAATGGCGATAGGGTGGTCATTATTACCAAATGGTCGGGCGCTTGGTGCTAACTGTTGTCCGGCGCAGGTGTCCGGTGGGTCTCAGTTGCCGGGGCAGGGGGTATTTGCCTCCGGTGCCTTCGGGTGACGACTTCGGAAAATGTTGGCTGGTTGCAGATGCTGCCACGGGCTAATCTGAGGAAAAGTCGGGCCAACTGGCGGTTTGGATCGGCGGCGGGTGGCGTTTTTGCGCAACGACCGACGGGATGTGGGTCAGGATGCAAGCATCACGCTTCGATCGCATGGAATCAGGGCAATGAATGGATTAGTACGGCTAATAGCACGGACCCTAATGGCGGTACCATGATTGATCATAAGGCGCGCCAGGTCGTTGTTTCACTTTTGGGCCATCTCCGGTCGATGGGCGCACTCACATTTTGATTAGCCGCACTTTCGGTAACCACTGAAATTTCCCCATATTTTCGGAAATTAGCGACATTTTGGCAACAGTTTAGATAGATAGCGACTTGCATCGATGGAACAGAATCGGTAGACCTGCGTTCTTGAATTTCCGTTCCTAAGATAGAAAAGGGGAAAGTTGATGCGTAAGTTAGCCATAGGTTTGGCGCTCGCTTCTACTGCTCTGGCATCACCGGCTTTGGCCCGCGACGACCAGTGGTATGTTGGAGTCGATGGCGGTGCCATGATAGTAGAAGATCTTGATCTGGATATTGGTGCCAATAAAAATGCGGCGTCCATTGATGCAGACAAGGGTTATGATTTCGGCGGCGTTGTAGGTTATGACTTCGGCGGCTTCCGTCTCGAGTCAGAAGTATCGTATCGCGAAGCAGACTTGGATGGTATCCAGGTTGCGGCCGGTGGAATTCCGCAGGGTGCCGGCACAGCAGTTCGCAACGGCAGCTTTACGACTGCAGGCGACGCGAATGCGCTTAGCTTCATGGTCAATGGTTTGCTCGACTTCGGCGACGATGATGGCATCCAAGGCTTTGTCGGCGGCGGCGTCGGTGTAGCACGCGTTGATGTTCAGAACATTCTTGCTTCACCTTCGTGGCTTGATGATTCCGACACCGGATTTGCATGGCAAGCGCTTGCCGGTGTCCGTGCGCCGCTCAGCGACAACTGGGACGTAGGTCTGAAATATCGCTTCTTCAATGCCGATAAGGTAAATCTCGTTGATCGCCTTGGACGTAACGTTGATACGCGTTTCCGTTCGCACAGCATAATGGGCAGCCTGATCTATAACTTCGGTGGTGCACCTGAGCCTGTGGAAGTGGCACCGCCACCACCACCGCCTTATGTCGCTCCTCCACCCCCACCGCCACCACCGCCTCCTCCGGCGGCAGTGTGCAACACGGGTCCGTACATCGTGTTCTTCGATTGGGATAAGTCGAACCTGCGTCCTGACGCGGCTTCGGTTCTGGACAACGCTGTTGCCCAGTACACCAATTGCGGAAATGCGAAGGTCATGTTGGCTGGTCACGCCGATAAGTCGGGTACTGCAACTTACAACGTTGGTCTTTCCCAGCGTCGTAACTCAACCGTGCGTTCGTACCTTGAATCCAAGGGCGTTGCCGGTGGTGCAATCACTTCCGAAGCCTTTGGTGAAACCGCCCCGCTGGTTCAGACCGCTGATGGTGAGCGTGAACCGCAAAACCGTCGCGTGGAAGTTACCTACGGTCCGGGTTCGGGCATGTAATGTAGATATTTGGCTTTGCCAGATATCGAAGGGGCCGGTCGAAAGACTGGCCCCTTTTCATTTGGAAAAGTGAATATCTGGAATTGGGCGACTTCGCCCGCATTTCCGTTATGCTGCGACTTTGCTTTTCGCTCGAACTGTTCCGGTAGCGGCTTCGAGTAATCTTGTTTCAAGCGATTTCAAGCGGGCCTTATTTTCAATTTTGCTACCGAAAAGATCCGTTACGTAAAACGTGTCGACCGCTCGTTCGCCATATGTTGCAATATGAGCGCTGTGTAGCGTGACTTTGGATTCAAATAATGCCAGTGCCAGATTGTTGAGCAGTGCCGGCCGGTCCAGCGCATTGACCTCAATCACCGTGAAACGGTTCGATGCCTGATTCTCTACCAATACGGATGGTGCAATTTTAAACGCATCGGCCCGGCGTAGTGCTTTCGGCTTGGCATCAAGCTGAACCATCAGCCTAGCGCGATTAGTCAGGGAATCCTGAATGTTGCGCGACAATCTGTCCAATTGGCCATGCTCTTTGAACGGGCGACCAAACGGATCTTGAATCAAAAAGTTATCTACAGCCATTCCATCAGTGCTAGTATGGATACGGGCATCGATGATGTTGCCACCCGCGAGATGGATGGCGCCAGCAATCCGGTAAAAGAGTCCGGGATGATCCGCTGCGAAAACCGTCACAAGCGTTGCGCCCCGTTGGGAATAATAACAGACGTCGATCGCAAAATCGGTATCTTTGTTTGCCAACATATGACGGGCGTTGCGTTCAATGATATCGTCGGGTTCCGCAATCCAGTACGCATCGGGCAGACGGCTCGCCAGTTTAGCAAATTTGTCAGGTGGCAGATTAATAGCCTTTTCCAGCTGAGCCTTCTTTGCGACAATGCGTTCGTCGCGTCCGCGCTGTTTATGTCCGAGCCGCAGTACCTCCTCGGTCGCTTCATAGAGATCAGAAAGCAGCTGGCGTTTCCAGCTGTTCCATACCCCCGGTCCGACAGCGCGGATGTCGACCACCGTCAACACCAGCAATAACCTCAGCCGCTCCGGCGACTGAACTGCTTGCGCAAAATCCAAAATAGTTTTGAAATCGGCCAGATCGCGTTTGAACGCTGTTGCAGACATCAGCAGATGGTGACGCACCAGCCATGCGACTGTTTCGGTTTCAGCTGGATTCAGCCCAAGTCGAGGGCAGAGGCTTTTAGCCACCTCTGCACCCAATATGCTGTGATCGCCGCCACGTCCCTTCGCAATATCATGCAATAATGTCGTCACGAAAAGCACGCGCCTACTGACAATCTGGCGCATGATTGCGGTCGATAAAGGATGATCGGCTTTGAGGTCGCCGCGCTCGATATCGGCTAATAAGCCAATAGCGCGTATTGAATGCTCGTCCACGGTGTAGTGGTGATACATATCAAACTGCATTTGCGCGACAACACGGCGAAAATCGGGAATGAAACGTCCAAATACGGTAGATTCATTCATCCATCGCAATACGGTTTCCGGATCGCGCGGCGAAGTTAGAACGTCCAAAAACAGCGCATTAGCCCTCGGGTCGCGCCGAACATTTTTGTCAATCAGCCGCGCATCACGTTGCGCGGCGCGCATCGCCAGCGGATGGATTTCCAACCCATGTAGATCAGCAAGCTGGAAAATTTCGATCAACCGAATGGGTTCGTCTGCAAAAAAGCTATCGTGCGGAAGTGCCAATCGTCCGCGATCCAGCTGAAAGCCATTGAGCTTTTTTGGATTTCTAGTGAAGCTGGGTAAGAACCGTCGTCCCTTGCGGGCCATCGTCTCATCTAGATGTGCCAGAAACAGACCGGTTACATCGCCAACGGTTTTTGCGTTCAAAAAATAAAATTGCATAAAACGCTCAACCGCCGACCTGCCAGGTCGGTCAGCGAACTGCATGCGTTGTGCAACTTCGCTCTGGAGGTCGAATGTCAGCCGGTCCTCTGCCCGCCCCGTGATATTATGCATATGGCAACGCACTGCCCACAGAAAATTCTCGGCCTTACGGAACCGGCGATATTCGTCTGTGGTAAGCAATCCCACACCGATCAGATCCGATGCCGATGACACGCGGTGAATATATTTCCCTATCCAGTAAAGCGTATGCAGATCGCGCAAACCGCCCTTGCCGTCCTTCACATTGGGTTCGACGACATAGCGGCTATCGCCCATGCGCTTATGCCGCTCATCACGCTCAACCATTTTGAGCCTAACAAAGTCTGGCGCGGTCTTGCCAACGACTTCCTTCCAGAAACGCAGCGATGCCTCTTCATAAACCGACCGGTCGCCCCACACAAAGCGGCTTTCGAGCAACGCCGTTCGGATGGTCAAGTCTTCCTGAGCCATCTTGACCGTTTCATCAAGAGAGCGGCTTGATTGTCCAACTTTCAGCCCCAAATCCCAAAGCAGATAAAGGATAGCCTCAACGACCTGTTCGGTCCACGAACTGCGTTTGTAGGGCGTTACAAACGCGATATCGACGTCGCTATGTGGCGCCATCTCGCCGCGGCCATAGCCGCCGACCGCCAATATCGCGATCCGCTCTGAGGCGGAACGGTTCGCGGCGGGATAGGCGTAGGTTGTCACATAGTCGTAGATCACCCGAACTAGCTGATCGATCAGAAAAGCCTGCTCAGCTGCTGCACGGTAACCGTGCGAAGGATTCTCACCCAGACGGCGCTCGATTTCATTACGGCCGTTTGCCAGCGCAGACAGCAGCAATTCCAATATACGCGGGCGCTGTGTTGCTTGCTCCCGGTCGCCTACAATAGCATCCAAATTCTCGGCAAGCGTCTTCCGGTCGATAATGTCGCGCCGTTTGACGATGCTTTCAGGTGCAGATGCCATACAGCATCCCTAGGCGCGATTGCACCGTCTGTCAGCCGACCTTTGCATTATAATCACGCCGCAGGGCCACCCGGTCAATCTTCTGTGTGCCGAGCCGAGGCAGTGGTTCGTGCGCTTGCCAAAAATGCACAGGGATTTTGAAAGGCGCTAGTCGCGGTGCCAGAAACGCTTTCAAATCTTCTTCCGAAAGCGCGACTCCGTCTTTGGTGTGATAGACGATACCAGGCACTTCGCCATATTTTTCATCGGCGATACCAAAGACCGACAGTTCGACGATCGAGTCATGCTCATAGGCAGCTGCTTCGACTTCGGGGCAGCTTATATTCTCGCCGCCGCGAATGATGATGTCTTTCTTCCGATCGACGATGAACAGATAACCGTCCTCGTCAAGATACCCAATGTCGCCAGTACGGAAAAAGCCATCTGCGGTAAACGCGTCGCGCGTCGCTTCCTCATTATCCCAATAACCGTTGAAATTGGCGATGGTGCGGATACAAACCTCGCCGCGTTCGCCCTGTGGCATGATGTTGCCGTCGTCGTTGAGCATTTCGACTTCTACCAAGGGCTTTGTCGCAGGGCCGGTGCTGGTTGGCTTCGCAAGATAATTTTCGGTAAAATTGCCACAGCCAACGCCGTTGGTTTCCGTCAGGCCATAGCCAAGCAACGGATATCCCCAACTCATCTCTTTGCGGATCTTCTTCACATGATCGACAGGGCGTGGCGCGCCACCTGCGGCAAACGCGGTGCAGCTGGTCAGGTCATATTTATGGCGGTTGGGGTGGGTAGCAAGTTCAATGCTCATAAGGGGGACGCCAACGAAATAGCTGATGCGTTCCTTTTCTATAATCCGCATCGCTTCTTCTGCATCCCATTTCGGCATCATCACCAGCTTGCGTCCGATGGCGAAACTTTGCAGCACAAGCGGGACCGAGGCAGTAACATGGAACAACGGGACGTTGACCAACGCCGAAGGTTGAGCGGGCATGCTTTGCCCGGTCGCAGTCAGCAGTTCAAAAAACACGAGTGTCTGACCAACATAACTCATTGCGCCTTGTACGACAGCACGGTGGTCGGACACGGCTCCCTTCGACTGCCCGGTCGATCCGGACGTGTAGAGGATCGTGGCGTTATCAAGAGGATCAATTGCGGGCAGCGTCGTTGACGTACCTCCACCCTGCGAAGTCAAAACCGACAAGCCATCAAGAGGCGAACAGTCATGGCTGAAAACCAGCAGGTCGCACGTGCCGATATCCTGTCCCTCAAGCCGTGCAGCGCGTTGTGCATCGGCAAGAACATAGCGACAGCCGACCATGCGGATGCCTTCGGCCAACTCGCCACCTTGCCACCAGCCATTCAGCAGCGTGGCAACGCCCCCAGCCATGATAATTGCCATATAGGCCACTATCCAGTTAGCGGAGTTGCGTGCCGCAATCCCGACCCTTTCGCCTTTTTGAAGTTTCCGACCTTCGACCAGTCCACCGGCGAGGGCGCGGGCCGCAGCATAGGTTTCAGCAAAGCTCAATCGGCATTCGCCATCGACCAAGAATTCCTTGTCACCATGGGTCGCGCAAAAGAAAGCAAGATAGTCGGCCAGATTAGCAGGTGCTTTGGCCAGCATCGGCATTTGCACGCCATATTTTTCGACATGAGTAACGCTCAGTGGCCCGTCATTCTGCATTAAACGGTCGATTGTTGCGTTAATCGCGAGGTCCAGTTCGGACGGCATTTTGATTCTCTCCTAAACTCTTTGTGCACCTTCTATTTCGCTCTATAGGAAAGTCAAAATTTCCCGAGGAAACATTGTGCCGTTTGAGATTATTGCTGCTGCGACCAGTTATATCCAGTTTACCGATCTGGGCGTTGGCCCAGTGGCGCTTGATCTGGGCTTCTTCCAGATACGCTGGTATTCATTAAGCTATCTGGCAACGATTCTGCTGGGTTATTGGTATCTCACCAAATTGATAAAGCGCCCCGGTGCGCCGATGTCGCGTGAGCATTCCGACGATTTGATATTGTATATGACCTTGGGCATCATATTGGGCGGGCGTATCGGGTACATGGTGTTCTATGACCCCAGCCTGCTCGCGCTGGATCGGTTTTATAAGCTCTGGGAAGGCGGGATGTCGCTACACGGTGGCACCTTGGGCGTTTTGTTCGCGCTCTGGCTGTTCACGCGTAGCCATAAACTGTCCTATCTTCGCGTGTGTGACTATATCGCGGTCTGCGTCCCATTCGGTACATTTCTCATCCGGCTTGCAAATTTCGTAAATGGGGAGCTGTGGGGTAAAGTAACTGATGTGCCTTGGGCCATGGTATTTCCCGCGGCTGATGAATATCCGCGTCACCCCAGCCAGCTATATGAAGCCGGCCTAGAAGGCCTGTTGATGGCAGCAATATTGTGGCCGTTGTTCTGGAAGACCGATGCACGGTATAAGCCTGGCTTCCTTACCGGCATGGCAGCGCTGTTTTACGGCTTTGCGCGCTTCAGTGTCGAATTTGTCCGCGAGCCGGATCGCCAGCTAAAGTGGCTGCCTGAATTGACCGGGCTCAGCATGGGGCAGTGGCTGACGATACCGTTTATCATCCTGGGCTTGTGGCTGGTGTTTACCGCCGCTGGACGCAGGCAGCGGGTTGAACCTATTGCCGGGACCAGCAGTGTCGCCTGACACGGGGCAGCTGGCGCTTCGGTTGGCGAAGCAGATTGAGGGCTCCGGCCCAATCAGCGTTGCCGAATATATGCGCGCGGCAAACCAGGAATATTATGGAAGCGGCGATCCATTTGGGGTGAAAGGCGACTTCATTACCGCGCCGGAAATCAGCCAGATGTTCGGGGAATTGGTGGGTATGTGGCTCACTGACCTGTGGTTGCGGCAGAACAGCCCAGTGGGCTGCCATTATGTCGAATTTGGGCCGGGTCGCGGGACGTTGGCTGCGGACGCATTGCGCGCAATGGCTCAGTTCGACTTTGCCCCGAGCGTGCATTTTGTCGAAACAAGCGAGGCGTTGCGCGCCAAGCAAACCGAGAATGTACCTTCGGCTGTGTTCCACGATAGCCTGGCGACCTTGCCCACCGATGGACCACTGCTTGTCATCGCCAACGAATTTTTCGACGCCCTGCCAGTGCGGCAGCTCATTTTGACCCATGCAGGTTGGCGCGAGCGTGTTGTCGTACGGGACCGGGGAACGAAGTTTGCAGCAATGCCCGGATCCTCAGCAATGGATGCAGCGGTACCCGAAGGATTGCGGAATTCACCGGTGGGCAGCATTTTCGAATCCGCGCCAGACTCGACCGCCATTATGTATGAAATCGCTGGGCGAATTGCGCAGCAGGGCGGCGCGATGCTGGTCGTAGACTACGGCTATGCGCAACCCGGCCTCGGCAGCACGTTGCAGGCGGTGAAGGCACACGCATATGCTGACCCCTTCCTTGACCCTGGCACATGTGATTTAACCGCGCACGTTAATTTCCTTGAATTGGGCAACATGGCGCGGATGCGCCAAATCGATGTGGTTGGGCCGACTGCGCAAGGCGTGTGGCTCTCTGCATTGGGTATCCAGCACCGTGCGGCAATGCTGGCTGAGGCGGCGCCTGACCGTGCTAATGAAGTAAATGCTGCGCGCGACCGGCTGGTAAAAGCTGGCAAAATGGGGACGTTGTTCAAGGTGTTGGCCGTGCATTCGCCGGACTGGCCAGTGCCCGAAGGTTTCGGCGGACCGCTGGGTTAGGTAGATTCAGCCGATCCAGACGCTCACTTGTGCGGCAACGTCGTTGGCTGCTTCGTTTAACGCACTGCCCGATGGTCCAGGCTCTACCGTAGAAACAGGCCGTCGTGCTTCAAAGCGTTTCTTTTCGACTGCCTGACCGCGTACAAGCTTGACCGCGTCATACACGATAACAGCTTCCGAAGCGGCCGCATCTATGCCGAATTCCAACAAACTTCCCGATAGATATTGCGTTGCCTTGCCGCCCGCATCGGTTTCATTGAGTACCAGCCTACCGGTTTTGGCGGCGATTGTTTCCATCAACAGCAGTTGCATAAGCCGTGAAGGCTTGTCAGCCCAGAATGCGTCTTTCAGATAGGCAATGCTGCTATCATCGATTTGTACCGGCACGCGGTTGGAATCGAGTTTTCGTGGTGCTTCTGGAAGTAATACAATAAGCGCTTCGCTCGATGCACCGCTTTTCGCTGTGCCGTTGGCCACTGCATTGTTCGCGGTAAGAACGAGCAATGAGGGCGGCGCCTTCGCACCGAAGCTGACGCAGGCGCCGAGCGTAAACGCCATCGCGCTGGCCAGCATTGCGTTCTTCAGGTTTTGGTTCGGCTGCATGGCTAATTCCGTTTCTGGCCGTTGGGCTTGTAGTCGGGTAGGGCTGGCGCGCTGACGACGCCGCCAAGACCATTTTGATCCACCCGCTCGGTCACTGATTTCAGCGATACTGACAGCTCGCGCAAATCGCGGGCAAGCTGCGTGACCTCGGGCAATGTCTGAGTATTCAGCGTCTCGATTGCCGGATTGGCATTGCTTAAAGTCGTTTCAAGCGCAGCCAAGCTGCCATTAGCCGATTTCAGCGTCTTGCGCAGTTCAGCCATCATTGGACGTCCATCGCTGTCGAGCAATTGGCTGGTGGAACTAGAAAGCGAGGCAATGCCGTCGGCTGCCTCGCCTGCCTTTTCCAGCGTCAGGCGCGTCTGTTTAATTGCAGCCTGTAACTCAGGCCCTTGCCGCGCAACCGATCCCGAAATACTCTCCACATTGTTCAGTATCTGCTCGATCGAGGCTTGATTCTTGTCCGACAAAATATTGGTCAGACGTTCCGTAAGCGTCGACAGTCGCTCGAGCAGAAGCGGGGCATTGTTGAGCAGCTCACCCAAGGCTCCCGGTTTAGTCGGTATAACCGGGACGCCGGTGGGGCAGGCCGATTTTGGATTGTCCTGTGGGCAACGCAGTGGCGGGGCGCCCTTGACCGCTCCGTCAAGCTGGATTTCGGATACGCCAGTAAAGCCCACGCCGTTAATGGTCGCGGTGGTGCCCAGCAAGATTGGGACAGTTTCCTTTATCTTGATCCTTACACGAACGAAATCAGGGTCTGGCTCCCATAGTTCGATACTATCGATCTCGCCAACTGGAACGCCCGAAAAGGATACGCCGGATCCCTTCGCCAAGCCGTTCACCGATTGTTGGAAGAAGATGTCATATTCTTTCTTGTCGCCCTCGCCAGCGCGCGACAACCAGATAACGAACGCCGCGAGCAGCGCCAGAAGCAGCAGCGTGATCGCGCCAACCATGACATAATTGGACTTTGTTTCCATCGCCTTGCCTTATGCCCTTCCTGTTGGAACATTGTCCACGACCGATTTGTCTGCCTTCGGTTTGGCATGCCCGCGCCGTGCGGTACGTCCGCGCGGGCCGCTGAAATATTCCTTGATCCAAGTATGATCGGTCGCGAGCAAATCCTCGATCGGGCCGACCGCGATCACCTTATGATCTGCAAGCACCGCAACGCGGTCGCAAATCGCGTAAAGCGTATCCAGATCATGGGTAATCAGGAAAACGGTAAGGCCTAATGTTTCTTTCAAGCTCCGCGTGAGATTATCGAAATTGGCAGCTCCAATTGGGTCGAGGCCGGCAGTCGGTTCGTCCAGAAAAAGCAGTTCAGGGTCCATCGCCAACGCGCGCGCGAGGCCGGCGCGTTTGCGCATTCCGCCCGACAGCTCCGAGGGATATTTATGTGCGGCGTCGGCCGGAAGTCCGCTTAAATGAATCTTGTACCGCGCTATTTCCTCAAGCAGTTTCCAGCTGAAGTCGGGATAGAATTCGCGCAACGGCACCTGCACATTTTCGGCGACGGTTAGTGTTGAAAACAGTGCGCCACCTTGGAATAACACCCCCCAACGCCGGCGGACGTCGGTGGCCTCATCCTCTTCCTTGCCGATCATGGCTTCGCCAAAAACACTAATTTCACCGGCTTCGGGTTCTTGCAGGCCGATGATTGAGCGCATCAACACCGACTTGCCGGTGCCCGATCCGCCGACCACACCCAATATCTCGCCCGGACGCACATCGAGATCGAGATCATGATGGATGACCTGGTCGCCAAATCTGTTGCACAGGCCGCGGACCGAGATGATGCTGCGATCGGTCATTGTCAGTCCCAACCGATGCTGCTGAAGAATACCGCAAAGAAAGCGTCGAGCACGATGACGAGGAAGATCGCCTGCACCACGGCGGCGGTGGTTTTCAATCCGACCTGTTCCGAATTTCCTTCGACCTGCATTCCCTGAAAACAGCCCGCCATTGCAATGATGGCACCGAAAACGGGCGCCTTTATCATGCCGATCCAGAAATCGGTCATAGGCGTGACTTCGCGCAACCGCAGCACGAATGTGCCGGGCGGAATTTCGAGTACAATCCAGCACAACATCCCGCCGCCAATAACGGCCATTAACGAGGCGTATATGCCGAGCAGCGGCATCATGATGATTGCAGCGATCACCCGCGGCACAACCAGCGCTTCGGCCGGCACCACACCGATGGTGCGCATCGCGTCGATTTCCTCGGTGATTTTCATTGTGCCGATCTGTGCGGCAAAAGCTGATCCCGACCGGCCGGCAACCATTATGGCTGTCATTAATATGCCGAGCTCGCGGAAGGTCAACCGCCCGATCAGATTGATAGTAAACACCTCCGCGCCGAATTGCCGCAGTTGCACTGCGCCTTGCTGTGCAATCACGATGCCGATGAGGAAGCTCATCAAGCCGACAATGCCAAGCGCGCGCACCCCAACCATATCAAAATGCTGCACGACCGCGTGCCAGCGGAACCGGCTTGGATTGAGCATCAATACGAATGACGCTTTTACGACCTGGCCGACAAAACCGAGGAAATGAAGAAGAGTTGTAAAGGCAACTACCACGCCGCTTCCAACTTCCGCAAGAAAGCGGTTGATTGACGAGACCTGCTTTGGCGTAACCGGATCAAAATCATCTACGCCGCTTACCGCCTCGATCAGTCGCTTCGCATCGCTGTCCGCACCCACAATTTTGGCATTATGCTCATTAGCCGTCCGATAGATTAGCCATGCGCCAACGGTATCGATATGATCGATATTTGCGAGATCAATTTGATTGATTGGCTCTGAGAGCGACCTAAGCCGGTGGTCTATATTACCGATGGCGGCGATGGCCAGTCTTCCCGAAAACCGAACGACGCTCCCACCCTCAGGCAGTTGTTCTAGAGAAAAATCGGCAGCGTCAGCCATGAGTGTCTAAGTGGCGCATTATACCAAATATCACAAGCCTGTAGACTTCCGCGCTGCGATTGTGCCTGTAATGCGGGCATGACGAATCCGAAATCAACGCTGCTCGCCATTTATGACATGGATAAAACCGTGACACGGCGCGCGACATATAATGGCTTTCTGCTGCATATGGCGTTCAACAAGGCGCCTTGGAGATTGTTCCTTTCGCCGTTGCTGCCGCTCGGTCTGGCGCTCTATATGATGAAGATCTGGGACCGCGCACGGCTCAAGCAGTTTTCCCAGAAGTTGCTGATCGGTCACCGGGTTCCAATTGATCGATTTGCCAAATATCTCGAAAGCCATGCCGATCTGGTTGTCGGCAAAAATGTATATCCGCAATTACTGGCGCGGGTGGCAGAAGAAAAGGCGGCCGGTTACCGGCATATCATGGCGACCGCGTCATACCGGCTGTATGTCGAGGCTATTGCGCAACGGCTTGGTTTTGACGATGTCATCGCCACCGACCTTGCTACCAACAGTAGTGGTCATGTGCTCGCGCGGATAGACGGGCATAATTGCTACGATGCGGCCAAGCTGGAACGGGTCAAGCGCTGGATGGCAGCCAATGGCCTTAGGCGCGAAGATTGCCACATCCGTGCTTATTCTGACCATGTCTCCGACGCGCCATTATTGGCTTATGCCGATGAGGCCTTTGCTACAAATCCCCATGAGCCCTTGGCCAAAATGGCTAGGGCCAATGGTTGGGAAATCATCGACTGGCGTTAAACGTGCCCCAGAGCCTGCTCGAAGTCAGCAATAAGGTCGTCGGCATCCTCGATCCCAATCGAAATCCGCACCAGATTGTCGGTGATGCCGAGCACATCCTTGCGTTCCTGCGGCACCGACAAATGAGTCATCGCGGCGGGGTGGCTGGCGAGTGTTTCGGTACCGCCTAGGCTGACGGCGAGCTTGGCGATTTTCAACGCATCAAGGAACCGGAAGCTCTCGGTCTCGCCGCCTTTGATGAAGACCGAGAAGGTGGAACCTGCTCCGCTGCAATGGCGATTGTAAATGTCCTGCTGCCGCGCATCGTTTATGTCGCCGAGATAGCCCAGGCCCTCGACTTTCGGATGCGCTTTGAGGAAGGCGCAGACCTTTGCCGCATTCTCGCCCGCGCGGGACATACGCAGTTCGAGCGTTTCGAGGCTCCGCAGCAGCATCCACGCGGTGTTCGGATCGCAAATCGTTCCAATCACATTGCGCATCGGGCGGATGATGTCGATTAACGGCTGATCGCCGCAGACTCCGCCCGCGACGAGGTCCGAATGTCCGCCGGCATATTTGGTAAGGCTATAGACGACCAGTTCTGCACCCTGCTTGATTGGTTGTTGCCAGAGCGGGCCGAGGAAGGTGTTGTCGATGGCAATGGCAGGTTTCTGTTCGCCAGTGAAGGCAGCATCCCGCGCTGCGCGCACCGCTTCGACATCGACCAAAGCGTTGGTCGGATTGGCGGGGCTTTCGAGATAAACTAAAGCCACTTTGCCGCCGGTTTCCTCGGCCTTGGCCTTGGCCCGTTCTAGAACCGAGTCGATTTCTTCACGGGTTGCACCTGCCGGAAAGTCGAAATAGTGGACGCCAAAACGCGACAATATCCGTGCGATCAGCGTCTCGGTGGCGGCATATAATGGCCCCGAATGGACGATGACATCATTCTGGCTGACCAGCGCCAGCAGCAAAGTCGAAATTGCGGACATGCCGCTCGAGAATACCAAAGCATCATCCGCGCCGTCCCAGACCGCAAGCCGGTCCTCCAGTATTTCCTGATTGGGTCCGTTGAACCGTCCGTAAACCAGCCCCTCGGCCGGGCCTGTGCGCTTGCCGGTGATATGTTCGAAGAATGTCTTGCCTGCCTGCGCACTTTCAAAGGCGAAAGTAGAGGTCAAAAAAATCGGCGGCTTCAATGCGCCTTCGGACAAGGTCGGATCATAGCCATGCCCCATCATCAGCGTCGAAGGCTTTAACGCGCGTCCGCCGATGGTCTCGACATGCGGTTTCGGTTTGTAGCGAACGGGGGTTGGGGCGTCGGTCATGGAAATCTCCTATTGCCGCCCAACATAACATTATTCGTCACAATTGAAACTAAATTACGCGCCGCCGATCTGGCCCACAAGCCAAATCACGCCGACAATCAGTGGGATCCCCGCCAAATCGATCAGAAATCCTGCCCGCACCATTTTTGGCATCGCAACATGGCCCGTAGCCCATGCAATCGCATTTGGTCCCGTGCCTGATGGCATCATAAAGCCCCAGCTTGCCGCCATCGAAGCCGCCATTGCCATCAACCAAGGATCGGCACCCGTCGCCGACACTAGCCCCGCCACCACCGGCAAAACGCCGCTCGCGGTCGCCACATTACTGGCAAATTCGGTGATGAGGATCACTAAAGCCGTCAGCGCGACCGCGATAACGATCGGATGCACGGCCGCGAGTGGTTTGAGCACTTCGCCCAGCCATGCGGCAAGCCCTGACTCAGTAATCCCCGCTGCCAGCGCGAGCCCGCCGCCGAACATCATGATCACGCCCCAAGGCGCGCGGTCCGCCTCTTTCCAGATTAACAATGAACGCCCGGTGCCGTCGGGCACCAGGAAAAGCAATAGCGACGCTGCAATGGCGATACTGCCGTCAGTAATGCCGCCATTGGGCAATAACGGTTCGATCAATGGCTGCGCAATCCACGCGGTAATTACGAGCAAGATGATCGGCACCAGTCGCCGTTCGGCGATGGACATCGGATGCGAGTTGCCAATGGCGATGCGCGCGGCGTGCAGGTCGAAACTGCCGGCCGAAACCTTTTGCACGCGCATCAGGATAAAAGCGCAGAGCGGCACGCCGATGATGACGATCGGCATGCCATAAACCATCCAAGTAACAAAGCTGATCTGGATACCCAACTGCTTCTCAACCAAGCCAACAGCAATGGCGTTAGTTGGCGAACCGACTATCGTACCGAGTCCTCCAATCGTTGCGGCAAAGGCAACGCCCATGATCAGCGCTCCAGGCAAACCGGCTGTTTCACCATCCTTGACCCCGCCCGCTGCAAGCACGGCAACTGCAATCGGCACCATGATCAGCGCAATCGACGTGTTCGACATGATCGTACTGAGCAGCGCCGTCGATCCCATGAATGCTATCATCAGGCCCCTGACGCTATTGCCCGACCTGTTCAGTATTGCCAGGGCCACCCGGCGGTGCATGCCAGTCCGTTCTATGGTCAGCGCCAGAAATGCACCGCCCAAGATCAGGAAAAGAATAGGAGAGTAATATTCTTTCGCTACATCCTGCGCGGTCATCACGCTCATCATGGGCAGTGCGAGGAACGGCAGCAAAGCGGTCACGGTTAGCGGCAGCGCCTGCGTCATCCACCAAGTCGCCATCAATATTGTCAGTGCAGCGACATGCCATGCGGATGTCTCCATTCCGGCAGGTGCCGGAGAAATCAGCATTGCTGCGAAGACTGCCAGCCCGCCCCAAAATCCAACTCGAGCTGCATTCATGAAGGTAGACCGATCAACGAAATCTGCCGTCCATATCCTGGCTCTCCCATATGGCAGCTGAGCCGATAACTGAAAAAGCGGTCGGGCTGGCTATAAGTGTCCTCGCCGAGACATTCGACCTTGCCTATGCCAGCGGCTGCCAACCGAGCTGCAACATAGCCTTCGATATCGAACTGGTAACGCCCCGGCTTTCCATCTGCAAAGAAGCGCTCGTTTGCATCGGCGTCATCGGCAAACCGCCGGAAAAAGCCTTCATCTACCTCATAGCTTTTCTGCGCAATGCACGGGCCAATAGCGCAGGCAATGCGGGTTCGGTCTGCACCAAGCGCTTCCATCGCTCTGATTGTGTTATCGGTTACGCCGCCTAAAGCACCTTTCCAACCGGCATGAGCGGCTCCGACCACGCCGGCTAAGCTGTCCGCAAACAAGACCGGCACACAGTCGGCTGTAACAATACCGAGCAGGATGTCCGGCTGATTGCTGACCATCGCGTCGCCTTTAGGGGGTGCCCCCTCATCGGTAGGGCCGATAATCGTCACAGCATCGGGAGAGTGAAACTGATAAACTCGGGCCAAGGCGGCACCCGGCAGCACCGCATCGACTGCGCGGCGGCGATTTTCGATGACTGCCTCGCGCTCGTCGTCAGACCCCAATCCGACATTGAGCCCTGCATAAATCCCGGTGGATACACCGCCGATACGGCCCAGAAAGCCATGCGGGATATCGCGCAGCGACTTAGCCTTGATAACTTCGACCGTCATTCGCTCGGCTCCTCCCATAACGCCTAATTGCAACTGCCGCGCTTGACGGCAAGCCATTACGTTGCGAACCAGACAGTATGACTGGTCACATGTTAATCTTTGGAATGGGATATACTGCATCGCGATTGGCCGAGGCGTTGCGGGGGCAGGGCTGGCAAGTCACCGGAACCCGTCGGATGAGCGGCGGGGACGCGGTGGCATTCGACGATCGGCATGCAGTGCTTTCTGCGCTAGATAGCGCCACCCATATCCTTTCAAGTGTACCGCCACTGGCCGAGGGCGGCGATCCAGTGTTGATGGCCTATGGTGACGCATTGGTCGCGAGCAACGTGGCTTGGATTGGTTATCTTTCCTCGACTGGTGTATATGGCGACGCGGGCGGCGCCTGGGTCGACGAGAGTGCGCCAGTCGGACAAGGGCGACGCACGGCGCGGGCACAAGCGGACCTCGCTTGGCAGCGATTTCGCGAGGAAGTGCGGGTTTTCCGGCTTCCGGGGATTTACGGGCCAGGCCGCTCGGCATTGGATCGTGTCCGAGAGGGAAAGGCGCATCGCATCGATTTGCCCCGGCAAGTCTTCAGCCGTATTCATGTCGATGACATTGTTTCTGCCGTTATCGCGTCCTTGGTCGGGCCTGCAGGCGCTTTCAACATCGCCGATGACGAACCGACATCGCAAAATGCGGTTATCGAATACGCCTGCGACCTTTTGGGCCTTGATTGGCCGACTTTGCAATCAATCGATGAAGCAGGTCTCTCCTCCATGGCGCGTGGATTTTACGCCGAAAACCGGCGTATCTCCAATCTGAAAGCGAAAAGATTACTTGGATGGAAACCAACTTATTCCAATTACAAACAAGGGCTTGCTAGGATTTCCGTAACGGAAAGCAAAAGAAGCGATTGACGGATTTGGAACATCCGGCCTAGCCTCCGGGTTAAATCGGCAACAGACCGACTTTTAAATGATTTCTGGAGAACTATTTTGGCATCAATCGCAGCGGACCGTATGAGTCCGGCAAAAGCCCCTTCCTTGTTGCTCGCGCTGACAGAATTGCCGCGGGCCCTGCTGGAGGCGGGTTCGCTTCCATGGGCGGCGCCCTTGCTTTTGCAGGCACCCAAAGGTGACGGGCACCCTGTGATGTTACTGCCTGGTTTCATGGCCGGTGAAACTTCGATGAAGCCGCTTTATCGCTATCTTGAAAAGCTGGATTACGATCCGCATCAATGGGATCTGGGTCGCAATCTTGGACAACGGGCAATTGGTCCCGAAGGCGAAAAGATGATCGCTAGGCTCGATGAAATACACGCTAAAACCGGTAAGAAGGTAAGTCTGATAGGCTGGTCACTAGGCGGGGCATTCGCACGCATGCTGTCGCGCCGCCGCCCCGATCTGGTGCGTCAGATCATCTCGCTTGGATCGCCGATTACTGGCAGCCCTAAATCGACCAATGCCTGGCGCGCCTATCAATATATCAACGGGCAGAAAATCGACGATCCGAAGATTACCGAGCAGATGGCCGAAGCGCACAATGTTCCGCCGGTTCCTTCCACGGCAATTTTTTCAAAAAATGACGGCATCGTAGCCTGGCAAAATTCGCGTGAACCCAAGGCCAAAACCACTGACAATATCGAGGTGCGCGGCAGCCATTGCGGACTTGGCGCTAACCCCGCCGTGATGTGGGCGATAGCCGACCGTTTGGCTTTACCCGAAAATAGCTGGAAACCGTTTGAACGTAGCGGTGCGCGGGCATTGGTCTACCCTTCATCGGGCCACTGACCTCAGCCTGATTTTTTAGGTGTTGTAGCTTTCGGCTTGGCCTTTTTGGCCGAGGCAGGGTTGGGTTTGGCCGCAGGTTTAACGGCCTCTTTCTTCTCCGGTTTTGCCTTGGTCACCGCCGCGCTCATATCTGCGGCAAGCAACTCATCAAATGCTTCCTGTAAAGCTGCCGCGTAAACCGCAGGGTCAGGCACCATGTCGCGGTCGGCAGTGAAGGCAATCGCGATTTCGGTACCGTAGCTGTAGATCGCGTTAATCATCCCCATGCCATCGAATACTGGCCCGGTGCCCATCATCCGTACCATTTTTGCGCCCGCAAAATATAGCGGCACGCGTGGTCCCGGGACATTGGTGGCTACAACGTTGAACACAGGCGAATGCAGGTTCGAAACGCCTAACCTTGTGTACAGTCGAGCCGCCAATCCGGCGAGCGCTGCAGGCATGAACTGGCTATAATCGGTCAATGTCCGCGCGCCGACCGCGTTGGTCATTGCCTTTGAATTCTTCGTTTCCTTATGAATGAAGCGCAGCCGCTCGGCCGGGTCGTCGATATGCGTGCCGAGCGGCACCACCATCGCCGATACCAGGTTACCGAGCGCATCCTTCTCGCCTTCTGCACGTACTGAGATCGGTGCCATCGCCGATAAGCTTTGCTTGGGCAGGTCATCGTGCTGACGGAGATATTTGCGCAGGCCACCACCAATGATGGTCAGGATAACATCGTTGACCGTTGCGCCTTCAAGCCGGTCTTTGATGGCGCGAATGTCCGAAAGCTGGAACACCGAACCGTCCCAAACGCGGTGCGGCGAAACCTTGCCATTGAGTTTCGTCTGCGGAGCCATTTTCGTGTTTTTCAGCGACACATCGCCGCCCGCAATCTCTTTACCCAACCGTGCTACGCCGGGGATCGTGTTCGCCAGCGTCTGTGCGAAGCGCACCGGCTGCTTCACCGAATTCAGCCAGGTACGAAACAGCATTTCGCCGAGCGCCGGGTCGGATTCGGGCTTCCAATCCGATTTGACATTTTCCTCGACTGCCTTTGGTTCGATATCGTGCACCGCTGCGCTCAATTCGACGCCTGACATGCCATCGATTGCGGCATGGTGAACTTTCGCCATTAACGCGAAACTGCCCTTTGGAATGCCGGGAATATTGTCCAGCCCCTCGATGATATTGAATTCCCATAAAGGCCTGCTGAGGTCCATTGGCCGGGCTTGCAGCCGCGCGACCTGAATGCACAATTGTCGCCAGTCGCCGGGCTTAGGCAGAGCCATGTGGCGGATGTGATATTCGATATCGAAACTGGCGTCCTCGACCCAATAAGGATGGTCGAGATCGAACGGTACGCGCACCAGCTTCTGACGAAAGCTGCGTGCCTTGTCCAACCGGCTTTCAACGTGGCGTAAGATGTCCTTGAATCGGACGAAGCCGCCCGGGGCGGTTGAGGGGTCATAAATACCGACCGATCCTATGTGCATCGGTGTCGTCGGCGTTTCCAGATAGACGAAACTCGCGTCCTGCCCGCTCAGCTGCTCCATAAATCTCTCCCTTTATTTGAAGCGAGCCTAACGCGAGTCTATATATTTGGCGAGTCCTAAGCTTTGCGCGCTTGCATCGCCACGACAAGGCCAGTCATCGCAAGCACGCCGCCACCCAATGCGAGCGCTGACCAGCTATAGCCCTCGAATATAGTCGACAATATCATCGCGATTACCGGGATAAGCACGCCAGTATAGGCAGCCTTGCCGGGACCGATGTCGCGTATCAGCCGGAAATAAAGCGGGAAGGTTACTACCGAGCCGATAATGCCGAGATATAGCACTCCGGCGAGATAAGCAGGGCGCATGTCGATCACTGGCGGACCGTACGCTACAAATGCAAACGCGGCATTGGCAAGGCTGCCCCACAGCATCGACCATGCAAGGATTGTGATGGTCGGAACGCGGGCGATCTTGGGCGTCACTTGCAGCACGTTTGATACCGATGCCGACGCGACGCCGCACAGCGTCAGCGTCAGCCCTAGTATTACCTCTTCCCCCCCGACCGGTGCAGCGCGATATTCCTGGATCATCAACAACGCGACGCCGCATGCCGCGATTGCGGACCCGAGGATGAACGCCATGCCAATCGGGCGCGCCAGCCACCATTTCGCCAGCAAAGCATTGGGCACGATTAACAGGGCGAAAATTACTGCGACTAAGCCCGATGTAATATGATGTTCGGCGGCGTAAACGAGATTAAAATTGAGCGCGAACTGCATGATGCCCAGCAGCATCGTCCAACCGATCATGGCGCGGTCGATCTTCAGCGGCTGACGCATCACCAGCGCAAGGATAATCATGCCGACTGCTGCTACGCCGAAACGATAGGTCACTGACCAGCTGGACGGCACCGTGCCAAGCTGATCGCGGATCACCAGCCAGGTCGACCCCCAGATTAGAGATACGATTAAAAAAGGCACCAGCACGCGCGGGGCTAAGAGCCCCGGCTCAGGGACCAATGCAGCGCCAGATTGACTCACAGTGCAGCAATCGCTTTTGCAAGCGGAGCAACATCCGCCTCGACATGGTGCCAGCTTGTGACAAGCCGTGCCGCGCCCTCTCCCCAATCGTAAAAATCAAAGCCTTGGGTTCGCAACGCCGCCGCCTCTGTCGCAGTCAGCCGGATGAAAATCTCATTTGCCTCAACAGCGTGCAGTAGCCGTTGCGGAGCCGCGTCTGCGATAATCTGCGCCGCTGCATTGGCCGCGCGGGCATTTTTGATCCATAAATCGCCATCGAGCATAGACAGCAACTGTGCTGCCAGAAACCGGCCCTTGCTTTGCAAATGGCCAGCCCTTTTGCGGCGATAGCGGGCGGCGTCAGCATCGGCGGGGTCGAAGTATACCAAAGCCTCTGCCGCCATCCCGCCATTTTTCGCAAAGCCGAAGCTGAGCACGTTGACGCCAGCTGTCACTGTTACATCTGCAGGATGGCATCCCAGCGAGGCGACTGCGTTGCCGAACCGCGCCCCGTCCATATGGAAGCCGAGCTTCCGTTCGCGACATAAATCGCCAAGCGCGGCAACTTCGGATGGCGTGTAGACGAGACCATATTCTGTCGCGTTCGTGATTGAGAGCGCACCGGCCTGAACCTGATGAACGTCATTACGAATGCTGCTCAACAGATTTTCCACCGTGGCGGGCGTTACTTTTGCGCCTTCGCCGTCGACCAGCATGAGCTTCGCGCCACCGGTATAGAAACCCGGCGCGCCGCATTCATCGACTTCGATATGCGCTTCACGATGGCAGATAATGCCCTGATGCGGCTGGCATAATGAGGTCAGCGCAAGGCAATTAGCCGCAGTCCCGGTTGTAACCCACAGTATGGCTACATCGACACCGAAAAGCTTTGCAAACCTCGCATCTAATGCTTGGCTCCACTGGTCGCCATCATAAGCGGTGTCGATCTGGTTCGCGTCGGCCATCGCCTGCATGACCTTTGGATGCACGGGGGCGGCGTTGTCTGAGAAAAATCGCATGAAATTGCCACAAGGCGAAATGCCGTGTCGCGTCAAGCGAATATGGCGGGAATGGCGCTGCGGGGGGAATATCAACCCCTTACGGTCAGCTTAGCCGGGATTCTTGCCACTTTTATACTAGAAAACCTAGATTGCTGCTACTGAATCGCCCAATATTTGGGGCGACACTGGTTAGTTCGGAGGTTGAAACGCCGAACCAGCTTGCAAGGGTTGCAGCATATTGGTCTACCGACACTGTCGGCAGCAGACGGCCCTGTCCAACCTGATCGGTACTGCGGACAGAAATCTGCGGTGCCACACCATAATAGCGCCCGCCATTGACTGCCCCGCCCATGATGAAATGGTGCGACCCCCATCCATGGTCGGATCCATCGCCGTTGGATTGCAGCGTGCGGCCAAAGTCGGATGCGGTAAAGGTAGTCACCTTGTCGGCGACACCCAGTTCGACAGTCGCCCGGTAAAAGGCATCCATGGCGAAATCGAGCTGACCCATAAGACCGCCCTGATTGCGGATTAGATTATCGTGCAAGTCAAAGCCGCCCATACTGACCATGAACACCTGACGGCGAGCACCCATAGGTTGCCGCGCTGCGATCAGTCGGGCGACAACACGCAGCTGTTCGGCAAGTGAATTGCGGCCGGTTGCTGGTGTAAACGAAGTGGCGAGCGTTATCGGCTGCAACGCAGCCGTCACCACGCCTTCGGCATCGATTGCACGCTTAGCGACACGGTTATACTCAGCTTCGAAGACGTTGTTACTGGTTTGAGTCATCAACGTCCGCAGCGCTGTACTTCCGGCGGATGAACCGAACAAATTATTCTTGATGCCGTTCACCGCAAGTGCACCATTTGACGAGACCTGATAGGTCAAAGCCTGCTGACCTGACAGGAACACTGCATTGCCGGTTGCCGAGATGCAGGTGAATAGCGAATTGGTATTACTCGACAATGCAAGGTCGCCCATGCGGCCGCCCCATCCATCGGTCGCGCCTTCGGGTTTAGACGACTGCCATGTTGACTGCTGGTCGTTGTGCGAAAACAGTTTCGCCGGACGCGGGTTGGCGACGAGATTGGAGCTTTGATATTGGGCCAGTGTCAGCGGCGTTACAAGCGGACCGACATTCAACAGGGGTGCCATCTTGCCCGCGTCGAACAACGCCTTCAGCCGCGTCATTTCAGGCGCCAGCGAATATTGAACGTTGTTGGTAAGCACCTGTCCGCCAGCCGGGGTCAGTGCCGTTGCTGCAAGACTTGCACGGGCGAGGGTGATGCCGCCAGCGGTCTGGCCTGGGCCGCCGCCGCGTATCGCGCTATAAAGGTCGTAATTGGTTGAATCGAAAGGGATGAGCGTGCTGTTATGGTCATTGCCACCATATAGGAAAATGCAGACCAGCGCCTTGTAGTCGGTGCCAGCACTGAACGCCGCGGCCTCGCCAATTCCGGCCAGTCCCATCGCCCAAGACGATGCGGTCCCGGCAATCGCTACTTGTTTCGAACGACGCAGAAAGGCGCGCCGTGACAAATCATCCTTTTTGCTGATGTGCATGATCGTGCTGCCTTATTTCTGGACCAGATAGTCGGGTGAAGCCATGACGAGAAGGATAGCCATATAAACCCGCCGCTGTTTTTCGGCGGTTGTGCTGGCTGCCGTAACCGTCGTCGCATCAAGTGCGGTCTTGATCGTTGCTTTTGTACCATCCGAAATCTGGTTTGCCGCCAGTAAGAGGCAGATGCGGTCGAGCAAGGCTGCAGAATTGTCGGCAAGCGCTAGCTCGCTAGTGTAAGCTGCTTTTACATCGCCACCGACGCCGTTTGTGCTGCCGATAGCCGACGTCATATAGTTGACGTAACCGGGCGCGCTTGTTTCGTTGACCAGCTGGAATTCCGGGGCGACGAGCGAGTTGGTCGCGATCGCGGTGTTGGCCGGCACATATCCGGGCCTGAAAAAATTGAATACGGATGGCGAGCGCAGAGCGCTTTGGCCAAGCCCGCTCGCGAGGTCCGACAGGTTGCCGATCCGCCAATTGCCGCTGGTAGAGGTCGCCCCGAAAGTTCGAGCCCACTGCACGAAACGCAATATGGGCTCGCGCACCTTGCCGAAGGTCGGCGTGGTCAGGCCCGCTGCATTCATCGCTTCATCATCAAGCAAGATGGCTTTAAAAACTGCCCGTAAATCTCCGCGGACACCGGAACCGTTATTGTTAAAGGCGTTTGCGACACGACCTACATAAGCAGGGGTTGGATTGCTCGTCACCAGCCTCTGGATCATCTGCCGTGCAAAAAACGGCCCGGTATTGGCGTGATTGAACAAGGTATCGAGTGCAGTTTTTAGCGCCGTAGTCCCATCGGTATTCGCAGCAATCGTCGTGCCCAAGAAGGTTGCTTCCAGTGTCGAGTGCTGGCTGGTCGTCGAAGGGAATTCCCATTTTGTATTGTCGATCGTCATCGGCTTCAGGACATAACCGGTGCTGTTGATCATCCGCGTAGGATCGCTTGCCGATGGTGTTTTGACGTTCCCCGTGAAGTCCCAGTCATAGCCTGTGAATACCCGCGCCAGATTGGTAACGTCGGCGTTTGTGTAGGTTTCAATGGGCTGGTTGTTTGCGTCGAGTTTGCGGCTGCCGTCGTTATTAAGTTGATATAAGCCGATAGTGAACAACTGCATTACTTCGCGCGCATAATTCTCGTCTGGTACTCGGCCGGTGCGTGTGTCTTCTTTTCGGTTACCGCGCGTGCTGAGATAGTAGCCCATTGCCGGGTTGACTGTCACATCTTCGAGCAGTTTTCGATAATTGCCGAATGCATTGTTATTGAGTTGATCCCAGTAAAAGGCGATTGCTTGCGCGCGCCAGCTGAAGTCCAGCCCCTGCAGCGAAACCACGAAAAACTCCGAAAGCGCAAGCGCAACGCGTTTGCGGACGGCGTTGGCATCGGTCATGAGCTGGTTCCAGATCATGTAGTCACCGGGATATTCATTATCGAAGAAATTGTCGGTAGTAATCTGGTCGTAGCCACGCGACGACAACCATGCGACGCCGGTCTGGCTAATCGCTGCATCCATTTGCGCGTTTAGCCAAGGCTCATAACCTATCGACCGGATGTTGCTGATTTCTGCATCGGACACTGACAAGCTCGACTTCAGTATGAAGCGCGCTGCTTCTGCCTCGGTGGATGGCTTTGCGACCTGCGCGGTTGGCGGCGGCGCGGGTGTCGGACTGCTGCCTCCACCTCCGCCACCGCAAGCTGCAAGTGCGAGCGATGCAGCAGGGACGGCATATATAAGTGGCGAAGTTGCTGATCGCGGATCCGCTATTGCGGGAATGAAGTCGGACGGCGCATCGATTTCGACCGCTCCGTCAAGACTGACCGGATGCAACGCTTCCTTCATACAGTACCCCCCACCTGATCCATGAATGCAATCGCCGAGGGTGTCGGGATCGGTTTCACAATTAAAGGGGAGCTAACCGGGATTACTCAATACACTATTTCGGTAAGTGGTTAATCGCGCTTAAGATATGTGCGGATTGAGGCGGACGGATAGGAATTATTAACCAATTATCAATCTGTGCCATTTAGGCTCACCTCATGGTCCCAAGCCGCGCCTTTCCTCTGTTTTTCGCCCTTTCGGGTTCAATGCTCACACCGGCTGCAGCACATGCCGATGTCTTCGAGCTGGCGACGAATGGCAATTTTGTCGAAATATCACGCCCCGCATGGCAGCCAGAGCCGGCGATCGCGTTTGACGGCTACGCGCCAGTATCGACTGTGCCAATGCCAGAACCGACGCCATCGCAGAAAGGCGTCCGGCAACATATACAGCACGCTGCTGCGCGTTACGGGATAAATCGGGATTTGGTCGATGCCGTAGCATGGCAGGAGTCGCGATATAATCCGCGTGCCCGTTCATCCGCAGGGGCGATTGGTGTGATGCAGTTGATGCCTGGCACTGCGCGTCAGCTAGGTGTGACCAACCCGCACGATGTTCGTCAGAATGTCACAGGCGGCACGGCCTATCTGCGTGAGCAATTGGAACGGTTTGGCAACAACGTCCCGCTTGCTCTTGCTGCATACAATGCAGGTCCGGGTGCCGTTATGAAATATGGCGGAATCCCGCCTTACCGTGAGACCCAAAATTACGTCCGGCAAATCATGCGGCGGATGTCGGCCACCATGGCCTTTCGCTATGAACATTGAATGAGGTCATGATGAAAGTGAAGAACAAAAAACTCCTTGGCATGGCCGCTCTTGCTGCAGTGCTTCCGCAGAACGCCTTTGCGCAAGTTACGGGCGTCGACCCGCAAGGTTCGGGGCCGATTGTGAATGCACTTAGCTGGATGCAGGGGACTTTGCTCGGCAACGTCGCCACCACCGCCGCTGTCATCGCTGTCGCGGTCGTCGGACTGATGATGTTGACCGGACGAATGAACTGGCGGTTCGGCGCGACGGTGATTGTTGGGTGCTTCGTGCTGTTCGGTGCTACGGCGATTGTTTCGGGAATTCGCGTCGCTGCTGTCGGGGGCTAGGCAATGACGCCGCTCAGTCGCACTCCTGTTTTTCGCGCACTTACGCAGCCGCAGATGTTTGCGGGCGTGACCTATAGCTATTTCATCATCAATCTGGTTGTCACAACCGAGATATTCCTGATCAGCCGTTCGTTCTGGGCAATTCCCGCCGCTGCCATCATTCACGCGATCGGATATATGGCCTGCTTGCGCGAGCCGCGGATTTTCGATCTGTGGATTACCAAGGTCAGCCGATGCGGCCGCACCCGAACCCACGATTTGTGGCGCTGCAACAGCTATCGGCCCTGACCTATGAAAGCTGCGCCAAAAAATCCAGCAAAGCTCGACCCGCGTGCCGGCGATCGGCTGCCTTATGCCGGACACGTCAACGATCATACATTGGCGACCCGCAATGATGAGTTGATCCAGATAATTCAACTCGACGGCATCTCGTTTGAAACAGCTGACAGCGAAACGCTGAACCATATGGCGGCTGTGCGCGACGTGGTCATGCGCGGCATCGCCAACAGCAACCTGATGCTTTACTGCCACGTCATCCGCCGCCAAGTTGCTGCCGAACTTTCAGGCGAGCAACCCGTCGGTTTTGCTCGTGTTCTCGATGCGGCTTGGCAAAAACGACTTCGTAGCAAGCAGCTTTACATCAACGACATCGTGCTGATGCTCGTTCGCCGTCCGGCTCGCGGCAAGGTCGGCTTTGTCGAGCGCCTCACCAAATGGGGCAGCGGTAAACGGAACAGCGCTGAGCGCCTTGCTGAACAGGCACGCGAGTTGCGAGAACTTGATGCCGCCCGGATTAACCTGCTTTCTGCGCTCACTCGTTACGGCCCTCGCGTACTCGAGCGGTATCAGGGTGTAGGTGGTATTTGCTCCGAACCGCTGGAGATATTGTCCGCACTGTATAATGGGGAAATGCAGCCGGTGCTTGAACCCAGCGGCGATGCCGGACATTACTTACCCTATAAGCGGATTAGCTTCGGTCTCGACGCGCTGCACCTCAAAGGTGCAAGCGCTGAAACGTCGCGTTTCGGTGCTATTGTGTCGATCAAGGATTATCCGGCAAACACCACGCCGGGGATGCTCGACAATCTGCTGCGCCTGCCGCACGAATTGACGCTGACCGAGAGCTTTGCCTTTGTCGACCGGCAGATTGCCGACGAACGCATTGGTTTGGCGCTGCGCAGGTTACGCGCTGCTTCGGACGAAACCACGACGTTGCGCCAAGGTCTCCTTGGCGCGAAGGACGAGCTGACCGGAGGTGCTGCGGCCTATGGCGAGCATCATCTGACTGTCCATGTCCGCGCGGCGAGCCTGTCAGCGCTCGATGCAGCAGTCGCCGATGTACAGGCGTCACTCGCCGATATCGGCGCAGTTGCAGTGCGCGAAGATCTTAACCTCGAAAGCGCGTTCTGGGCACAATTTCCCGGCAACGCAGACTTTATCGCCCGCAAGGCGCTGGTGTCGACCGCCAATTTGTCAGGGCTGATTTCATTGCATGGCTTCCCGATTGGCGTGCCTGCTGGCGGGCCATGGGGAGAGCCGATCACGGTGCTGGAGACCACCTCAAGCACGCCCTATTTCTTTAATCTGCACAGCGGCGACCTGGGCAACTTCACCCTGATCGGACCTTCGGGGTCGGGTAAGACTGTCGTGCTGAATTTCCTGATTGCGCAAGCGCAGAAGTTTGAACCGCGCACATTTTTCTTCGATAAAGATCGCGGCGC
>JANMQN010000117.1:0-27371 GCA_031370535.1 Sphingomonadales bacterium | reverse complement strand
CGCCGTGGTCCAAACGCCGAAGCGCAGATTTGCTATCAGCTGCTCGAATAAAAATCGTCATACAGCGATATTCCCCCGTTGACTTGGACGGCCGCCTAGCAATAGGCAGCAAATGGAGAATGCCGCACATTTGGATAGTTTTGGGGCGGACAGATTTGGGAGTGTGTTGCCAATGACTTATGTAGTGACCGATGCGTGCATCAAGTGCAAATATATGGATTGCGTCGAAGTTTGCCCGGTCGACTGCTTCTATGAAGGCGAAAATATGCTCGTCATCAACCCTAATGAATGTATCGATTGCGGTGTGTGCGAGCCTGAATGCCCTGCAGAAGCAATTTTGCCTGACACCGAAAACGGGTTGGAACAATGGCTTGAACTGAACACGACGTACAGCGCGGAATGGCCGAACATTACGTCCAGCCGCGAACCGCCCGCCGATGCCGATGAGCATAAGGGCGAAGAAGGCAAGTTCGACAAATATTTTAGCGCTGAGCCGGGTGAAGGCGATTAAAATCCGGCTGTGCGCCGTTCTTTCAGCCAGTTTTTTTGGTAGCTTTCAACCTCGCGCATCGCCGCAAAAACGGTTATATCAAGCTTGGTCCGGCCTGTCCGGCCAAGCGCGTATAGCTGGCTGTAAAACCAGAACTGCACAGCGAAACCTTCAAGTCCCCGCACCATTTTTATTTTGCGCAAGCCCGACAACCAGTCGGGCAGTAGCTTTAGTTGGTTCTCAACCTTCGGCAGCATCGCCATCCCGCCAAATAAGCGTCGCGGAGCCTCAGGCATGACGCACATTGGTCGGCCAAGGCCAATGACATCCGCAGCGCCAGATCTAAGCGCCTGCTCCATTGCCGAAGCGGTGCGAAAGCCGCCTGTGACCATTAGCGGGATCGTCAATTCGTTTTTCATGGCCTTGGCGAAATCGACAAAATAGGCTTCCCGGGCCAATGTGGTTTCCGCCACCGCTTGCAGTTCTTCCGCCTCCAACCCTTCCAAACCGAGCAGCTTGGGTTGTTCGTAAGTCCCCCCGGAAATCTCGATGAGATCAACCCCCGCATCCTGCAGCCAGCGTGCGACTTGCAAGCTGTCCTCAAATGCAAATCCGCCGCGCTGGAAATCTGCGCTGTTGAGCTTGACCGATATCGGGAAATCAGCGCCAACGAGTTGCCGAACCGTATTGATCGTAAACATCAGAAACCGCGCTCTGTTTTCAATACTGCCGCCCCAACGGTCTTCGCGTTGGTTCGAGCGCGGGCTGAGGAATTGCGAAATCAGGTAGCCGTGCCCGGCGTGGATCTGGACGCCGGTAAAGCCTGTATCCTGGCAAGCTTTCGCGGCCTGGCCAAACCGGCTTATCAGGTTCAAAATTTCGTCTTCGGCAAGCGCCACGGGCATGCCAAATTGCCCGCCGGGCAATCCAACCTTGACCGCCGACGGGGCTTTCGGGTGCGGATTGACTGCTTTCATCGTTTGCCGCCCGGCGTGGCTGATCTGTGCCCAGAAATGATTGCCGTTCCGCGTTGCGGCGGCCGTCCACCGCTTCAATGCTGCGTGCATCTCCTCGTCAGGCATGCGGTCGATGATGACATTGCCGGGCCGCTCGAGATGGTCTGCGTCAATCTGAATATTGCCGGAGAGATGAAGCCCAGCACCGCCGTCTGACCAAATACCGTAAAGCTTCTCAAGCTCAGCCGTAGGCCGGCCATTGATGTCGGCCAAGCCTTCAGTCATCGCTGCTTTGGCGATACGGTTCGTCAGCACTGCGCGGCAGGGCAGTGTTAGCGATTTGCCGATAATCACTTCGGTTCGCTTGCCGTGTCGATCTTGACGATATCGGGCCCACCGGTTTCTTTGGACTGCACTTTGTCGAGCTTGGCTTTAGGTTCTTGCGATTTAGACGCTGTTGAATCCGCCGGTGCTGCTTCGACGGGCGCTTCGTCTGTAGCCTCGTCCGTGTTGATCATGTCGTCGCTGATAGTTCCTTCCACGCTATCGAGATCATCCATACGGGTTTCGGTGACCTGATTGTCCTCCTTGGATCCACCGCAGGCTGTCAAAGCAAGCAGTGCGATTGCTGGGGCGAAATAGTGGAAGCGCATACAATTCTCTCCGGCTTATTCCGGCGCGACCCTACATTCTCCACTTGCTTTGGCAAGCGTGTTGAGGAATTCCGGGAGGGTGACAGCGAGCGCTTCGTCGAAATCCTGGGGCGTTGCGTCGATACCAAGGTCGGTGAGGCTGGTGACGGGATATTCAGCGATGCCGCAGGGCACAATCCCGCCAAAATGCGACAGGTTGGGTGATATGTTGACGGCAAAGCCGTGCATCGTCACCCACCGTCGGATGCGTACACCAATAGCACCGATTTTTGCCTCCTGTCCGCTGCAAGTGTCGCACCAGATACCAATCCGACCTTCCGCGCGCCGCGCTTCGACACCGAACTGCAGGAGAGCGTCGATAACCCAGCCTTCAAGCGCATGGACATAGCAGCGCACGTCTTTGCAACGCTTGGCGAGGTCAAGCATGACATAGCCAACGCGCTGACCAGGTCCGTGATAGGTGTATCGTCCACCGCGCCCTGTGTGGTGAACGGGGAATTGATGGCTGAGTAATTCGGCGGGGTCCGCACTGGTGCCGCCGGTGTAAAGCGGCGGATGTTCGAGCAACCAGATCAGCTCGCGCGCTCCGTCTTCGCGGATTGCAGTTTGCAAGGCCTCCATCCGCGCCACCGCGTCAAGATATGCCGTTAGGCCTTCTGAAACCTCCCAATCCACAGCGTCAGCAATAGTCATACGATGACCGGAATTTGTGGCGCTGCTTCGCGTGGAATTAACCCGGTAAGCCGTGGATCGGGAAAAGTTTCTATTTGCCGCTGATAGGGTGTGAAACCCGACTTGATATAAAAGTTCAGCGCACCCGGCCCATCCAACGTACAAGTATGCACCCACATGCGTGCCACACCAGGTTCTGCCCATCCTGCCTGCAGTGCCATTGCCATAAGCCAGCGTCCATAGCCCTGACCGGCGAGTTCCGGGACAAGTCCAAAAAAGGCGATTTCGCACTGGCCGTTTTCGCGAAAATCCAGCTCGAGTATGCCGACTTCGATCCCACGCCGGTCTAGTATTGCCCATATCCGCACTTTAGGATCGTGGATTATGGCGGAAAGGGCGGCATCGTGGAGTTCCAGCCGCGAGAACCAAAGCCAAGGCTCGCCTATTCTGCGATACAGCGCGCGATATTTTTCGTTCGCTGGCGCGTTCCACCGTTCCAATCGCAGGTCCGAGAATGGCATCGCGCGCAGGGCAGGCCGGGCGATCATCTCGAGGGAAGTGACAATTGCGCCGATCTCGCCGGGGGCAATTGGGCTAAGTGGCATCCTGTATCAATCCCAGGCCACTTCGGGTGGAAGGCTCATCAGAATGGCATCGACATTACCGCCGGTTTTTAGACCGAAAGTCGTTCCGCGATCATATACGAGATTGAATTCGGCATAGAGCCCTCGCCAGCGCAGTTGTGCCTGCTTTTCTTCGGCCGTGAACGGCTGGTTCATTCGGCGGCGGACGAGTTTGGGGAAAATATCGAGAAAAGCATCACCAACGTCGCGAGTCAGCGCAAAATTCTGTTCGAACAACGCATCACTAGTGTTTTCCAGATGGTCGTAGAAAATCCCGCCAACGCCGCGATGAACATTGCGATGTGGTATCCAGAAATATTCCTCAGCCCATGCCTTATAACGTTCATACACTTCGGGCCCATAAGGCGCGCACGCTGCACGCAGTCGGGCATGGAAATCAGCGGTGTCTTCGTCATAAGGGACAGGTGGGTTAAGGTCGGCACCGCCGCCAAACCAACTTTTGGTTGTAACCAGATAGCGCGTATTCATATGCACGGCAGGGACATGCGGGTTCGACATGTGCGCCACAAGGCTAATACCCGTTGCGAAGAAATTGGGGTCTTCTGCCGCACCGTGAATAGTCTTGGCAAATTCAGGATTAAAGCTGCCGCCAACCGTTGACACGTTGACCCCAACCTTTTCGAAGACTTTGCCCTTCATGACTCCTCGCACGCCGCCCCCGCCAGGCGACCCGTTGTGATCGTTACGGTCCCAAGGTGTATATTCGAATGACGCGTCCGACCCGGCTTCGCGTTCAATTTCCTCAAACGCCGCGGTAATCCGGTCTCGCAAGGACTCAAACCATTCGCGTGCTGCTTGCTGGCGGGTATCGAGGATCAGGGTCACGCATTCTCTCCGGGAAACTGTTGTGTCTGTCGTAATGCTTCGGCCAATGCGATGCCAGCCGATACCGAAATGTTCAAGGACCGAAATCCGGCGGCCATTGGAATGCATACACGAGCATCCGCACGGTCATGGACTTCGACTGGTGCGCCGCTGCTTTCCGAGCCCATCAGGATAACATCGTCGTACTGAAATTTGAACTGCGGCAGCGGTGTTGATGCCTTGCTGGACATCAAGACAATCCGCGCACCACCAAGGGTCTCTAGAAAGCTTTGCCAGTCGGCGTGGCGGCAAATCTGTGCCTGAGCTGCATAATCCATGCCTGCACGTTTCAAGGCGCGCTCCGAAAAGGCAAATCCGCACGGCTCGATAATATCGCAGGGCACTGCGAGACAGGCTGAAGTGCGCAAAACGGCGCCGACATTTCCTGCTATGTCCGGCTGGTATAGTGCAATGCGCATGAAAAATTCTTATCCTGGAAACTAATTTGAGACGATTAGCCGCTAGTTCATGGTCATGGCAACAGGCCCTCGCGTTTCGGTGATTATGAGCGTCTATAATGGCGCGCAATTTCTGTACCCGGCGGTGCGGTCGATTCTCGACCAGCATTTTTTCGAATTTGAATTTTTGATCATGGATGATGGATCGACCGACAGCAGCCTGAAAATACTACGCGAGCTAGCGAAGGCAGATTCGCGCGTTCATGTCATCGCCTGCAAAAATCGGGGGCTGGTGGCAAGCCTGAATCAACTTATCGATATGGCTCGCGCCCCGTATTTGGCGCGCATGGATTGTGATGACATTGCCATGCCCGACCGATTTTCGCGGCAGCTGGCATTTTTGGAGGCGAATCCAGAAATCGGGATATTGGGCAGCAACAGCCATGATATTGACGCGCAAGGCAATCTCATTGGCGCAACGGACACCTACCCTGAAATGCCAGAAGCGGTGGCGCTCCGGCTCTTCGACGGTCCTCCGTTATGCCATCCGTCCGTAATGATGCTAACATCTGTGGCGCGTCAATTGGGTGGTTATCGCGCCGCTTTCCGGCATGCTGAAGACTATGATTTGTGGCTGCGCGCATCGCGGCTGACCCAGATTGCCAACCTGCCCGACCGACTGCTGCTGTATCGCAGATCGCCGGGACAGGTGAGTAAGAAATATGCCCATGAACAGGCCAAAGCTGCGGCGATTGCCTGGGAAGATCATGTCCGCTGCAGCGAAGGGCATCTGACGTTATTTAACGACTGCATCACGCTTCCGGAACTCGATGACCTCGATACGTTGTTCGACAAACCGGGCGTTGCCAATAATGTCCGGCGCAAAATTGTTGAGCGACTACGCTATTCTCCGGAAATGCTAGACGGCCCAGAATTCCAGATCATGATAAAGCAGGTGCGATCCGGAAACGGCTTTGAAGGCGCAGGTCGAACGATATTGCGGCTGGGTCGAAAGGGACGGATGTTACGGGCCGTTTCGCTTGCGGCGGTGATGACAGGGTTTCTGATAGGTAGTTCATAAATAGAGGCATTTTACGACAATTAACAACTTAAGCTGTTGCCGTCCCATGCTGGCACAGGGCGAAAATGGCGGGCGCAGTCTTTACAACTTTGGTGTAGTGAACCGTCACCTAAAAGTGTCCGAGGCGGCGTACAGTAACGGCATGATTCACGAGAATATCAGTGATACCGCTTTCCCCCGCCCGCGAGTAGAGCGGAAGGCCGCACGCCGCCGCCTGATCGGCACGCGGGAAATCCTGTTGGTCCTCATTGCATTTGCTTTACTTGCCATTGTGCCGTCGGTTGCTCAGATCGCGCCATTTTCCGATTCATCTAAAATGGCGCCGCCAACCAAACTGAAGTGGGATGCGGAGTATCCTGCGGAGAATTTCCCGGGTTCGGCGTTTTATTATCTTGATCAGAACTATTCCAATCCACCCTTGAGCTACGACGTCGGGCGTGGCGAGATCGCGGCTTTAACAGAAGATACGCCGCCTTCAGATATCAAGGCGCCGGGCGATTTTACGGCGGGAGGCGCGGCACGGCCTTTCGTGATGCGCACCGGAACAGTCGATCACAGCCGCGCCCTTAAATGCCTAAGCGATGCGATCTATTATGAGGCAGCGAACGAGCCCGATGCGGGCCAACGCGGGGTCGCTCAAGTCATTCTGAACAGAATGCGGCACCCGACTTATCCCAATACAGTTTGCGGTGTAATCTATCAGGGTTCGGAACGGGCTACCGGCTGCCAGTTCAGTTATAGCTGCGACGGTTCAATGGCCCGCATACCTGCCCGTGCGGCGTGGCTTCGCGCGCAAAGGGTCGCAGCCGATGCGCTTTCCGGATATGTTTACGCGCCTGTCGGTATGGCGACACATTATCATGCGACCTACGTGTATCCTTACTGGGCGCCGAGTTTGAACTTCGTCGGTACGATCGGTGCGCATCGGTTCTACAGCTGGAAGGGTAGCGCCGGACGTCAATCTGCGTTCTTCCGCGGACATGCGGGTCGCGAGCCATTTCCCGGTCCCAAGCCCCGTGTCTGGACCCCGTCGCTTGCGAACGACCTCGATCCTATCCAGCTGCAAAAACGATATGAAAAAGAATTTGCAGCCGCGCGCTTGAAAGCAGAGGCCAACGCGCAAGCTGCTATGCCGGCGTCGTCGTCGATTGCGCCGCCTTTGCCCTACGCCGATATTGCACCGTCACGCCACAGCGCAGCAGCTAACTATGCGGCGCCCGATTATTCACGCGAAGCGCGCAGCCGGGGCGGTGAAGCTGCCTTTGGCGGCGAGCGCCTGCCGCAAGCAACTAATGTAAAGCCAGAGTTCCAGAATAGCGGAACGTGGAAATCGCAACCCACCGGCTAAACTATTTCTGGCCATTACCGTTCTAACAATCAGACCGGTTTAACCGCCATTTCTTGAGCAGCGAAAGCTGCGATACTGGTCCATCTGAAATGGCGGTAATTCGGTCGGCAGAGGGTACAGTTTTGTGCTGCCACGCTCGAAGATACCGGCCTCTGGACGCGTTCCCACATCCACGCTTCCGGAGGTCGGTTTATCCCGCGGTGAACGATAAAGTTGCTTTCAAACCACC
Organism: Sphingomonadales bacterium; assembly: GCA_031370535.1. GTDB lineage: Bacteria > Pseudomonadota > Alphaproteobacteria > Sphingomonadales > Sphingomonadaceae > Sphingorhabdus_B. The sequence goes on along the minus strand of JANMQN010000117.1, from coordinate 20,036 downwards.
TTGGCTGCGGTTTTGCAGAACAACATCGCCGCCATGCGCTCTCGCAATGGCCCGCGATATGGTGAGCCCAAGACCCGAACCACCCGTAGTACGGCTGCGCGATTTTTCCGCGCGGGTGAATGGCTCGAACATGCTTTCTGTCAGGGCGGAGTTTATTCCTGGGCCATCATCTTCAATCTCTATCGAAACATGTCCCCAATTCGCGGCAATGCTGACCCTGGCAACTTTGCCGTAGCTGATTGCGTTGCCTATCAAATTGCGCAGCGCTCGTCGCAGCAATACCGGACGGATATTGGCGACAATACGGATATCGGATGTATCAAGGATAGCTGCCGGAAACTCTTCGACAATAGATTCGACCAGCGCGCCGATGTCGACTGACTGCAATGCCTCGCCAGATTTTCCGAGCCGTGCCAGCGTGAGTATGTCGTCCAAAATTGTCACCATCTCATCGATAGTCGCTGCCATTTTGTCACGCTCGCCATCGTCATCGACCGATTCAATTCGCACGCGAAGGGCGGCAAGCGGGGTTTTGAGATCGTGTCCAATTGCACCGAGCATTACATCCTTTTCGCCTAACAGTGTCGAAACACGCGCCTGCATGGCGTTGAATGCCTCGATTAACTGTTTGATATCATCCGGCCCCCGGCTCTGCATCGGCACGATCTCATCGGTAAGCCCAACGCGCTGTACCCGCTCGGTAAGCGTTACCAGTGGCTTTGCGATCCGCCGCGCTACCAGCGCAAGCGGCACCATCACAGCTACGAACAACAAGAGCGTCTGAAACAGTAACGCAAAAATCGATGCGTTTTCGGCCGGTCGAACTAGGCCCGCGGCATTGATCCATTGGCCGTCGGGCAAGCGGGCGGTGAATAAAACCGCATTATTTGGTAGCGGTTGGTCGGGCTTACGCAGCCGCGCGCGCTGCCAACGCTTCAGCTGTTGATCGCGTAGGCCGGCAGGCAGCAGCTTGACCGACACCGCCGATACGCGGACGTCAGACAGCACGATATCGCCCTGTCGCAGAAATTCGGTCGCACGCTCGGAAATATCGGTTTGCAGGGTGGCGCGTTCAATAAGCAATGGCGCCGATCCTACGGAAATCGCAACCGGCGGCGCACGGCGGCGTCTCCGCTCCGCGCCGTCGCTCTTTTGTCGGCTTGACCAATCGGCGTTACCAATCGGGATGCCAGTGGCTTCCTGTCGCTCGATCTGGTTGGCGACCCGGCTAATGATCATCGTTGATGTTTCGGCGACCGCACGGTTGCGTGCTCCAGCAAGTAGCAGCGTCGCATTGATTGCTTGTGCGACCAGCAAGGCTGACGCCGCGACAAGCAGTATCTGCCCATAAAGGCTACGCGGCCAAATATGAATGCGGCCGACGTGACTCACAAACGTTTCACTTCCGTCGAAAAGCGATAACCGCCGCCCCATATTGTTTTAATGTGCTGCGGATCCTTGGGATCAGCCTCAATCTTGCGGCGTAGTCGGCTGACCTGATTGTCGATTGCGCGGTCGAACGGGCCGCCTTCGCGGCCACGCGTCAGATCTAGCAGCTGGTCACGTGTCAGTATTTGGCCCGCGCGGGTGACCAATGCTTCTAGCATCCGATGCTCGCCCGACGAGAGCGGGATCAGCACCCCTTCGAGGTCATACAATGACTGTTCTGCAGTATTGAGGGTCCAGCCAGCGAAGTTATAACTATCGCCCATCCGGTCTTGTTTAGGCGTCCCGGAAGAAACGCGGCGCAGCACGACTTTCACGCGCGCCACCAGTTCACGCGGTGAGAAGGGCTTAACAACATAATCGTCAGCGCCGATTTCAAGTCCGACAATTCTGTCGGTTTCCTCTGACTTCGCGGTCAGCAAGATAACGGGTGGACCATCATTTGCCGAAATATGACGACATAGGCTCAAGCCATCCTCGCCCGGCATCATGATGTCGAGAAGGACAAGGTCAATATCGTAAGACAGCAAAGAGGACCTGGCGATAGATGCATCGCCGGCTTCGGTCACGCGAAAGCCCTGACGCTCGAGATATTTGCCGAGCGGATCGCGGATCGAGGCTTCGTCGTCGACGAGCAGCAGGTGAGGGCGGGATTTGTTCATTACGACCCCACTCCTTGGCGATTATTGCCCGACACGCAAGAAAAAGGCCGGAGGAGAAGGGAGGGGAAACTCCTCCGGCCAGGTATGACACGGTCCAAAGGGGAGGGAAGACCGCGCCAGCAAAGCTGGCTAGCCTGCGTCGGGTGCATCAGCTGCAGGCGGCATGGGAGCGCGTTCACGGCCCCATTTGCCCTTATGCTGCGCCTTACGTTCATCGGCAGAAATTGTTCCGTCGCTGTTGGTGTCGGCCTTGGCAAAGCGTGCTTCGACAGCGGCGCGGAATTCAGCTTTGGAAACAGTCTTGTCACCATTGGCGTCAGCCATCGCCATCATCTTCATGCCACCACCATGACGTCCGCCGTGGCGACCCATTTTGCCATCACCGCCACCACGACCTATGTGCTTTTCGCGGCGGTCTTCGCGTTTTTCGGCGCGTTTTTTATGCGCAGCGACGAACTCGGTTTCATTGATTGAGCCGTTCTTGTCGGCATCCATATCGGCAAAATGTTTTCTAACCTTGGCCGCTTTATCTGATTCATTCAGATTGCCGTCGCCGTCGGCATCCATCTTTGCGAAACGCGCGTCGGCCGCTGCCAGTGCCTCGGTTTTGGTAACAGCCTTGCCACCGTTGTCGTCCGCTTTCATGCCGGGCGCAGCATACAATATGGCCGATGCCATCGAGAGCGCCAGCACACCTGTCAAAATCTTGGTCTTGGTCATGTTTCATTCCTTGGTCATTCCTGGCAGGGGTGCCGGATGACTTCCATGTAGGAATGATATGTCGCAATCCTTTGTCAGCGCAAATGCTGCTTTGTCGCAATTTGTATCAGAGCGCAGGGAGGTTCATCGTGACGAAAGTTTTGGAGCGGGTAAGGGGAATCGAACCCCTCTAGCTAGCTTGGAAGGCTAGTGCATTACCACTATGCTATACCCGCTTCCGGCCATTTGGCCGTATGGTGCGCCGCTATTGCCATCAACTGAGGAGGCCGTCAACGCCCCGATTGCAAAAGAAAGGGCCGCAAAAGCGGCCCCGTCCGTTTAGTTGATAGCAGCAATCAATGCTTTTTGCCGGCCCATATGCTCTTGTACGACATCCAAGTCAGGACCGTGAAGATCAGAAGGAAGCCCAAAGCTGCCCAACCCGCACTCTTGCGGTTTTCCATCTTCGGCTCTCCAGACCATGCAAGAAACGCCGAAACGTCCTTTGCCATCTGCGCCTTGGTCGCCTTCGTGCCATCGTCATAAGTAACCTGATCGTCGGCGGCGATCGGTTCAGCCATTGCAAGATTCAAGGTTGCAAACCACGGGTTGAAGTTGAGGCCCTCGGGAGTCTTGGCGTCGGGGAACTCTTTGAGCAGTTCCTTCCCTTCCTCGTTCTTATAGCCCACTTGCTCACGGTAGCCGAGAAGCAGAGAATAGACATAAGCAGGGCCACCTTCACGCGCCTTGGTGATCAATGACAGATCAGGTGGAAGCGCATTGTTGTTAGCGGCGCGAGCAGCAGTTTCATTTGCAAAAGGCGAGGGGATCTTGTCCGCAGGAATTGCCGGACGCGTTGCCGGCTCGCCAGTTTCCGGGTTGATCGAGGGAACTTCGGTCTTCCAACCCTTGGCGATGGCCTTAACCTCGTCTTCGCTGTAACCAAGCGCCGCAAAATCCCGGAATGCAACGAGCTTCAGGCTGTGACATGCCGAGCAAACTTCTGAATACACCTTAAGACCGCGTTGCAGCTGGCCTTTGTCATATTTACCAAAAGGGCCATCGAAGGTGAATTTCTCTGGCAGTGCCAGCTTGTGAAATTCATGTTCAGCTGTCGGCTGTGCGGGTTCCTTGATGGCACTGACGATTGTATCGCCAAGGCCAAGCAGAAGCATTCCACTGAAAAACAAGCCCACCAAAAAAGCAATTAAACGAACCATGATCTATGCTTTCTCTGTTTTACGCGGCCGCAGTTTCAAGCGGTTTGCCGGTCACGGCTTCGGTGATTGAGTTTGGCAGCGGCAACGGCCGTTCGACGCGCGAAATGATCGGGAGGATGATCAGGAAGTGCGCGAAATAGTAAGCTCCAGCAATCTGGCTGAGGATAACCCATTGCGTAAGCGGCTGTTGCGCGCCGCAATAGGTCAGAACGACGATGCTCGGGATCAGGCCATACCAGAAAAACTTGCGGAACAGCGGACGATAATGACCCGAACGAACAGGCGAAGTATCCAGCCACGGCAAGAAGAAAAGTAGGAGAATTGATCCAAACATTGCCAACACGCCCATCAACTTTGCAGGAATAATCGTGATGCCCGTGAACGGAATTCCAAAGTCTACAGTGAACGCTTTCAAGATAGCGTAGAAGGGCAAATAATACCATTCAGGCACGATATGCGCTGGCGTCGAAAGCGGGTTTGCCGGGATGTAGTTGTCCGGATGCCCCAGCATATTGGGAGCAAAGAAGGTCACCGTAACAAAGAAGATCAGGAAGATGCCAAGGCCGAACCCGTCCTTTGCAGTGTAATAGGGGTGGAACGGCACCGTATCCTGCTCACCCTTAACGCTGACGCCCGTTGGATTCGAAGATCCGGGGATATGCAGCGCCCAGACGTGCAGGATGATTACGCCTGCAATCACGAACGGCAGCAGATAATGTAACGAGAAAAAGCGGTTCAGTGCTGCCTGGTCAGGCGCGAAACCACCCAGCAGCCATTGGCGCAGTGGTTCGCCGACGAGCGGAATGGCTGAGAAGAAGCCGGTAATAACCTGTGCTCCCCAGAAGCTCATTTGTCCCCAAGGGAGGACATAGCCCATGAAACCTGTGGCCATCATCAACAGGAAGATGACAACGCCGAGCAACCAGATCATTTCACGGGGTGCCTTGTACGAGCCATAGAAAAGACCGCGGAAAATGTGGATGTAAACAACAATGAAGAAGAAACTTGCACCGTTCATGTGCGCGTAACGGATAAACCAGCCCGAATTCACATCGCGCATGATATGCTCGACCGAGTTAAAGGCGCCGTCTACGCTTGCATAGTAATGCATCGCGAGGACAATGCCGGTGACAATCTGGATGACCAAAGCAACGCCTGCAAGCACGCCAAAGTTCCAGAAATAGTTAAGGTTGCGCGGAACCGGATAGCCGGCGCCAACTGCATTGTATACTAAACGCGGTAAGGGCAGGCGCTCGTCTACCCACTTTGTAACCGTGCCGCGCGGCGTATATTCTTGTGCCCAAGGAAAGCTCATCTTGCTCTAACCCCTCAACCGATTTTCACGACAGTGTCGGAAATAAATGCAAATTCCGGAACCTGCAGGTTCAACGGAGCGGGACCTTTGCGGATACGCGCAGCGGTGTCGTAGTGCGAACCATGGCAAGGGCAGAAATAGCCACCATATTCGCCCTTAACCTCTCCAGATGCGGCACCCAATGGAACGCAGCCCAAGTGCGTGCAAACGCCCAGCGTAATCAGCCAATTTTCTTTGCCCGGCTTCGTACGTTCGGCCAGCGTTTGCGGGTCGCGGAGTGAGCCAACATCCACCTTGTTCGCTTCCGCGATTTCAACAGGTGTCAAATTGCGGATAAAAATCGGTTGCTTGCGCCAGCTTGTCTTGACGGCCTGGCCAGGCTGGATTGCCGATATATCGACTTCGATAGATGCCAAGGCCAATACGTCGGCGCTTGCGCTCATTTGCGATACCAGCGGAATAGCAACCGCGACAGCACCAACACCGGCAAAGCTAACCGCTGCGATGTTGATAAAGTCACGACGACGAACGCCGTCGCCTTCACCGCTTGTTGTTGCTTCCATCGGAACCCCATTCAATGCCGGTGCGTCAGCGGAGGCAACGGTATTATCCGTTTTCTTGCTTGGCGCTTTGGATGTGCCTGTTGTCTTTTTGACCGTAGCCATATGCTGCCCTTATTTGCGACGCGGATTTGAAGCCCGCAATACCGTCGAAATCCCGTGACGCCCGTTCAAAGATGGCATGTTTACCCTGCTTATCTGGACGATTCAGCGGCCTGATAGACGTCTTTTCAGCAATTTGCCAACAGGGAATTTGGCGGATATTATGCTAAAGCACTGCACCTTAGTTGCATTTTACGAAAGTGACGCAAAATTGCCACTTTTGCTTGCCTATGATAATAAACTACGCCTAAAGGGCGCCCCTTTGATAGATATGTTTTTGGAGTGTTTGTGATGGCGACGTCTTGGACGCCGGATAGCTGGAGAAGCGCAGAGGGTATACACATGCCCGAATATCGGGACGCCGCGGCGCTGGCTTCGACCGAAGAAATCCTTCGCAATTACCCTCCGCTGGTTTTCGCGGGTGAAGCGCGAAATCTGACCGCGGATCTCGCAAAGGTCGTCGAGGGTAAAGCGTTTCTGCTACAAGGCGGTGATTGTGCCGAGAGCTTTGCGGAGTTCCATCCCAACAACATTCGGGACACATTCCGCGTCATACTGCAAATGGCGGTCGTTCTGACCTTTGCGGGTAAGGTTCCCGTCGTAAAGCTGGGCCGGATGGCAGGGCAGTTTGCAAAGCCCCGCTCGACACCCACAGAAACCATCGGTGGTGTTGAATTGCCGAGCTATTTCGGTGACATTATCAACGACATCGAATTTAACGCTGAGGGTCGCGAGCCCGACCCAGCACGAATGGTGCGCGCCTACAGCCAGGCGGCATCAACGCTTAACCTTCTGCGCGCATTCTCCAACGGCGGCTACGCCAATCTGAAGCAGGTTCATGCCTGGACACATGATTATATGGGCCGCTCGCCTTGGGCGCAGAAATATAAGGAAACGGCGGACCGCATTGGCGAGGCGCTAGACTTTATGGAAGCTTGCGGAATTACGCCGGAGACGGTTCCGCAAATTAAGGGCACCAGCTTTTACACTAGCCACGAAGCCTTGTTGCTTCCTTATGAGCAGGCAATGACCCGCCAGGACAGCCTGACGGGCGGCTGGTATGACACATCGGCGCACTTCCTATGGATTGGCGATCGTACGCGGTTTGAAGGTTCGGCACATGTGGAGTTCTTGCGCGGTATCGGCAACCCGATCGGGATCAAATGCGGACCGAGTCTTGAGCCTGATGCGTTGTTAAAGATGCTCGACCTCTTGAATCCGGCGCGCGAACCTGGTCGTATCACGCTTATTTCACGTTATGGTTATGACAAGGTCGAGAGCGGTTTGCCAAAGCTTGTCCGCGCCGTGCGGCGTGAAGGCCATCCAGTGATCTGGTCGTGTGACCCGATGCACGGCAATGTGATCAAATCGGACAGCGGCTACAAGACGCGGCCTTTTGAACGGATCCTTGCCGAAGTGCGTGGGTTCTTCGCCGTCCACCGCGCAGAGGGCAGTTTTGGCGGCGGCATCCATATCGAGATGACTGGCCAGAATGTGACCGAATGTACAGGTGGCGCGGTTGCCGTGACCGATGAAGGGCTTGCCGATCGATATCATACACATTGCGACCCCAGGTTGAACGCTGCGCAATCGCTCGAACTGGCGTTCCTGCTTGCCGAAATGCTCAACCAGGAACTGACAGAACGCGCCAGACAAGCGGCGTGAACAGGAGATTTGCCATGCAGGGTACCGTCGTCAAATCGGGTGTTGGGTTTGGCAGCGCACTGGCAATGGTCATCAGCTATACTGCTCACAAATCGGTACTTTGGGCGATTATCCATGGCATATTCAGCTGGTTTTATGTCATCTACTTCCTTTTGAGGCAGTAAAGTCGCGTAAACGCATGTAGTTGTTGCGTCCTTTGGCGCACCGCTGATACATTGTCGGCATGAAGCTCTTTCTGGTCCCAATGACGATAGCCATTGCGGTGTCCGCATGCTCGTCCGGTGTGGGGATGCGGATATCAAGCAGTGGAATTGCTTCGCCCAACGCCCAGTCTTACATGACTATTTCTACCGCCGAAGCATCGCCGGAGTTGCAGTCGGCTTATGCGGTGGTTGCAATCAACCTTGCGCAAAAAGGGTTTTTCAAGGCCACCGAAGCGCCGCTTCATCTCGAGGTCACGATTGACCGGCGTGATGCGGCGCTGGCATTGGGGTCGCCGGCTGGGCCTCATAGCCTGTCCGCCCCCAAACAACGTAAACCTCTACAAAGCTGTAAGGATCAGGAATACAGGTTTGGCATTACAGTCACACGCGTTGCCGATGGCGTTGAAATTTATAAAGGGAAAGCTGCCGAACATCACTGCAATCTTCCAATGGCTGAAGCGCTGCCCGCTTTGGTCGATGCGGCGCTCGCTGATTTCGGAGCACCGCGAGGCGCCTATTCGGTGAAGCGAAAAGTGCGAGATTAAGCTTCCGGCGCTTCGGGCAGGGCTAGAACGAAGCGCGCTCCACCCTCATCAGCATTTCGGGCGGCAACCGTTCCTCTATGTCGCTCAATCACTGCCTCGACGAATGCCAGTCCTAATCCGGTGCCTATGGCCCGACCTTGCTGATCGCCTCCCGTCGAAAATCGCGTGAAAAGATTTGCCAGCATCTCTGGCGCTATCCCTTGGCCATGATCCGAAATCGTCACGACAATATTCGATGAAGCATCGCGAGAGATGGTGATATCTATAACCTCACCGTCGGGACTGAATTTGATTGCGTTGTCGATCAGGTTGCAGACCGCGCGTGAGAGACTATCGGTCTCGGCCTTTACAAATGCCCCATTGCTGCTGTCGCCAAATGCGAATTTGATACCCCGTTCTCTCGCCAAGGGCCAAAGGCCGTCGGCGGCTTCGCGCACGCAATCGGCGAGTATGATGTCCTCCCCTTCAAATTCGGTTTCTGCCATACGCGCGATGTCGACGAAATTCTGTGCAAGTTGCATCGTACGGCGGGCGTTCCGTTCGATCCGCTTTTTGGCATCGGCATCAATATCGCCATCGAGCAAGGCGATGATTGTCGACTGCGGCGCGCGCATATCGTGCGAGAGAAGTTGCAACACTTCCTCGCGCTCGGTCTCGGCCCGGGCGAGCGCCGTGATGTCAGTCAGGTAATGAATGTGGCCATGTACTATGCCTGAATCGCTGCGGACTTCGGATCTACGCATCACAAAGGTGAGTCCCAACGGCGACAGGAATCGGACAAATTCCGGGCCGACGCCGTTCGCCTTGGTGAGATACTCATCCACCATCGACCTTTGTTCCGCAACGACGATCTGGTCGAGTGCATTTGACAGTTTAAGTCCCGTGATCGCTCGGCCAAGGCGTTCGTCGAGCAGCCGGTTTGTCAGCGTAACGCAGTCATCGGGCCCCGTCACGAACATAGGGTCGGGCAGGTCGGCCAGCGTATCGGTCACAAACCGCCGCAGATCGCGCATATGGTCGATAGCCGCGGCCAGGGCTTCGCTTTGCCTGCCGACCACATCGGTAGCGCGGCTTTGAGCGATTGGTACCGGGCTGACATCACCTTCATGCTCCAACGCCTTTAATTCGGAACCCATAAAATCGCTCATCGCCTGCAATCGCCGCCATCCCCACAAAGGATAAACCAAAAGCACACCGAGCAGCGCCGCAGCCGGCGGGAACCAGATGTGGCGCCACAGCAAACCCGCACTTACTGCTAATATTGCAGCAAGCGAAAGCAGCGACATGACAAGAACCACCCGCGGTCGCCAGCGCAGAAATCCTATCAGCAAAAGCCACAACGGGATCAGCGAAAGCGCTATTATCCATGCCATCGGCAATGGCTTGATAAAATCGTCGCGCCTCAATGCGTTGAGCATGTTGGCCATGATTTCAACGCCGGACGATAACCCGCCATCGCCGTTCGGCGTTGGAAAGTTGTCCCCCATACCGGCAGCGCTCGCGCCTATGATGACATCTTTTCCCCGCACCATTTCGTCCGGAACATCACTGCCGAGTATGTCGGCATAGGATATTTCGGCAAAGCTCCCGCGCCTGGCATAGGGGATGAGAAAACCTTGATCGCAATTGGCATCTGATTTGGCGGCCCGAGAAGGTGGTACATCATTACCGCGATACACCAGCTCCATCAAATGCGGCCAACGCGTGCCTCCGGGTTCCGGCTCGAAACACAGTTCGGTTCGCCGCACTATGCCGTCATCGTCGAACAGGACATTTACATGACCAATGGCTTTGGCTGCGGGGGTAAATGATGGGGCAGGGGTAATGGTGTCGTATGCACGCCCGTCGCTACCCGGCGTGTTAAAATGCAGCGGCACGAATACAGGGGCTGGACCAGATGCCATTGCCTCTGCCAGTTCCGGATCGCTATCTTCATTTTCGCTCAGCAGAATATCAAGCGAGATGGATCGCGGCCGCTTGGCCTGCAACTTTTCAATCAGCCGTGCATGCAGGCTGCGGTCCCAGGGCCATTTCCCCAGTACCGCAAGGCTTGGATCGTCAATGTTGACCAGCAATATGTGCTGGTCAGCGGCTGGTCGACCCGCAGCGCTAAGTTGGTCGTAAAGCAAGTTGTCGAATGAGGTTGTGCCTCGCCAGAATAATGCGGCAGTCACGATTGCGGTCGCTAGCAAGCCAATGCCAAGCCATTCTATCGCAAGACGCAACCGCAATTTCATGGTGCATAATCAGCGGCGGTCATTAAAATATCAAGCAGCGATGCGGCAGTCAGGTACCTGATACCGATAGCCTTTCCATTGGCGTCCAATTGATGGAGACTTCGCCCTCCAGATATTGCACAACGCCGACGCGCCAGAAATAATCGCCCTTTGGCAAGTCGGACAATGTAACGCGGTCGCTTGTCAAACCGGCCTCATCGACCATTGCAACCTGGTTTGTGACATTTTGGAATAACTGGAAATGAAAGCGCTGCGTGCCCGCGCCTTCGCCGGCCCAGCGGAACACATAGCCTTCGTCGCTCTGCCCTGCGGTCGCGCTCACACCATTCAATCGGCGTTTGAAGGCAAAAGTTGCTGGTATGCCCTGAATGCTATTTTTTGAAATAGCACGCGCCCGGACAAAGTAATTGCCATTGGGGAGGTCGGCTATACTGGCTTTGCCATCGGCAGTTACGAGGTCGGCGACTTGTTCGATGAACCCGGAATCGGCACCTATCGTAAAACGCATGCTAGTCTGTGCTTCGGACTGAAAAGTGACAATTTTGTCGGCCTGCGTTTTGCCAGGATCTCGCAGAGCAGGCGGCGTGAGCAGGGCTTCCGAAATCAGGTTCCCATCCGCCTTAATCGCCAGTCCGTTGCCAGCAGGTAACGAAAGGCCGACGTCTGACCCGGCATCGACCGCAAGCGCACCCTCGACGACTTCGGCAAAATCGCTGGCGCTATCAGGATCGAATCGTGACTGGAAATCGGTGCCACGTACGGCCGAAACAGCCTTTGGTGTGCGGACCTGATAACGGTCATCTGCCGATTTGTGCTTCACGACCGAAGAGCGAACCCCACCCTTGGCGATGTCGAAATCATAGTCCACACTGCCGCCAAGCACATAGCTGCGCAGGCGGCGGATGCGAATGTCGCTGTTGGAAGGCAGCGAAACGCGAGAGCCGTCGTCAAGCTGCATGGTTGCAAAGGATGACGGGCCGGTACTGATCGCAGTACCTTCTTGCAATATCTGACCAACAGATGCGGTTGCCGCGCTCGCCAATACTTGCCCGCGAACCGAGATCAGTTTGGCGTTGGCTGGTTTGAACTTCAGCAGGTTGCGCGGGATTGAGATTACTTTGCCAACCGGGATCGCTTGAGGGTTAGCTATGCGGTTTTGTCGCTGGACGATTTTATGGTCTGCGCGCGACCGCAAGTAGCGATCGGCGAGCTGGATGAGTGTGTCGCCTTTCCGCATGGTATAGCGAACAGGAGCATTGTCTGTCGACGCGTGCAGCGGCATCGCAGAGGTCAGCGTAAGCAATACTCCGCCGATACATCCGAATGTGCTTGCCCGCCGCAAATTAACTGCCCTTCGCAATTGACTCCAGACGGTATCCATATCCGAAAACGGTAAATATCCGAAATCCGTTTTCGGGTTGCAGGTCAAGCTTGGTGCGCACGCGGGATATGTGCATATCGAGTGTGCGTGTTGCCAGGGCGGCAGTCGTTCGCCAGATCGTTTCCATGATATAGTTGCGTGATAGTGTCCGGTCGGCATTCCTGAAGAACAGGTCGGCCAGTTCGAATTCCTTGGCGGTCAGGGTAATGCTCTGGCCGTTGACTGCGACGGTTTGTTCGATGCGGTCGAGCATATATTTGCCATATGTCGCATGGGTGTCAAATGCACCGCTTCCAGCGCTGCGACGCAGCATCGCATTGATGCGTGCTGCAACGACTGCGCGATCTTCCGGTTTTGTGATGTAGTCATCTGCACCGGCATTTAGTGCATCACTGATGTCGCGCTTTGCCGAGCGGTTAGTCATCATGATTACGGGCGGCTTTTCCGGCAGCGACGACTGCATCCACTGTAAAGTCGCAATCCCGTCTTTGCCGGGGATGTTCCAGTCGAGAATCAGAAGGTCGAAGGTCTCGCGCACCAGAGCTTGAGCCAGCATTTTACCATCAGAATAACTAACTGCAACGTGGCCCAGTTCTTCAACGATCGATTTCAAGAATGCGATGACATCTGGCTCATCGTCTGCGATGATAACACGCATATTCTGGTTCCCACTCAACGGCGCCGGGTGTTAACTGGCGTCTCTCGGAGCGGCGAATAAGCTGAAACACATTAAGAGGCTAGATAAAGTGGGAAGCCGTTACAACCATTTACAATGCTTGCCAGAGTGTGAAGCGGTGTAACAGGGTTTAGATGGCTGGGGCGGCAGGGATCGAACCTGCGAATGCCGGCATCAAAAGCCGGTGCCTTACCGCTTGGCGACGCCCCATCATCTTGGCATTTTGAGCAGGAAGACGTTTCCAACTTACCTGCTGCGGCGGCCTTATAGCGCGAGTTTTGGCAATGGCAATCGCCGAAACTCGCGAAATTTCGATCAGTCGATACGCTGAACCCAGCCATGTGTGTCGGGTACGACGCCGCGTTGGATATCAACGAGCTTGGCGCGCAACTGCTGGGTCATTTGCCCCGGACCGCCCGCGCCGATAGTGAAATTGCCGCTTTCGCTGTGCACACTGCCAACCGGCGTTACTACTGCAGCGGTACCGCATGCAAACGCTTCAACCAGCTTGCCTGATGCAGCATCAGCGCGCCATTGGTCGATCGCGTATCGTTCTTCGCGTACCGTCAGACCCTGTTCGCGCGCCAATGTCAGGATCGATTCGCGGGTGATGCCCTCCAATATCGTCCCATCGGTCGGCGGCGTAATCAGCGTTCCGTCGTCGAAGAGAAAAAACAAGTTCATGCCGCCCAATTCTTCGATCCAGCGATGTTCGGCGGCGTCGAGAAACACGACCTGATCGCATCCATGGGCGATGGCTTCCGACTGAGCAACAAGGCTGGCAGCGTAATTCCCGCCGCATTTTGCCGCACCCGTACCGCCGGGGGCTGCTCGGGTATATTCTTGCGAAACCCAGATTGAAATGGCAGGTGCGCCGCTCTTAAAGTAATTTCCTGCCGCCGACGCAATTACCATATAGAGATATTCAGCCGAAGGTTTGACACCAAGGAATACCTCGCTCGCGATCATAAACGGGCGGAGGTAGATTGATCCGCCATCGACTGGCGGAAACCACGCCTTGTCGACTTCGATCAATTGTTTGCACGATTGAAGGAACAGTTCTTCTGGCAATTCGGGCATTGCCAACCGTCTGGCGGACCGCTGGAATCGCCGTGCATTCTGTTCCGGCCGGAACAGCGCCATGCTGCCATCGGCGAGGCGATACGCTTTCAGGCCCTCAAAAATTTCTTGCGCATAATGCAGTACGGCAGTGGCGGGGTCGAGCGTCAACGGACTACGCGACCCTACCTTGGCGTTATGCCAGCCCTTACCTTCGGTGTAGCGAATGGTGACCATATGGTCAGTGAAAACGCGTCCGAAGCCGGGGTCGGTCAGCAATTCGGCTCTGCGCGCAGCGTCAACCGGATTTGGGTTCGCCTCAAAAGGAAATGCGCCAGAAGTCATGTGCGTTCTCATCTATTAGGGTCTTGCGCTGTCCTATTGCCTGCGCCAAGATACGTCAATATGGCTGTCCCATCTTCTTCCCCGGTCACCCCTGCTGCGTCGCCGCTTTTCCTGCGCGAACATGAGGTCCGGCGAGGTGTAGAATTGCTATTTTTCGGTTACACGCGGCTGACCCGGTCGATTGATGAGGGACTTTCCCGGCATGGTTTGGGCAGGGCGCATCACCGCGCGCTCTATTTCATTGCGCGTCAGCCAGACCTGACGATTAGCGAGCTGCTGAAAATATTGGCTATTACCAAACAGTCGCTGGGCCGCGTGCTTACCGACCTTGGAGCGAAAGGGCTGGTCGAGACCCGCACGGGAGCCATTGATCGGCGTCAGAAGCTGTTGCGGCTTACCCCTGAAGGTGTCGCTTTCGAGGCGCAATTGTTTGAAGCGCTGCGTATCAGTCTCGCTTCGGCCTATGCTGCCGCTGGGCAAGAGTCTGTAACCGGATTCTGGCGCGTGCTTGAAGGTTTGATACCCGTCGAAGACCGCGATATGGTTGCGGCGTTACAAAAGGATATTTGATGCGCGATACGCTCGACAGGTTGGAAGCGGTTATAGCTGAACGTCGAGGGGCGTCGCCGGACAGCAGCTATGTCGCATCGCTGTTCGCTAAAGGCCGCGAGAAGATCGCGCAAAAAGTCGGCGAGGAAGCCACCGAGACGGTGATCGCGGCCCTGTCAGGCGACCCGGCGAAACTGACATCGGAAGCGGCGGACTTGTTGTTTCATCTAATGGTTTTGCTCGCAGACGGGAGTGTATCGCTTGACGATGTGCTTGCCGAACTCGATCGCCGCGATGGTGTTTCAGGTATTTCTGAAAAGGCAGCCAGAAAGGAGTGACCCATGCCAATTGATCCCACATTGCCTTATGATGACCAGAATATCTTCGCCAAAATCCTGCGTGGCGAAATTCCGAACAAAACGGTTTATGAAGACGGTTGGGCATTGGCCTTCCATGACATAAATCCCCAGGCGCCGGTGCATGTGCTGGTCATCCCCAGAGGCGCTTATGTCAGCTGGGATGATTTCAGCGCCAGCGGCAGCGACGAAGAAATCGCCGGCTTTGTGCGCGCAGTCGGAAATGTCGCGCGCGACCTTGGGTTGGTGGAGCCAGGATATCGCCTGCTTGGCAATGTCGGTGTCGACTCGCATCAGGAAGTTCCACACCTTCATGTCCATCTTTTTGGTGGAAAACCGCTTGGACCGATGCTCGCGCGGTGAAATTAAGTTGCGCGCTTCGCATTAGCGGTTAGTTTCCCGGCCATAAGAATCCGTCGGGGAGATTATGATGGCGAGTAACGAGCAATCCGTGATGCAGCGAATGTTCGCGCGCAAAACGATCGCGCAAGTTCAGCGAGAAAGTGCAAATAGCGAACTGAAACGGTCGCTGGGTAAATGGAATCTGTTGCTGCTGGGTGTCGGCTGCATCATCGGTGCAGGTATTTTCGTCCGTACTGGAAGTGCGGCTGCTCTTCATGCAGGGCCAGCAGTCATGCTGTCGTTCGTCGTCGCTGGCCTGGTCTGCGCCTTTGCTGGCCTTTGCTATGCTGAGTTGTCTTCGACTCTTCCGGTGTCCGGTTCCGCATACACTTACAGTTACACCACGCTGGGTGAGTTTGTCGCATGGATCATGGGCGCGTTATTGCTCCTCGAGTATGGCCTAGCCGCGTCTGTGGTCGCTGTCGGGTGGGGTGGTTATGTCGTGAGCTTGCTCGCCGATTTCGGCCTCGTTATACCCGCGCAATTTACCGGGCCCACGGGGCATGCGGTAATGAAAGACGGTGTTCCGCTGCTGATGAATGGCGCGCCTGTCACTGCTATCTTCAATCTTCCCGCTTTCCTGATCTGCATGGCGCTGTCGCTATTGCTGATGATCGGGGTATCGGAATCAGCGAAGGTCAACAATATCATCGTTGCGATCAAAGTCAGCGTGCTGGCCGCTTTCATTCTGGTTGGTGGTTACATCGTTCTCACTAATCTTCCGGAGCTTATGGCGAAGAACTGGACACCGTTTATTCCGGAAAATACCGGTCCAGGCGAATTCGGTGTTGATGGGATCATGCGCGCAGCGTCGATCGTGTTCTTTGCCTATATCGGTTTTGAGGCTGTTTCGACTGCGGGACAGGAAGCGAAAGACCCCAAGCGCGACATGCCATTCGGAATCATTGGGTCGCTTATTGTCTGCACCGTCATTTACATGCTGGTCGCGGCCATCATGACGTTGCTCGTGCCTTATGCCACCCTTAACGTGCCAGATCCGGTAGCAGTTGTTGTAGACAGCTTCGGCCCACAATGGGCATGGCTCGCAAAGACCATCAAAATCGGGGCGATTATCGGTTTGACCTCGGTTGTGCTGGTGCTGATGTACGCGCAGACGCGTATTTTCTACACGATGGCGCGCGACGGATTGCTGCCCAAGATTTTCTCTAAGGTACATCCGAAGTTCCAGACGCCTTATGTCAACACGATACTGGTCGGCACGATTACCGCCGTCGCCGCTGGCTTCTTCGACATCAACGTTCTGGGGGACATGACCTCGGTGGGTACGCTGGCGGCTTTTGCCATTGTTTGCCTCTCGGTTATCTACTTGCGTCGTGCAGCTCCCGAGTTGCCACGAGGTTTCTCGGTTCCACTTTATCCGATTGTGCCGATCCTCGGTATCCTGTCGTGTTTGTATTTGATTACGACGGTGCCGTACAATGTGCTGATGTTCTTCGTCTACTTCTTGGTGGGGGCCATTGCGCTCTACTTCATCTACGGGATGCGCAATTCAAACTTGCAGCACGACCAAATGCAGGACGATGCACCTGATATGGGTGAATTCCCTGGCCCGGTTGTCGACTGAGTCTTCATATCTCTTGAGAGTTTAGGGGCGCTCCAGCGCCCCTTTTCTTTTGGCTTAGCTGCGTGGATTAACTGGTATCGACTGTGTCGTGCCGGGGCGGGTAAATAGCTTGCCCTTCTCGCACCATAATACCAGCGCCAAAGCAACCAGTCCACAAAGGAGGAAGCCCAATGCAACGGGAGAAACGCTGCCGTCGAACTGTTGCCCGATGACAGCACCAATTGAAGCTGCAAGCACGGTCCGCACGAAAGTCTGGAAGGACGATGCGGCTCCAGCCACATCACCAAAAGGTGTCATTGCAATCGATGAGAAATTAGAACCGATGAAGCCAACCATCGCCATATTGGCAGTCAGCAACACCAGAAACAATGGTAAAGACGTCGGCGCAAGTTGCGCTGCGGCCAATTGCAACGCACCCAGAACGATAAATGTGAGCAGCGCCGTCTGCGACACCCGCCGCGCACCAAATCGTTCGACAATTCGTGAGTTTGTGAAGTTCGATACGGCAATTCCTATTGCAATAATCGCAAAGCCTATCGTGAAGAAATCAGCGGCGCCGAAAACTTTGTCGAACGTCTGTTGTGAACTGTTGAGATAGCCAAATAATGCGCCCTGAACAATACCAGCGCCAAGCATATAGCCCGCCGCATTGCGGTGCATGACGACTTTGCGCCATGCTTTCGCCAACGCATGCGGTTCAATTGGAATGACATTTTCTGGATGCAGGGTTTCGGGTAATCGATAATAGACCCAGATCGCAGCAGCGACCGCCATGAAAGCCATCAGGTCGAAAATCGTTCGCCAGCCTGCAAACAGCAACACCAGCTGGCCAATGGTTGGCGCGATGATCGGCACGATCATGAAGATGAGGAAGATCGTTGACATCCGCCGCGCCATTGCGTCGCCCTCGAACTGGTCGCGGATGACCGAAATGACCAGCACACCCATCGCCGCTGCAAGCAGGCCGTGGCAAAAGCGCATCGCCAGCAGACTTTCGAAGCTGGGAGAGATCGAACAGGCGAGCGAGAATATCGCGGCCCCAACCGTCGCGGTCAGCAATATCGGCCTTCGACCGTAACGGTCCGACAATGGCCCGTAAATGAGCGCTCCGATTCCAGTACCCGCGAGAAATACCGAGATGATGTACTGAACAAGGTTAGGGTCGGTAAGTTTGAACCCGTCGGCAATCGCCGGAAAAGATGGCAGCATCGAATCGATTGCGAGCGCGTTGAGCGCCATGAGCGACGCCATCATCACCGTCAGTTCGCGCGGGCCGATGGATTTCTTTTGGGGGAGGGGAGAGTGCATTGACTCATTATGCTGCACCTGCACAAGTTTATCTACCCGCTAAATCGGCTAAATCAGCCCGGCACTCCGCTTGCTCGAAAAGCCGTCCTTGCCATTGATGATGTGGTCATGGACCGCGATGTTGAAACCGTTGGCGGCGTTAATGATATCGCCGGTCATGGCGCCATGATGCTCTGCCTTGTCCGCGCCGTCGGCCGTTAACGCTATCCTTTTGCGATGGATGGTCTTTTCAGCGATTTTTGCGACTCTGGCTAGTGACTCTGCGCGAATGGCGTTGCAACCTAAAGACCTTTCCCGCATCTGAGGCAAATGCAGAATGCTGCCGACGCAGATTTGATGGTCGAGCAAGACCCCGAACCATTTCGCGGGCCGCGTTGGAAGCGGCGCATCTTTGTGGCTGTGACTTTGTTATTCTTCGCGTTGCTATTGGTCGCCTGGTGGCAACGCAACAGTATTGCCGACCGCTTTGTCCAGAACGAACTGGAAAGCCGGGGCGTCAGGGCAAGCTACAAAATCGACCAAGTCGGTTTTCGTACTCAACGTATCCGCGATCTTGTGATCGGCGACCCGGCCAATCCCGACCTCACCGCGAAACTGGTCGAAGTCGACGTCGCATTGAATTTCTCCGGTGCCAATCTGCGCGACGTTCGCGCCGACGGCGTCAAAATTCGCGGGCGATTTGTGGACAGCAAATTATCCTTTGGCGAACTGGACAAATTTGCCGATCCGGATTCCAAAGAGCCTTTCGAATGGCCGGACATCGGTCTTACAGTCAAAAATGCTCAGGCTCGGATCGATACCCCATGGGGCGTTATCGGGGCTGGATTGAACGGCAAAGGCCTGTTGCGGAACCAGTTTGATGCCAACCTGTCGCTGCGCTCTCCGGGTATGGCAGTCGGCGGCTGTCTGGTTCCGGCAGCCAAGTTCGATGGAAAGTTGTTTCTTGAATGGCGGCGTCCACGGCTGGTCGGCCCGATTTCTACCAACGAGGTGAACTGCAAAGATTTGGGATTGGCGGTCGCCGCTCCCGTGCTTAATGTAGATGTCAAACTGTCTGAGCGATTTGACAAATGGGTTGGCGATGTCGGCTTTGCGGCGCGCAAGCTTGATTATCCCGGCCTCGCTTTGAAGCAGCCCAAGGGAACGTTATCGGTCGATGGGGGGATAAGCCGCACTAATTTTGAGCTCGCGCTGAATGAGGCAGGGCTGAGATCCGCGCCGCTGACAGTGAAACGCCTTGCCGTAGATGCCAAAGGCTATGCCGGGTTGAACAACGAAAAAATCGCCGCTTCGGCGCGGGGTAGCGTCAACCTCACTGGCGGCGCATTGGACCCGGGAACGTTGGGCAGCGTGCGCGGTATCGTAACGCAAAGCCGCGATACGCCGGTCGGGCCGTTGCTTGCACGAATGGCGCCAGTCCTTGAGCGGGCGGGCGACAGTTTTAGCGGCAGTCTCGATTTCGATGCATTTAGCGACTTTCAGGGCCGCATGGGCGCTACGATCGTTACGCTGGCGTTGAACAGCGCCTCTGGCGCGCGCTTACGCCAAAATGGCCCGCTGGCTCTCCAGAGCGCGAACAGCGGTTGGCGGTTGGTGTCGAGTGCGCAAGTGGCGATGAGCGGTCGCGATCTGCCAAATGCCACGCTTTCACTGAGACAGTCATTGGGTGAAGGATGGGCGGGTAATCTAACAGTCGCACCTTCTGCCAGCGGCGGAGCGCG
>JANMQN010000106.1:0-4453 GCA_031370535.1 Sphingomonadales bacterium | reverse complement strand
TGATAATGTCGTCGCCTGCTGCCCGACCTTGACATAGCCAAGGCCAACCTCCGCCAGCATCGCCATCTTGTCGCGGATCGGGGGGACGGCTTTGAACACCTCGACCGCGTCCTCGACCGTCATGTCAAGCACGTCGGCGATGCTCAGGCCCTTCCATTTGACTTCCAACGTTTCGCGGTTGTAGCGTTTGCCGTTGCATTCCTCGCACGTCACATAGACGTCGGGCAGGAAGTGCATTTCGATCTTGATCAGGCCGTCGCCGCTGCAGGTTTCGCAGCGGCCGCCCTTGACGTTGAACGAGAACCGCCCCGGCTTGTACCCGCGCGCCGCGCTTTCGGGCAGCTGCGCGAACCAGTCGCGGATGTTGGTGAACGCGCCTGTATATGTTGCGGGGTTCGACCGTGGCGTGCGGCCGATGGGCGACTGGTCGATGTCGATCACCTTGTCGCAATGTTCCAGGCCGGTGATCTTGTCATGCGCGCCCGCGATGACTCGCGCGCCGTTTAAGGACCGCGCCGCCGCCGCGTAGAGCGTGTCGATCGTGAAGCTCGATTTGCCCGAACCCGAAACGCCCGTGATGCAGCAGAAGGTGCCGAGCGGGATCGACGCGGTGACGTTTTTCAGATTGTTGGCGCGGGCGTTGTGGACGGTGAGTTTCTTGCCGTTGCCCTTGCGGCGTTTTTTGGGGACCGCGATTTCGCGGGTGCCGTTGAGATAATCGGCGGTCAGGCTGCCCTTGGCTTTCAGGATCTGCTTGAGCGTGCCTTCGGCCATGACGGTACCGCCGTGGACGCCAGCGCCGGGGCCGAGATCTACCACCCAGTCGGCGGTTCGGATCGCATCCTCGTCATGCTCGACGACGATGACGGTGTTGCCGAGATCGCGCAGGCGGCGCAGGGTCGCGAGCAGGCGGTCATTGTCCTTCTGGTGCAAGCCGATGCTAGGCTCGTCGAGAACGTAGAGTACACCCGACAAGCCGCTGCCGATTTGAGACGCGAGGCGAATTCGCTGGCTCTCGCCGCCGGACAGGGTGCCGCTGGTGCGGTCGAGGTTGAGATAATCGAGGCCGACATTGTTGAGGAAGCCGAGCCGTTCGTTGATTTCCTTGAGGATTGCCTTGGCAATCTGCTGCTGCTGGTTGGTCAGCGTCTGGTCGACATTGCCGAACCAGACGAGTGCATCGCCGACGCTCATTTTGGTGGGGGTGGCGATGTCTACGCCCGCGATCTTGACGCTCAGCGCTTCGGGTTTCAGGCGCGCACCGTGGCAGGTTTCGCAAGGTTGCGAGGTCTGATATTTCGACAGTTCCTCGCGCATCCACGCGCTGTCGGTTTGCAGCAGGCGGCGGTTGAGGTTGCCGACGACGCCCTCGAACGCCTTACGCACCGTATATTCCTTGCGCCCGTCCTTAAAGGTCAACTCGACGGGCAAGCCGCCGGTGCCGTGGAGGATGATGAGCTTCTGGTCGGGGAGTAGATCCTCCCACGGGGTGTCGAGGTTGAAGTCATAGGCCTTCGCAAGGCTGGACAGCACCTGCATATAATAAGGACTTGGCGGGTTCGACTTCGCCCACGGCACGACCGCTCCTTTTTTTAAAGACAGATGTTCGTTGGGGACGACTAGCTGTGGGTCGAACTCCTGCCGCTCGCCGAGGCCGTCGCAATCGGGACACGCGCCCTGCGGGGCGTTGAAGCTGAAAAGGCGTGGCGCGATTTCGGCGATGGTGAAGCCGCTGACGGGGCAGGCGAATTTTTCGGAGAAGACGATTCGGTTGGCGGGGAGGCCAGTGCCTTTCATAGTGCCGCCGGTGACGTTGGTTGGCGCGGGTGTGAATGTAGCGCGAGCCTCGCCAAATGCGGTTGGCACCAATTCGGCCACCGTGGTATCGGCGAGGTCGACGAAGGCCAAGCCGTCGGCCAGCTTTAACGCCGCTTCGAAACTCTCGGCCAAGCGCTGCTGGATGCCGTCTTTTACGACGATGCGGTCGACTACGACCTCAATGTCATGCTTGTATTTCTTGTCGAGCGCAGGTGCTTCCTCAATGGCATAAAGCTCACCATCGATGCGCACGCGGGTATAGCCCGAGCGCTGCCATTCAGCTAGTTCCTTGCGATATTCGCCCTTGCGGCCCTGCACCACTGGCGCGAGCAAAAAAGCGCGGGTGCCCTCGGGCAAGGCCATTACGCGGTCGACCATCTGGCTTACGGTTTGCGCAGTAATCGGCAGGCCGGTTGCAGGTGAATAAGGCACGCCAACGCGTGCCCACAGCAGCCGCATATAGTCGTAAATCTCGGTCACAGTCGCCACGGTCGAGCGCGGGTTCCGCGACGTGGTTTTCTGCTCGATGGAAATCGCCGGGCTGAGCCCTTCGATATGCTCGACATCGGGCTTCTGCATCATCTCGAGGAACTGCCGCGCATAAGCCGACAGCGACTCCACATATCGCCGCTGGCCCTCGGCATAGATTGTATCGAAAGCTAGGCTCGATTTGCCCGACCCCGACAGCCCGGTAATCACGATCAGCTTGTCGCGTGGCAGGTCGATATCGACGCCCTTGAGATTATGCTCGCGCGCACCGCGCACCTTGATGTGGGTGAGTGACATGAGGCAGCTTGTTCCAGATTTGTTCTAAAAACGCAAGAGCGCGCGTGAAGGAGCAAAGTGGTCCGTCCTGGGTCGAATTTCAAGGCAGGGTTTTTCCCGCACTTGCCTTATCTCGCATATGCAGCATAATGGAACGATAACAAGAGTCGCATCGTTGAGCTGATAGCTTCGGCAGGTTTGAACAACAGATGAGATATATTTTGAAAGCAAGAATTGCCCTACTCGCGTCGCTAGCCCTGTTGGCCGCGCCTGTGATTGCGCAAGACGTGCAAGCTCCAGTCGTCTTCCAATCCGGCACTGGCGATGCGGCAACTGCGCAGCCTGTTTACGTCAAACCACCGCGGCCAGAGATAGGATGCGACGCACTAGCCCTGTCGAGCAGGGCCATAAGCTATGGCTTTTACGATGCGCTGGTGACCCCGAAACAGCGGCTAGACGGCAGGCTCTTCGCGACCGCGATGGAGAAATATCGCGGCTATTATTGCGCCTTTGGTCGCAGCGCTGGCCCAGCGGTTATCGTCGTTGTCGATTTTGCCAAGCACAGCAGCGAGCCGCGCTTGTACCGTGTGGATTTGCGGACCGGTGATGGCCTCGACAACCCGATCCGCGTGGCACATGGCATCGGGTCAGACCCAGATGATGATGGTTTTGCGACGGTATTTAGCAATGTCTATAACAGCCTGTCGTCGTCGCTCGGCGCGGCGATTGGGGCGGAGCGCTATATTGGTATCAACGGGCTATCGCTTCGGCTTGATGGGCTGGAGCCCTCGAACAACCAAATGCGGTATCGCGATATTGTCGTACATAGCTATCAGCTCGAACGTCGGCGTTATTTTAATGCAGAATATATCTCGAACAAGGGACGGCCGGGTTCGAGCGAAGGCTGTTTTGTGGTCGAGCCCGACAAGCGCGAATGGATATTGGAAACACTGGAAAATGGAGGTTTCATTTATTCGGGATATAGCGGTGAATTGCCCAAGCCGATCGTCCCGGTGCAGAATGCGAATGTGACCTTCGCACGTGGGACAGGCATTAGCTCTCAACCTTATAAGCAACAGGCTTCGGAAACACCCGCCGGAACGCCCGGTAGCCAGCCCATAGCCCCCATATCGCAAGCGCCAGCAACACCAGGGCAATAACCAGCGCCGCGACCGGGTTGGCGAAAGCAAGAACTAGCAATCCGCCAGTTGCAACATCCTCGATGGTCGAGACTACGACATTGCTGAATGGTTCAGGGCTGGTGTTGACCGCTGCCCTCGCGGTCGATTTGGTGGCGTGACTCGCAAGCGCAGCGCCGCCGCCGAGGAGGAAGGCGATTACCTGCCAAGTCGGATCGGAGCTGTCGACCACTGCGAGCGCGAGCAACGCACCGCCGACGGGGCGGATCAGAGTGTGCAGGCCGTCCCAGATCGAGTCCAGCCAAGCAATCTTGTCGGCGAAAAACTCGGCGACCGTTCCGACACCGGCGATTCCGATCACCCATGGATTGGCCAGAACGTCGAGCATTTTCAGGTTTTCAGGAAGCGGCACGATGTCGAAATGCATCGCTATACCAGTTGCGAATATCGTGAGGTAAAAGCGCCAGCCGGAGAGCAAGCTCAGGCTTCCTGCAAGTCCCAATATTTCGATGATGCCCATATATGCCTCCTGTAAAACAGGCTGCCACTTTATCTTGCGGCGCGCAATAAGAGCGCATCAGACTTTACATTAAAGGGCGGAAAGCGGCGAACTGGAGGCCCATGCCGCCGCTCCCCATAGGATGCCCGGCGCATTGCGACACGCGCCGGGCCGGGGTGTTGCTGCGCGCCGTGAGTGCGGGGTGGCGCGCAGCAATATTGTTCAGCGGCGG
>JANMQN010000057.1:0-14207 GCA_031370535.1 Sphingomonadales bacterium | reverse complement strand
CGGCGAAATGCCGTACCGGATGGACGAGATTTACCACGCGCTGAACCGCGCGGACCTGTTTGTCAGTATCGGCACATCGGGTGCGGTTTACCCGGCCGCCGGCTTTGTCCGAGAGGCGCGGGAGCAGGGCGTGCGGACACTCGAGCTCAATCTGGAGCGGTCACAAGGTAGCCATTGGTTCGATGACGCAAGCCATGGCCCAGCGACGGAGCTGGTGCCGCGATGGGTGGACGAGATTTTAAGCGGTTGAGCCGCAACTTGCGCAAGCCGGGTCTTTGGGCAATTTGATACTTCGCATTGCGGGCGTCATGCCGTCGAAGATATGGAGCCTGCCCGATTGCGGCTCACCAAAGCCGGTAAGCACCCGGATCGTTTCCATCGCGGCAAAGCTGCCCATGAGGCCGCACATTGCGCCGAGTACGCCTTGGGTCGCGCAGTCATCGCAGTCATCGGGGTCATGTGCGTCGCCAACAAAGCAGCGATAGCAGGGCGCATCGGGAAGCCAGCCGGTGAAGGTGCCAATCTGGCCGTGAAACTGGCCGATGGCGGCACTCACCAAAGGCACTTTTGCCGCTAGGCAGAGGTCGTTGACGATTAGGCGGGTATTGAAGTTATCGCTGCCATCAATGACCACATCGACGTCCCTCAGGATTTTGCTCCCCGTGGCGCGATCAATCCGTTGTTTGATGGCGTGGAATTTGACGTCGCGATTAAGGCGGGCAACGGCAAGAGCAGCGCCGTCCACCTTGGCCTCGCCAATTTGCGCATCGCTATAAAGCACTTGCCGCTGCAGGTTGGATAACGACACGACGTCATCGTCAACCGCGCTAATCGTGCCAACGCCTGCCGCAGCGAGATATTGAATGGCCGGACATCCGATGCCACCCGCGCCAATCAGCAGGACATGGCTGTTGAGCAGTTTCGCCTGACCCGCGCCGCCTATGTCTCGCAAGACGATATGACGCGCATAACGATCGAGTTGGTCGTCGGTAAGCGTCAACGGCAGGCTTTCGCCAATTGGTAAAGCGGGGTCGCTTCGCCTACATGCCACGGGTCGCCCTCGACATTTTCGGCCATAATCAAAAGTTCTTCCCTGCCGGGGGCGAGGATGTTCAGCAGCGCATCGTCAATAACGAAGTAGGCGGTCACAGCATCTCCGTCCACCCGGATTTTGGCCGAACGCGATTTGCCATGGCGCTCGAACTTTATCGGCTGAAATGAACTGGCGACCAGCATATTGTTCGGCCCGCGCTGACCAACACTATCGTCGGGATAATATTGTAGATCGAAGCTGCCACGCCCGTTTTCGCAGGACGCGCGAAATATTACACTGCTGTAATTCCAGGATAGGAAAATAGCGGTCGGTGTCTTGGTACCATCGCCATGATGCTCACGGAACAACCATTGAAAATCACGATCATTGCGGTTGTCCTGCGCCACCACCGGCACAGTCAACATCGCTGCAATCGCCAGCATCAGCATCATCGCATATTTACGTATCACATCGGTCCTCTTTCAAACGCCGGTAGAACCAAATCCTCCGGTTCCGCGCTCGGTGGTATCGATTTCGTCCACTTCTGTCATCGTTGCGTGAGTTACCGGTGCAACGACTATCTGCGCGATACGGTCACCTTTGGTAATCTGGAAATCGTCTTCGCCAAGATTGGCGAGAATGACCTTCACTTCGCCGCGATAGTCACTGTCGATGGTGCCGGGCGTGTTGAGGCAGGTGATGCCATGCTTAAGCGCAAGGCCGGAGCGCGGGCGGACCTGCACTTCATAGCCTTCGGGAATCGCAAACGCAAAACCGGTCGCAACCGCGTGGCGTTTGCCGACGCGCAGGGTCAGGCTTTCTGCAGCACTGATATCCATACCCGCAGCACCCTTGCTGGCATAGTCCGGCAAAGGCAGGCCTGCGCCGTGGTTCAGTCGTTTGACGCGGACTTCAACCTTTGGCGAGCTCATCAGCGACCTTCTCCAACAATTTGCGGGCAATCACGTCCTTGGGGCTGTCAGGCCAGCTTTCGACGCCATCCTTGGTGACAACATGGAACGCGTTGTTTGCTCCGCCCATCACGTCGCCTGAAACATCGTTCGCAACAATCCAGTCGCAGCCCTTTTTGGCCAGCTTTGCCGTCGCATGTTCGACAATCTTTTCGGTCTCTGCAGCAAAACCTATCAGCAGCTTAGGACGTTGCTTGTGCGTGGCGAGACTTGCAAGAATGTCAGGATTCTCGGTTAATGTGAGCGGCGGTATGCTTTTGCCGTCCTTCTTGATTTTTTGGTCAGGTGCATCGACGGCGCGCCAGTCTGCGACAGCGGCAACCATGATTGCGACATCCACGGGCAAAGCCTTTCCGATCTCGGCCTGCATCTCCAATGCCGTTTCCACATCGATGCGGATAACGCCGGGCGGCGTTACCAGATGAACCGGGCCGGCCACCAATATGACTTCTGCGCCCATGTCGGCGGCAGCCGCCGCAATCGCAAAACCCTGACGCCCCGACGAGCGGTTGGCGATGTATCGCACTGGATCGATCGCTTCATGCGTCGGGCCAGCCGTCACAAGCACGCGTTTGCCGAACAGCGGCCGGTGGTTAATGTCGGCAAAGTCGGGCTGAGATTCCAACGCGGTGGCCCCCGCTTTGGTAGATGGCGCGCGTCCGGGGGTCAGCGTTGCATCAAAACCCCGTCCCAGCATCGCGCAAATCCGCTCAGCGACCGAAGGCGGCTCGGGCAGGCGTCCGGGACCGAACTCGCCACATGCCATCGCACCTTCGTCGGGGTCCATAATTGTCACACCGTCTGCACGCAGCTGTTTCAGATTACGCTGTGTCGCCGGATGGTTCCACATCCGCACATTCATGGCAGGGACTGCCAATACTGGCTTGTCTGTGGCGAGCAATATGGTCGTTGCGAGGTCATCGGCGATGCCAGCGGCCATCTTGGCAAGGATATTTGCGGTAGCAGGACAAACGACAATCAGGTCGGCCTGACGACTTAGCTGGATATGTCCGATCTCGCGCTCTTCCTTAAGGTCGAACATGCCGCCATAAACCTGATCCTCGGTCATTACGCCCATCGACAAGGGCGTCACAAATTCGGTAGCGCTCTGCGTCATGACTGCGCGCACTGCAATGCCTTGGCGTTTCAGCAGGCGGACGAGTTCAAGCGCCTTGTAGGCTGCAATTCCGCCGCTTACGATCAGAAGGATGCGCTTGGCTTCGATCATGGGGCTATCCTAACGCCCACATTGCAGCGGCACCAGCAACACTTGCCGCTGTGGCAACTGCAAAATAGCGCCAGCCATTGCCGCCTCCGCGCCGTTCCCACACTAGCTGCACGGGCGGCAAAGGCGGGGCCTCTGGCGCTCCGCCTTTCTTGGGGAGTTGCTCGTCCAACCGGCGGATAAGGTCGGGGATGAGCTTCAGCGTATCGGCCTGTTTCCTGATCCCGTCGGCGAGCGCCGCCTCCGGTCCGAGTTCGCCGCGAATCCAGTCGCGGACATAAGGCGCCGCGACATTCCACATATTGATATCTGGGTTAAGCGAAGTCGCGATACCCTCGACCATCACCATCGTTTTTTGCAGTAGCAGCAGGTGCGGCTGGGTTTGCATGTCGAAGTCACGGGTGATTGCGAAAAGGCTGTCAAGCATCTGGCCGACTGACAATTCGCTCACTGGCTTGCCGCGTGTCGGCTCACCCACGGCCCGCAGCGCTGTCGCGAATTCGTCGACATTGTGATAGCTTGGCACATATTGCGCCTCGAAATGGATTTCGGCGACGCGCTTGTAATTACCGGTGGTTAGACCGTAGAGGATCTCCGCCAGCCAAAACCGTGCCTGCCGGTTGATTCTGCCCATGATGCCAAAATCAATCGCGACAATCGTGCCGTCGGCGCGCACGAACAGATTGCCCTGATGCATATCCGCGTGGAAAAAGCCTTCGGATATGGCTTGGCGCAAGAAGGTGAGTACGAGCTTTTCGGCTAATTTGTTGAGGTCATGCCCAGCCGCCTGCAGTTCTTCGATGTTAGCAATCTTGATTCCATCCACCCAGTCGAGTGTAAGTACGCGGCCGGATGTTCTGTCCCAGTCAATCGTTGGAATGGCATAGCCGTCAACCGCGACCATCGCGTCCTGAAGTTCCGACGCGCTGGCGGCTTCGCGGCGTAAATCGAGTTCCCGCAAGGTCCAGCGTTTGAGATTGGCGATGACAAGTTGCGGACGCAACCGCGCCGCCTCGCCGCCCAAAGCCTCCAGATGCGCCGCTGCCCATTCATAGGTTTCGATATCGCGGGCAAATTGCTCGCGGATGCCGGGGCGAAGGACCTTGACCGCAACGTCTTTGCCATCGGTCGTACGGGCGCGATAGACTTGCGCAATCGAGGCAGAACCAACAGCCACGGGATCGATATGTTCGAACAATTCAGCGGCCGGCTTGTTCAAGCTGGAATCGATTTCAGCATAGACCAGTTCGAACGGAGAAGGTGGCAACTGGTCTTGAAGGGTCAGTAAGTTATGCGCCGGTTGCTCACCGATAATGTCGGGGCGGGTCGCCAGTGTCTGTCCCAGCTTGATTGCCGCCGGACCAATCGCCCGGAACGCACCGGCATAGTCTGGAATCTTGGGCTGAATTGTGCCGATACGCGCGATCCGGCATAGCCGTTTTACCTGCGGCGGTGTATTGCGGTCGGCCTCGATGGCGCGCAGCGCGCCGTGCCGTGCAAGGATTCTGCCCCATTTGAGCAAGCGGAATATGTGGGTGGAGGGCCGTGTCATTTCGAGCGGTGTTAAACCTTCCAGCCGCTGTGGATGGCGACCAGCCCGCCCATGATTGGTTCGACTTTAGTCTGCCCGAATCCTGCTTCCCCGATCATGCGCTTGAAATTCTGCATATCGGGAAAACGGCGGATCGATTCGACCAGATAGCGGTAGCTGTCTTCGTCGCCTGCAATCGCCTTACCCAGTTTGGGTACTAGCCTGTCTGAATAGACATCATAAGCCCGAGCCAATCCCGGCCATTCCACTGTCGAGAACTCCAGGCAGAAAAACCGCCCGCCATAGCGCAATACGCGGTGGGCTTCTCTTAGCGCTGCCGGAATGTCCGTCACGTTGCGAATGCCGAATGCAATAGTGTATGCGTCGAAATGTTTATCGGGAAACGTCAGCGTCTCGGCATTTTGCGGCGACCATATCAAGCTGTCGATGCCGCGCCTCATCGCACGGTCCATTCCCACGTCTAGCATATCTTCGTTGATGTCGGACACTGTCACCTGTGCGCCGGACTTCTCCATACGAAACGCAATGTCGCCGGTCCCGCCCGCCATATCAAGAATGTCCTCGCCCTCACGCGGTTTTACGCGGCGTACGAACTTGTCTTTCCACAGCCGGTGCATGCCACCCGACATCGCATCGTTCATGATGTCATATTTGCGCGCCACACTGGAAAAAACGCCGCCGACGCGGGCGGTCTTTTCTTCGGGAGTGACCTGTTCATAGCCAAAGGATGCGGTTTTGCTCATGGCACAGCCTCTAGCCAAGTGCCGCGCGCCTCGCTAGCGGATTCGCATGCCTGAATTGCCCGAAGTAGAAACTACGGTTGCCGGACTGCGCAAGGTGCTCGACGGCGAGACAATATCGCGTGCCGAAGCCTATCGCGCTGACCTGCGCTGGCCGATGCCCGTTGATTTGCGGCAGCGTTTGACAGGCGCACGGATAACGGGGCTGTCGCGTCGGGCGAAATACGGCATGATCTATACCGACCGTGACGATGTGTTGATCTTTCATTTGGGCATGTCGGGTCGCTGGCGTGTCGATCCGAGCGAAATTGAAAAGCACGACCATTTTGTGATCGAAACTGGCGCTGGCCGGCTGGTGGCGCTCAACGACCCGCGGCGGTTTGGATCGCTCGACATTACACCCCTGTCTCAGGTCGATGATTACAAGCCGTTTGTCGGAATGGGTCCCGAGCCTTTGTCAGAAGCTTTTGACGCAGGAGTGCTGCAGGCAGCACTTAAAGGCCGCGCTGCGCCGATCAAGGCGATGTTGCTCAACCAGAATATTGTCGCAGGGTTGGGTAACATCTACGTTTGTGAAGCACTCCATATGTCCGGCATCGCGCCAAACGCAATTTCGGCGAGGCTTTCGAGGCCGCAACTGCAAAGGCTCGTGACGTCGATAAAAGACGTGCTGACTTCGGCCATTGCAGCAGGTGGATCTACCTTGCGTGATTTTGCCGCACCCGATGGCGAACTTGGCTATTTCGCTAAGGACTGGCGCGTCTATGGGCGCGAAGGGCAAGCCTGTATTTGCGGCGCGTCGGTCAAGCGGCGTGTTGATTCGGGGCGGTCGACCTTTTATTGCGCGAAATGCCAGCGATAACGCGGCAATTCGAGGTTGACGAATCCATGAGGCAACGTTAAGGGCCGCACCTTCAACGGGCATTCCTGTTACGGGAGCCCACATAAACAGCGAAATTCGAGGACTAAAATGGCAAATACGCCGCAAGCAAAAAAGCGTATCCGTCGCAACGCGCGTCGCACCGAAGTCAATGGCGCTCGCGTCAGCCGCATCCGCACTTTCATCAAGAAAGTCGAAGCCGCGATTGAATTGGGCGATAAAACCGCGGCGACTGCTGCGCTTGCTGCAGCACAGCCCGAACTGGCCCGCGGCGTATCGAAGGGTGTGTTTCACAAAAACACCGCTTCGCGCAAATTTGGTCGGTTGACCAAGGCCGTTGGTGGTCTCGCGTAAACCATAAGATATGTGTCGGCCTGTTCGGCTTTGAGACGACAAACCCGCCGCGATCCCGGCGGGTTTTTCTTTTTCAGTTTCGTGACAGTCCAATGACAAGCATTTCCCACGATTCGGAAGGCTGCTGACTCGAACGTGGGCAGAAAATCCAAGCAAAACAGCGCCATAAAAATTAATTTACGCATTTGCTTGGCTTGCGCCGAGTCAATGCCATTTATTTCATTTTTTTTGCAAGCACGCTCTTGATCGACTCGTTTCTTGACGTCTAAGAAACTCTCTCCAGCATCGCGTGACGACAGTCGGGCAGTGCCTCACATCGAGATTTGGACACAGATTGCGCTTCATTTGTTAACAAATGAGCGAGGGGCTTTTGTGGTCTAATTTCTGAGGTAAAAAGCACGCGGTCGCAAGCTGCTGGAATGGGGTGGAAAAGAGGGGCAGGCAAAAGGTGACCGGTAATATTTTCGTATCGCAAAACAGTTCCGGTCAGTCAGCAGGCAGCAACGCCGCTTACGCATTGAACGCGCGTTTCGATTCAGATTGGCAGACGATTTCGTCAGGCTTACGCCGCGATCTTGGTGCGCAGATATATGGTCAATGGATTCGCTCGATTTCTTTAGGAGATTATTGCGACCTGACCGGTACGCTCGAACTGCTGTTACCATCGGACTTTTCGGCGAGCTGGGTCTCGGATCATTATGCGGACCGGTTGCGTCTCGCCTGGGCTGCGACGAACAATAAGGTTAAACAGCTAAAAATCCGCACGCGCCCCGGTGCGGCGCGCGTCGAGATGCTTCGCCCTTCCGGCGTGACTGAGCGTCCGGCGGCACAGCATATGGCCGAAGCCCTGCCGGTAAGATCCGCGCTCGACCCTCGGATGACATTTGCGAATTTCGTCAAGGGTCAGACCAATGTGCTGGCGTTGTCCGCGGCCGAGCGTGTGGCGTCGAAGGACAAGCCTTTGTTCAATCCGCTCTATCTGCAAGCCGCGACGGGGCAGGGCAAAACCCATCTGATGCACGCAATCGGCCATGCCTATGCAGAGGTCAATCCTGACGCGCAGATCATATATATGTCAGCCGAAAAGTTCATGATGGAATTTGTGACCGCGATGCGGCGCAAGGAAGTCATGGAGTTCAAGGCGCGGCTGCGGGCTGTCGACGTTCTGCTCATCGACGATATCCAGTTCATTATCGGCAAGGTTTCCACGCAGGAAGAGTTTCTGCATACGATCGACGCTATCATTGGCGCAGGCAAGCGTCTGGTTGTTGCCGCTGACCGTGCGCCGCAGGCGCTTGATGGCGTCGACCAGCGGATATTGTCGCGGCTGTCTATGGGACTTGTGGCCGACATTCAGCCCGCCGACCTTGAGCTGCGCCGGTCGATCCTCGAACAGCGTCTGGCCAACATGCCCGAGGCGCAAGTTGGTGAAGATGTCGTAGAGTTTCTTGCCCGTACGATCAGCCGTAATGTCCGCGAACTCGAAGGCGGGCTCAACAAGCTGCTTGCCTATGCTCAGCTAACCGGCAAGCCGGTAACGCGCGTACTCGCCGAGGAGCAGTTGAAGGATATCCTCAGCGCCTGCCGCCGCCGCATCACCATCGATGAGATCCAACGCGCGGTGTGCGAATATTACCGAATCGACCGCAGCGAAATGTCGTCGAAGCGCCGCGCGCGTGCGGTTGTCCGTCCGCGTCAGGTCGCGATGTATCTAGCGAAAGTAATGACCCCGCGCAGCTACCCGGAAATCGGTCGCAAGTTCGGCGGGCGTGACCATTCGACGGTGATACATGCGGTGCGGCTGGTCGAAGGCCTGCGCGCACAAGACAGCGATATGGATAATGATGTCCGAGCGCTCCTCCGGCAACTCGAAGCATAAGCACAACATTTCCAACCCTTTTCAATAAGCTTTCCACAGCTTATCCACGTTCGCTCGAGGATTCGGAAAGGTTGTCATGGTAAAATTTTGTACGGCTTGTGGCGCAGCCAATCCACCCGACTCCCGTTTCTGCGGGAAATGCGGAACTTCGATTGCCGCGACAATGGCGGCTACCGATATTGGTCCTGCGGATCCAGCACCGGAACCTCCAGAGCAGCCGGTTCAGGTCACGAGCAAAGATGAAGCGTCTTTCGGCAATGTGCCGGCGGAACCGTTGGAAGAAGCGCCTAAAAGGCCTTGGATCGTGCCGGCCGCGATTGCAGTCACGTTAATCGTCATAGCCGCATTATATTACTGGTTGTTCCTGGCGGATGACTTGCGCGAAAGCGCCGGTGATCCCGAAGTTTCTACCGAAGCTGGCACGAGTGTCGAAGCCAAAGCGTATTTCGCGATGACCGAGGCAAATGTTCGCGATAAGCCGACAACGGTCGACAGCAGTATATTGGGGAAAATGCCGCGTGGATCGCAAGTCACTGGCGTGGTCAAGCTTGGCGCGGACGAAAAGAGCAGCTGGCTTGAACTAATCGATGGCAAAGGTTTCATCGCGATGGTCAATCTGACCGAGAGCGAGCCGCCTGAAATCACAAAGGCATTAAACGACAGAATTTGGGCTGCAGACGCTACGACGGACATCTGGTCTACTGCCGACGTCACCGGGAATTTGCTTGAGCGCGTGAGCGAGGGTACCAAACTAACCTTGTCCGGGCTTACCGCCAACGATTTCATCGAAGTCAAATTGTCGAGAGGCGGCGTCGGATATCTTGCTGACGGAGCCGCGATATTGACGAGGCTCGGTGGCAAGCCTGTTGCCCTTAGCTTCAATCCACAGAGGTGCAGTTTCGGCGGGGAGCTGGATGCAGAGTTTACGAAAATCGGGAATCGGCTTCGTGCGCAATGGCAGGCTTTGGAAGACAAGGAGTTTATCGACGATGAAGCGCGCCAGAAAGCCTATGCTGCTTCAGAAGGGAAAAGCACCTACGTCAAATTGCAGCGATCTTTCGAGGGGCTGTCACTCACAGCAATCGCCCAGCATTACGAATCGCAGTCAGTCTATTTCGCCGAGTCGCCGTCCAAAGTGATCGAAGTCTTTCGCTCGAAGGGATTAGCCATCGGCGGCGATGGCACTTTCCCTGCAAGCGACTTTTACGCGGCCATAAGTGCCACCCGTGGTGAGGGAGCCGCTTATGGTAAATCGGAGCTTAGCTGCGGCGTTTAGATTTTACCGCTTTTCCTCAGGTGCAACAGAAATCCTGACCGTCTCACCGCTGTTTCCGGGAAAGCCGGTAAACATCGCTTCGACGAGGTTGGGCACGAGGTAAGGCAGCTTGTTCGAACGGGACTTCGCTTCAGCCTTGCCCTCGAATAGCCTTTTGTTGTCGCCGTTACGGTCGATCTTCATATCGAGATTTGCGGTGTAAACGGTGAAGCTGTCGACATCATATGGCCGGTTGAAACCGCTATAAAGGAATGGGTCGTAATAGCCTGTAATATAGCGCGCTCCACGGCGGGTACGCACGACGTAAGGACGATAGAAACTGCCATAGCCCCAATAGGGATCGTAGAAAGGATCCTGCCGCACGACCGTACGTTCCTTGCCTTGATCGACCTCATAATCGAGTGTCACGGTCATATCGGCGCGACCGCCTGAGGCGGGCACATAACCGATTTCCTGTAACTCGGTGGCTACCAGTGAGGCATACTGGCCAAATTCGATGCCACCTTCGTTGGCAGGGTCAGCGGAACGAATCGCAAAGGTCTGGCCCTGTGGCGCCGGCAATTCCTGAAAACGCGAGACATCGGCTTTGAACGGAGTGGCGCAGGCACCGAGGGTAAGAAGAGCGATAGGTGCGAGAAAGATTGCGATTTTGCTTTTCATGTCAGCTCCTCATGCGACGGCATGCTGCCATCCTATACAGTAACGCAGAATTTCTAATATAGTTTCGCTGAACTTCGGTTGAACGGCGTGGGAATGCGGTTCAGCGCAAGAGCCCGAGCGCGGCATATGTCGCTTTCAATGTCGGCGTCCCCAATTCGCGTGCCTTCGCCGCACCTTTGGCAAGCGCGGCATCGATCTGTTCATGGTCGTCCTTCAGCGCATTGAAACGATCCGAAATAGGCCGGAAATTTTCGATAACCAATTCGGCAAGTGCTGGCTTGAATGCCCCGAATCCTTGTCCACCGAATCGCGAGAGGGTGGTGTCGACGCTTTCCTCGGCAAATGCGGCATAGATACCGACGAGGTTTATCGCTTCGGCACGGCCTTCGAGCCCGGCTACCTCCGACGGCAATGGCTCGGGATCGGTTCTGGCCTTTTTGATTTTCGACAGGATTGTGTCTGCGTCGTCAGTCAGGTTGATCCGGCTCATATCGCTGGGGTCCGATTTCGACATTTTCGCGCTACCGTCGCGAAGGCTCATGATGCGCGCGGTGGCTTTGGGAATGATCGGGTCGGGAAGAGTGAAAATGTCCGTCCCATTGCCGAAATCATTGTTAAATTTCTGCGCGATGTCGCGCGCGAGTTCGAGATGCTGTTTCTGGTCCTCGCCCACCGGCACATGGGTTGCCTGATAAAGCAAAACATCGGCTGCCTGGAGAACAGGATAGGTGAACAGCGCGATGCTGGCGCCTTCGCGGTTCTTGCCCGATTTGTCCTTGAACTGCGTCATGCGGTTAAGCCAGCCCATCCGCGCCGTGCCAGTCAGCAACCATTGGAGCTCAGCATGCGCGGGAACCTGCGCCTGGTTGAACAGGATAGACTTGTTGATATCCAGTCCGCATGCAATCAGCGCCGCTGCCATCTCACGGGTGTTTGCGGTTAATTCTGCGGGGACATGCGGCATCGAAATCGCGTGCAGGTCGGCGAGGAAGTAAAGGCACTCCATTTCGTCCTGCATCTTCACCCAGTTGCGAATTGCGCCGAGATAATTGCCGAGATGGAGATTGCCGGTGGGCTGGATGCCGGAAACGACGCGCATATTGTTACTCGCTCGAAATAACGGTCGGCGCAGGAGCGCGGCGACGTAGAAGGGTTTTCAGTTCGCTGATGCGATAGGCACCCAGCAACAAAATCGCCAGTGCATAAACGGCACCGCCAACGCTGACTAAAACCGACAGAACGGCGACTCTGCGCCACAATCCGGTACCAAGATTTCCTTCTATTAGTTCGTTACCGAACCAAAGCACAATCCCCATAAAGATCGCGGCAAGCACGATCCGCCAAGCCTTCTGTCGCAACCGACTATCGACCTGTATATGCCCGCGTTTGCGCAAGGTGAACCACAGCAGAGCGACATTTACCCAAGCCGAAATCGCAGTCGCAACGCCAACGCCGATATGCGCCAGCGGCCAGATCAGGATGAGGTTGCCAATTA
Organism: Sphingomonadales bacterium; assembly: GCA_031370535.1. Taxonomy (GTDB): domain Bacteria; phylum Pseudomonadota; class Alphaproteobacteria; order Sphingomonadales; family Sphingomonadaceae; genus Sphingorhabdus_B. Next base: position 2,142 of record JANMQN010000057.1, on the reverse strand, counting down.
GGTTAACGAGCATCGACCATAATGCGAGCCGCAGCGGGGTTTTTGTATCGCTGCGCGCATAGAAACCCGGTGTCAGGACCTTGATCAGCACATAAGCAGGCACACCTGCCGAAAATGCCGTCAAGACTGCGGCAGTGCCAAGCGTATCTTCTGGTGTAAACGCGCCATGCTCGAATACACCGTGGACGATAGGCATAGCCGAAACGATCAGGGCGACCGTTGCAGGCATCGCAAAAAACAGCGCGAGTTCCACAGCGCGGTTTTGCGTGTCCGAGGCCGCCTTGCTGTCGGATCCTGCAATCTGCCGCGACAATGCCGGCAAAATCGCGGTGCCGATGGCAATGCCTATCAGCCCGAGCGGCAGCTGGTTGAGCCGGTCAGCATAATAGAGCCACGATACCGAGCCCTCGGGAAGGAAGCGTGCCGCGAGCGAGGTCGAAATCAGCAGATTGAACTGGATGGCGCCTTGGCCGATGGCGGCAGGCGCGATCAGGGCCAGCATGACTTTGACATCGGGTGTCAGGCGCGGAAAAGACAGCTTCAGGCTAGCCCCGGCACGATGGCACGCCCACATCAGCCACAATAATTGTAATGCGCCCGAAACGGTAACCGCCACAGCCTGCGTCGCTGCTGTTTCGACATCGCTGTCGCCACGGAAAAATACCAAAGCGACAATCATGCAGATGTTGAGCAATATAGGTGCCGCTGCGTTGACCCAGAAGCGGTTCAGCGAGTTCAATATTCCGCCAAGTAACGAGACCAGCGAAATCAGCCCGAGATAGGGAAAGGTGATAATCGTCAGATGGCGCGCTAGCGCAAATTTCGTTGGCCCGCCGTCAGGAAAGCCGCCAGTCATCGCCCAGACAATCGGTCCCGCGGCAAGCATCATGACGACGGTGAAGATGACCAGAAACGGGAACAGCACCGACAATACCTGACTGGCGAATTTCCGCGCAACAATCAGGCCAAGGTCCGCTTCTTCGCGTTCCGCTTCGGTCATTTTCTTGTTGAAAAGCGGCACGAAGACTGCGGCAAAGGCGCCTTCGGCAAACAGCGCACGAAACAGATTTGGCAGCCGCCATGCAATCAGGAAAGCGTCGGACGCGAGACCGGCACCCACGAACCGCGCCATAAGCATGTCGCGGACGAGGCCAAGGACGCGGCTGACCAGGGTCAGCCCGCCTATGGTGATGCTGTTTCGGACCAGGCTCATTTATCTACCTGGCGGCCTCATTTTTACGCTTCGCCAGCGGGCTGTGTCTCTGCCATTTGCTGGGCCTGCGCGATTTGCTGCACGTAAAGTGCGTTGAAATCGATCGGTTCGAGTACCAGCGGCGGATAACCTGCATCACGCACGGCATCGGCCACGACCCGCCGTGCAAAGGGAAACATCAGGCGCGGCGCTTCCCCGAAAAGGAAAGGATGTGCCTGTTCATCGCTGACATTGCGCAATCCAAACAAGGTGCCATAATCCAGCTCAACCGAAAAATGGACGCCATTGTCGCTCTCGGCCTTCACAACCATCTTAAGCGCGACTTCGTGAACTTCCTCGGTAATCGCATTAACCTGAATGTTCACTTGCACGTCGATCTGCGGCTGGGCATCCCATTGAAAACTGTGTGGAGATTGTGGATTTTCGACCGACAAGTCCTTGATATACTGGTTCAACATGCCAACCGCCGGGGCGGTATCTTCGCCATTGGGCTTAACATTTTCAGAAACGATGCTGCCTTCTTCTTCGGCCATGTGATGTCGTGCTTTCCTGTTGTTTTGGTGGTCGCTAACCCCAGCGCCCCTTATCGGCGTCGCGCCTAGCAGGGGCCATCAAAAAGGGCAATCGCAACGTTGCTTGAGGCAGCTTGCATTTTTCTTTGGGTAAAGCCCTTTGAAACCATGCCGGATAATGCTTATATGCCTGTCAGCGCGGCGCCGGGCGGAAGATTTTTCGCTCTGTGATAACCATTCGCTCACAGTTTTTGGCTTAGGCTGTTTTTGGGCCCCTAGGAGGCGTTGTGACATTTACCATAGTATTGCTTGCTCTTGTTGCGGCTTTTTTGGGGCTTCGCCTCTATTCGGTGCTGGGTAAACGCACCGGCCATGAACAAGAGCCGGTGGCACGCCAACCCATAGATACCATCGCGC
>JANMQN010000052.1:0-24679 GCA_031370535.1 Sphingomonadales bacterium | reverse complement strand
CGAAACGCGCCGCTATAGGCCGCCCATGCCAAGCGCGCAGGAGACGTGGGTGAGTGGCTGAAACCAACGGTTTGCTAAACCGTCGTACTGGTAAATCCGGTACCGAGGGTTCGAATCCCTCCGTCTCCGCCATTAACCTGCGGTTCATTCCGCCCATACCGACTGACCGCTGAGGCACGTACTTAGCTGGGGGTTTGCAGGTGATTCAGGTCCAATCTGTTCCCTGGTTTCCACTGCTGCGTGATGCGGTCACGTCAGTTGCAGGGCATTTCTGCCCCGTCGTGCGTTTGAAACACAATCAGTGCTAGACGGCTGGGCTGAACTGCGGCCCAACTGTTTGCCGGTATCTATCTAGCAATGAGGCAATCGCCCGCGAATATGGCAAGCCGTTGGGCTCGATAATGATTGCGTCCGATTGCAATCGTGCCAAGCCTCGCTGAATGAAGATATTCAACTCCGCGTGCACAGCTTTCAGGAGATTATGCGGAACTGGCCCCGAATTACCGCTGCAAAGCAACTTCTCGATCAATGCTCCGCGCAGCCGATCATCCGCTGTTCGCTTGACTCCTTTGGACGCAGGGACATTTTGGGATGACGCCTGCATCCTATAACGCCCCGGATTTTTTTCGTTCTGGATAATATAATCGGGAAAGATGCTGATTGCGCTCGCACCCAAGCCAACCATGGTTCCGCATTCATCATCGGTATAACCTTGGAAGTTTCGATGCAGCCGGTCCTGTTTGGCGGCGATCGCCAGGCTGTCATCGGCGCGAGCGAAATGATCAAAGCCGATCGCTTGATAGCCGGTATCGGTCAGCTCGCGATATCCCAATTCTGCCATCGAAAAGCGTTCGGCGGGCCCCGGCAAATTGCTGTCATCAATTCGCCGCTGGCGCGGAAATAGTTGTGGCATATGGGCGTAACCGAACAGGGCAATTCTGCTTGGATGAAGTTTGATTGCGGTGCGCAGTGTCGATTGCAAATCCTCAACATTTTGGTTCGGAAGCCCATACATCAAGTCAAAATTTACTGCGTGAATGCCGACATCGCGCAGATCGGCCGTACACTCTTCAATCATTTCCACCGGCTGGATTCGGCCAATGGCTTGCTGGATGCTCTCGCAAAAACTCTGCACGCCAAGGCTGACTCGTGATACGCCGCAATGTGCTAATGTGTCTGCCCACTCTGGACTGAAGATGCGCGGATCAAGCTCGACCGAAATACTAGGCTGATTGCAATTGAAGGTCGTGAGGATCCGGTCGACCAGCCGTACAAATTCGACCGGGGCGATAGCATTGGGACTGCCGCCACCAAAGGCGATGTTGGTGACCGTCCCACGGCCACCCAACTGGCCGGCGACAAGGGCGATTTCAGATTCCAGTGCCGATAGATACGACCGCAGCCGCTCCGTCTTATTGGCCGCTCCGGTGTTGCAGCCACAATACCAGCAGATTTGCTGGCAATAGGGGATGTGAACATACAACGACACAGGCTCATGGGAGCCGACCTTGGTGAGTGCTTCCATCAGTTCAGCCGGCCCGATTTCTTCCCGGAATTCCGCAGCCGTGGGGTAGCTGGTGTAGCGCGGTACGTTGCGCGATAGCAGATCGGGATAATAAGACCACATCGCGCCAACATGCTTAAAAATGTCGCCCGCTGTCGTTGATTTCGATCAAGCCGTTTGTTGCCTGAGATCAATGCCATCTGTGCTGCGGCGGTTCATTCTGACTCCACGATCAATACAGGGAGTCAGGGAAATGAGCACCGCTAATATTGGTAATTCCGACCGTTTAGCCAGAATCATTATCGGGATCTTGCTGATCGCGATGGTGTTTGTAGGCCCGAAAACAGCGTGGGGCTGGATTGGCCTAATCCCGCTGCTGACAGGCCTCATCCGCTGGTGCCCGGCATATCGTGTGCTCGGCATGAGTACCTGTAAAAAATAATCAACCTCGTCCCAAAAGGATAAAATAATGAAATTGCTCAAGTACACGCTCTTGCCTGCGGCGATCGCAGCAAGCGCGCTTGCCACCCCTGCATTTGCCAAGGCTGGAGATACTTTCGTCCGTGTCCGCGCCATCATGGTCGCGCCGACCGAAAGCTCGGGCGGCATCCTTCCGACCTTTCCGACCGAAGAGGTAAAGGTCAATAATAGCATCATGCCCGAGGTCGATATCACGCATATGGTCAGCAACCACGTCGGGCTGGAGCTTATCGCAGCGACCACAAAACACAATGCATCGGGCACATCGGGCACGACCGGAGGCATCGGCAAGCTGGCATCTACTTGGGTTCTGCCGCCGACGCTAACGGTGCAATATCATTTCGCGCCCCAGGCGAAGGTTCGCCCCTATATCGGTGCGGGTGTGAACTATACGATGTTCTATTCGGAAAAGCCTTCCGCTAGCCTCGAGGCAGCTGTCGGGCAAACCGATGTAAATCTGAAGGACAGCTTCGGTTGGGCAGCTCAGGCCGGGATCGACATCGATCTGAACGAGAAGATGTTTCTGAACTTCGATGTCAAATATATCGATATCGACACGACTGCTCGGCTTGCGACGACTGCGATTGGCACGCAGCGTGTGAAGATCAGTCTTGATCCGATTGTATTCGGGGTTGGCTTGGGTTTCCGCTTCTAGAGAGTGTCAGCGAAGACTTCACGCCACGGCGGCGCTTCCGGGGGAGAGGCGCCGCCCTTTTTGTATCAGCAGCAACCATCGTCATCGGTGCCATCGGACTTTTTCTTGCGCTCGTTGGCCGCATGGCAACCCTTTTTGCAGCAGCCATGACTGTCACCCTCGCCTGGAAGCGGCACTTTGACCGGAATCGAAATGCGGACATTGCCATCGCCGCAAACGCTAACCATGATTGATTTGCCTGCGGCTGGAACAGGAGGAGCAATCAGGATCGCCACCGAGAAAATCGAAATGTAGGTTTTCACGGCCGGTCCTCATCGTCGATCAATATCCGCAACGCAGCGCCATCGGCATCGTCGAACTGGCCGTTCTTGAGCGACCAGAAAAATGCGGCCAAGCCCGTCAAGCCCAGCCCTAGAGCCACCGGAATGAGAAGTGCGAGGCCATTCACTTCGCCGCCCCCTTAAGTCGCAACGCGTTGGCAACCACGATCAGCGAAGAGCCTGACATCGCAGCGGCAGCAATCAATGGTGTGACTATGCCGCACATGGCGAGCGGTACGGCAATGAGATTATAACCTATCGCAAGTACGAAATTCTGTTTCACGATTTCCTGGGTCCGGCGGGCGGCGCGGATCGCGATTGCAACCGGGGTGAGGGCGTCGCCAAGGAACACCATGTCGGCGGCGTGCTGCCCCGCATCGCTGGCCGATGCTGGGGCAATCGAGGCATACCCCGCTGCTAGTGCAGGGCCGTCATTAAGGCCATCGCCGACCATCAATACCTTATGTCCCGCGGCCTTTTGCCTTGCAATGGCGTCGAGCTTGTCCTGCGGCATCATCGACGTTTGCGCGGTTATGCCGAGGGCCCGGGCAACCGGTGCGACCGATTCAGCGCGGTCTCCGGATATGATCGAAGACGTTAGACCGAGGCATTGAAGATCGGCCAGCGTGGCCGCTGCCTGCGGACGTATCTGGTCAGAGAAATGTACCGCAAATGGCAGATGGCCCTGAATCTGCAATTCAGACGCAAGGCCGTTATGCGATATTTCCATGTCCGGACGGCCAAGCGAAACTGCGTGGCCATTGGCGGTCGCATAAATGCCGGCTCCAGCCACTTCCCGGACTTGGTCAATTTTCGCGGCGTCGATGCCATCTGTTTCCAGCGCGCGCCTGATGCCTTCCGATAACGGATGTCGGCTGGCCCTCGCTAAAGCGAGAAGGACAGATTTCTGTTCGACATTTGCATCCTCCAGATTGGTCGGCGTGGGCTGACCCATGGTGAGCGTTCCGGTTTTGTCGAACATCGCCATGTCAACTTCGGCGAGCCGTTCGAGAGCGCTGCCATCTTTGACCAATATGCCAACCTTCATCAGCGCTCCCACAACGACAATCTGTGCCGCCGGAACCGCTAGCCCCAATGCGCAGGGACAAGTGATAATGAGTACCGCAACCGCGATTAGGAGGCTTTCGTGCCACCCAGCCCCCGCCATCATCCAGCCGAGGAAACTCAGCACCGCGAGCGTGTGCACCGCAGGCGCGTAAAAGCGCGCCGCCCGGTCGGCGACGCGAACGTAAAGCGATTTGCCCTGTGATGCCTGTTCCATCAACCGGGCGATATCCGCAATCGCGGTGTCCGGCCCGGCAGCGGTCACGCGGACCTGAACCGGCGCGTCGAGGTTCATTGTGCCTGCGTGTACTTTGCTGCCAATGATAACGCTCTGCGCCGTACTTTCGCCCGTCAGCAACGATAAATCGAAACTGCTAATTCCCTCAATCACGATTCCGTCGGCTCCCAGCCGCTCACCAGCGGCGACCAGCATGACCATGTCCGGCGCCAAGACCTTTGCGTCAATCCACACTGTCTTGCCATTTGCCTTTAGAACCATTGCCCCTGCAGCAGTCTGTTTCAGCAGAGCGCTCACCCCGTCACGGGTGCGGTTGCGCATCACTGCATCGAGCCAGCGGCCGGTCAGCAGGAAAAACAGCAGCATCACGACGCCGTCGAAATATGCATGCGGACCGTGAGTGAAGGTTTCGTACAGGCTAAGCGCGGTGGTGATGGTAACTCCAATGGAAATCGGCACATCCATATTGGTGCGCCGTTTGCGAAGCGCGGACCAAGCAGAGCGGAAAAAAGGCTGGCCCGAATAAAACACTGTCGGCAGCGCAATCATCGCCGAGAGCCAGTGGAACAGATCGCGCGTGACACCGGTCGCGCCGGACCAGACTGACACCGACAGCAACATGATGTTCATCATCGCAAAGCCAGCGACCGCCATCGCCTTCAACAACTGTTGTGCCTCGCCGCGCACACTGTCACCCAAGGCGTCAGTTATCGGCTGAGCTTCAAACCCGGTTTCGGCAATCGCCGCCAATAGCTGCGGCGTCGTCAGCTCGGGCAGATGCGTGATGGCGATGCGTTTGGTGGTAAAGTTGACGCGCGCATTGGCAATGCCCGGATTTAACGCCAGACCATTTTCGAGTTTCGAGATACAGCCAGCACAGCGCATCCCAGGTACCGCGAAGTCGGTAACGGGCAGCGCGACCGGTCCGCTGTTCGGCGTGGATGCGGTCACTGCACCTCTTCCGATACCCTGTAGATATCCGGACCACGCCGCAGCGACAGTTGCACATTCCAACGACCATTTGGCAGCGCGGCTTTGGATAGCAGGCGACCGCTACTCTCCGGCACAAAGGTCAGCACGATGTCGTCCGCGCGACCCAATGGATGCAATGCGTCGCCGACGGCATTCAAGTTATCGAGCTTCAAACCATTCTGGCTTGCGTCGACGACCACATGCCGTTCTGCAGACAGCGAAAGCTTGACGTTCCAACCAAGCCTGCCCTGCTTGTCGGCAGACGCGAGCCAGCGATTGTAATTCTGGCTCGCGACGTAGCTGTTGTCGACTACCGTGCCGCCGAACGTGCCGACCGCCATCCGCGCCATGGTGAAATTCACCGCCATCACGATACCGAAAAACGCGACCAATATGGTGGTCATATGCCAGCCGGTGAACTTGCCATTTGTGAGAATATTCATTCGTCTACTTCTTCATTTTCTTCGTTTGCCGGCCTCTCGAACACGACGGTGTCGCTGTCGCCGCGCTCATCTCCGGTGCGTGCGCGGGTGGTGATGCGGAATTCGGTTCGCTCTTCGCCCTTTGCAGGCGCAGCTATGAAAAGTCGCACCTTGTGCACTGCGTCGGGCGCGACGGCGAAGTTGATATTCGTCTTCGCAAATGCGCGGTCACCCTCGGGTGTCCAGACAACCGCGCCGGGCAGGCCTTCGACATAGACATCGACGATGCGGGGCCGCGTTTCCATATTGCGGATTTTCAGCGTGTAATTGTTGCGGATCGAACCGTCGGAGAGACGCACATAAACAGGATTGCGGTCGGGCTGCACGGCGAGGTCGAGCCGCGTGCGCTGCCCGAGCGTGAACAGCATCGCAAGACCGATGGCGACCCAGATACCGAAATATATGAGCGTACGGGGGTGGAGGAGCGTCTTGAGCGCCGTCTTACCGGTACCGCCTGCCTTTTCGACGTCCGCATCATCCAAGGTGCAGTAGTCGATCAGCCCGCGCGGCTTACCGATCTGGGCCATGACCTTGTCGCAAGCATCGATGCAGAGCGCGCAGGTTATGCAGCCGATTTGCGGCCCTTCGCGAATGTCGATACCCGTTGGGCAAACGGCAACGCACTGGTTGCAGTCGATACAGTCGCCGAATGCAGCGGGATCGGCTTGCGCGGCTTTAAGGCTACCGCGCTCCTCGCCGCGCCAGTCCTTGTATGTCACCAGCAGCGACTTTTCGTCCATCATCGCGGTCTGGATGCGCGGCCACGGGCACATGTAGATGCAGACCTGCTCGCGCATGAAGCCGCCAAAGATGAAGGTCGTCGCAGTCAATATGCCTACGGTCGCATAGGCTACCGGCGCGGCATTACCGCTCCAGAAATCGCGCACCAGAGTTGGCGCATCGGCAAAATACATGATCCAAGCGCCCCCGGTCCAGAAGGCGATGAAGAGCCAGACCGACCATTTGCCGAGGCGCTTGGCGGCCTTCTGCGGACCCCAGGCTGCTTTCTCAAGCCGCATTTGCGCATTTCGGTCGCCGTCGATGAAGCGCTCGACATGCTGGAACAGGTCGGTCCACACGGTTTGCGGGCAGCTGTAGCCGCACCATGCCCGACCCACCGCGCTGGTCAGCAGGAACAGTCCGATGCCTGCCATGACCAGAAGCCCGACCACATAATAAAATTCATGCGGCCAGATTTCGATTTGGAACATGTAAAAGCGGCGGTTGGCAAGATCGACCAACACCGCCTGATCGGGTGCATATGCGCCGCGGTCCCAGCGGATCCACGGGGTGATGTAATAGATCGCCAGCGTCACCGCCATGATGCCCCATTTCAGTCGCCGATAAAATCCGTCAACTGCCTTGGGATAGATGCCCTTGCGAGCTTGATACAGCGCCTGTTTGGGGCCGGTCAGGTCATCAGGGCTGGACATTTGGGGCGACCTTTACCGGGTCGGGGGCTGGTGTTGCGGCTGGTGCCGGACCTGCCTCACCACCGCCCAATGAGTGGACGTAAGCGGCGAGCATCTTGATTGTCACGGGATCGAGACGGTTGTCCCAGCGCGGCATCACGCCGTAGCGCGCCTTGTTGACGGTCGTCGTCAAGTTCGCCTTGTCCCCACCGTAAAGCCAGATGCCATCGGTGAGGTTCGGCGCTCCAAATTCGCGTATGCCTTTGCCATCGACGCCGTGACAGGAGGCACAATTCGCAGCGAAGATCGTCGCCCCAGCGGCTGACTTTGCACTGGCATTTTCCAGACTGGACAGCGAACGCACGAAAGTTGTCACCGCATCGATTTCACCGTTGGCGAGCACGCCTGCAAATGCAGGCATCTGTGAAAAGCGCGTCGCTTCATGGTCTGGCTGCCGCACACCATTGGTCAGCGTGTAATGGATCGCAGCAAGATCGCCGCCCCACAGCCAGTCGTCGTCGTTGAGGTTGGGATAGCCCTTCGAACCTGCGGCACCCGAACCATGGCACTGGACACAATGCACCTTGAACGCCGCGCGCCCGCCTTCGATAGCCGCCTGGTAAAGCTTTTCATTGCCCGCCAATTGCTCGACCGTAATTGCCGCGAGCGCATTGGCTATCGGCGCACGGCGAAGCGTTTCGGCTTTCAACTCCTGCTCGAACTGGCCCCGGCTCGACCAGTTCCAGAGGCCCTGCGTCGCGCCATTCAGCATCGGAATCGCGGGAAACAATACGACATAGCCAAGCGCCCAAATGATGCACGCCCAAAAGGTGAGCACCCACCAGCGCGGCATCGGCGTGTCGAGCTCCTCGATGCCGTCCCATTCGTGACCGACCGTCTGCGTCCCTGTCGGTGCGTCAATTCTTTTGTTTTCAGCCATTTTCATCGTCCCTGAAAATCATGGTTGCCGCATCGTGATTGCGTTGCTTATGTCCTTTGCGAAACGGCCATGCGATGAGGGTGAGGAAAATCATCCCCATCACCACCAGCCCCCAGCTGTCCGCAAAGTGGCGAAGTTCGTTATAATTCATCGCGGCTGCTCATAGGCTTTGGCCTTTTCACGATCGACGAGCGTTCCGAGCATCTGAAGATAGGAGATAACGGCATCCATTTCGGTGACTTTCGACGGATCGCCATCGAAATCGCGAACTTGCGCCTTGGGATAGCGCGCCTTCAATGCAGCGCCGTCGGCATTGGGGTCCGCCTGTGCCATCAGATCGGCATCGGCCTCCTTGATAGCATCCTTCGTATAAGGCACGCCAACACGTGACAATGCGGTCAGATGCCCTGACATATTGCCCGCCTTAACCGGGCGCTCGGCTAGAAACGCATAAGGCGGCATGATAGATTCCGGCACCACGCTACGCGGGTCTTTAAGATGCGCGCGGTGCCATTCGTCAGAATAACGACCGCCAACGCGTGCCAGATCAGGCCCGGTTCGTTTCGAGCCCCACTGGAACGGGTGGTCGTACATACTCTCCGCCGCCAGACTATACGCGCCATAGCGCTCCACCTCGTCGCGGAACGGGCGGATCATCTGGCTGTGGCAGACATAGCAGCCTTCGCGCATGTAGATGTTCCGGCCGGTCAGTTCGAGCGGGGTATAGGGCCGCATGCCGTCGACTTTTTCGACCGTCGAATCGATCCAGAACAGAGGCGCGATTTCGACAAGGCCGCCGATCATTACGGCCCCCAGCGCGCACAGTCCGAGCAGGCTGACATTGCGTTCCAGCTTCTTGTGGCTGAACCCGGTTTTTGTTGTGCTTGTCATGTTCGTTGCTCCTTATTCAGCCGGAACTGCGACGTAGGGACGGTCGGCGTCTGCGTTGTAAGGCGTTTCGGTCATCGCCTTTTCGACACGCAACTTGCCCGCAACTGTCATCCACACATTGTAGACCATGATGAGTGCGCCCGAGAGGTAGAGCAGACCGCCGAACGCGCGGATGAGATACATCGGGAACATCGCAGCGACCGTTTCGGCGAACGAATAGACGAGATAGCCGTCGGCCCCATATTCGCGCCACATCAGGCCCTGCATGATCCCCGATACCCACATCGCCGACGCGTAGAAAACTATCCCAAGCGTCGAGAGCCAGAAGTGCCAGTTAATCATCCGCAGCGAATACATCCGTTCGCGGTTCCACAGACGCGGGAACAGATAATAGAGGCAGGCAAAGGTGATCATGCCGTTCCAGCCAAGCGCACCGCTATGCACATGGCCGATGGTCCAATCGGTGTAATGGCTCAGTGAATTCACCGCCTTGATTGACAGCATCGGGCCTTCGAACGTGCTCATGCCATAGAAGGCAAGCGCCATAACCATCATGCGGATAATCGGGTCGGTGCGGATCTTGTCCCATGCGCCGTTGAGCGTCATCAGCCCGTTAATCATCCCGCCCCAGCTCGGCATCCACAGCACCACCGAGAACACCATGCCCAAAGTCTGCGCCCAGTCAGGCAGCGCGGTGTAATGCAAATGGTGCGGCCCTGCCCAGATGTAGAGGAAAATCAGGCTCCAGAAATGGACGATAGACAGCCGGTACGAATAGACCGGCCGCTCCGCCTGCTTCGGCACGAAATAATACATCATGGCGAGGAAGCCTGCGGTCAGCAAGAATCCGACCGCATTATGCCCATACCACCATTGGGTCAGAGCATCCTGCACGCCCGCAAAAGCACTGTAGCTTTTGGATCCAAAAATGCTGACCGGCATTGAAAGGTTGTTCACGAGGTGGAGCATCGCCACGGTGATAATGAAGCTCAGATAAAACCAATTGGCGACGTAAATATGCGGCTCTTTGCGCTTCACGATTGTACCGACGAAGACCGCGAGGTAGCTGACCCAGACAACTGTCAGCCAGATATCAACATACCATTCGGGCTCGGCATATTCCCTGGCCTCGGTGACGCCCATCAGATAGCCGGTGGCGGCGAGCACGATGAAAAGCTGATAGCCCCAGAAGACAAAACGGGCGAGACCGGGGAAGGCGAGTCTCGCCCGGCAAGTGCGCTGGACGACGTAGAAACTCGTCGCGATCAACGCGTTGCCTCCGAATGCAAAAATTACCGCTGATGTATGCAGCGGGCGCAGGCGACCGAATGTCGTATACTCCAGATTAAAATTCAGCGCCGGAAAGGCGAGCTGAAGCGCGATGATCAGCCCGACTGTAAAACCCGCAATGCCCCAGAACAATGTCGCAATCGCCCCCCAGCGGACGGGATCGTCGTCATAATGCGATGCTAAGGCCTGACCGCTAAGCACCGGAAAGCGTTGCGTCAAAAAGTCGAACTGGTTCATCGACGCCGCCAACGCGATTAACGCGGCTACGCAGACGATCCCCATGTGCACCGAATAGGCTTGATCGGCACCCAGTACCATTGCCACAAAAGCCAGAAACGCAATGACGAACCACACGCCGACGCGTGACAGAAGCTTATCCATAGTCTTTCCCCGAGCCGAAAAATTACGGCTTCGGAGTTTGTCATGCGGCAGCGCAACATGACGTTCCTTGATTCAGATCAACAAATGAAAAAAGCGACTCATGCGGCGGCGGATAAATCCTGCAGGCGACGTCGATCATTGATTGCAACCATACGCCGGTCTGGCAACGAAATGACTCCGTCAGCTTTGAGACGCGACAACTGGCGGCTTACCGTTTCGATTGTAAGTCCAAGCAGGTCGCCCATCTGCTGGCGATCAAGCGGCAGTTCAAAGCTGTCGAGCCCCGCTTCGGTGGTTGAACAACCGTTCTCCCCGAGGCGTTGTGACATTTCAAGCAACAAAGTCGCAACTCTTTCGTGTGCCGCCTTCTTGCCAAGCAGCAACATCCACTCTCGGGCGCGGTCGAGTTCATTCAATGTACGTTGCAGCAACTTATGCTCAAGTTCGGGATGGTTGCGCGCAAATGCGTCGAAATTAGAGCGTGAAAAAATACACAGTTCCGCGTCGCTCAGTGCGGTTACGCTATAAGGGCTCTTCTGTCCGAAAGGGCGGCCAATAAAATCACTAGGAAATACAACGCCGACAATCTGCTCCCGTCCATCGTGTATATTCATCGATACTTTAAGAATGCCCGAAACAACGTTTGCCACGATGATGGCATCATCACCCTCCCAAACAACAGTCTGACCCCGACCGACACGCTGCTTTCGCCCCAACTGGCTCAAAACGTCCAGTTCGTCTGGCATCAGAGCAGCGCAAATGGCACTATTACGGACGACGCATTGCGAGCAATCTTTCATATTGCTGCCTATACAGCAGTATGCTGCGAAGTAACGCCCTTTCGAGTTCCAGGCAAATGCGCGCCGATGGGGGCTGGCTTAGAACTCTGCATAATTTACCGACAAGGAATATTTGGAGGCCCGAGCCGGAATCGAACCGGCGTGCAAGGATTTGCAGTCCTCTGCGTCACCACTCCGCCATCGGGCCTCTCGTGCGGTGGAGGCGCCATCTAGCGGGTCGGGCAAGCCAATGCAACGGCCAATATCTCACAATGTGCTGCGTCATTTCGATGTTGCAAAAAAGTTGCTGTTTGCCACCTAAAGTCAGGCGTTTGTCTGAATCCTTCTTGGCGTTTTCGGCTACGCTGGCTAGAACCGGAATCAAAGGCTGTATTGTCTTTGCAATACAGTTGTGCCACATGGCCATGAAGTTAATGGAAATATCCCGATGGAATCAGTCAATTTTGAAGATATGCGGCGTGCGATGGTGGATAGCCAGCTGCGCACAAGCGGAATAACCGAAGCGTGGGTATTGACCGAAATGGGTCGTCTGCCGCGCGAGGATTATGTACCCGCAGCGCAGCGTACGACGGCCTATATGGACCGCGCGATAATTTTGGGAGAACACCAGGTTCTGAATCCGCCCGTGTCGACAGGCTTGCTGTTGCAGACTGCCGATGTGCTGCCTGATGACAATGTCCTGCTGGTCGGAACGGGCAATGGCTATGTAACTGCTTTGCTTAATCAGCGCTCGGCGAACGTCACCGCTGTCGATGCGGCGGACCTTGCCAGCGCAAACAAGGCTGCCCCTTATTCGTTGATTATCATCGACGGCGCCGTCGAGGAACTTCCCGACAGCCTGATGGCGCTGGCCGTAGATGGTGCACGGCTGGTAACTGGTTTGGTTGAAGGCGCGGTGACGCGGCTTGCAAAAGGATATGTGCATGGGGGCAGGGTTGCGTTGAAGCCATTTATTGATAGCGAGATTGCCCCGCTTGCTGCCTTTGCGCGCAAGCCGGAGTTCGTGTTTTGAGCGCGCGCCGGCTGGCTATTATCGGCTTGCTTAGCTCCGCGACATTTGCTGCGCCTGCCGCTGCCGATACGCTGCGCGACGCGCTGGTTTCGGCTTATGAAACCAACCCGAACCTGACAGCCGCTCGCGAAGGGCAGAAGGCAACGAATGAAGGCGTGCCGCTGGCCAAGGCCAATGGCCGCCCGGACGTAACAGCGCAGCCGACCTATTTTGAGAATATCATGCAGGACGGCGGGTCGTCGGTTTCACAAGCGCGCGGTTTTAGCATCAACGGCACGATTTCAGCGCCAATCTATGCCGGAGGTGGTATCAGGAACGCGGTTCGCGCGGCGGAAAATCGTGTTGAGGCCGGTTTTGCGAATCTGCGAGGAACGGAAAGCGCGATCTTCTCGGCGGTGGTAGCCGCTTATATGGATGTCATTCGTGATGAATCCATCGTCGAACTCAACCGTGCACAGGTTGGCGTATTGTCGGTGAATCTGGAAGCGACTGGCGACCGGTTTGAAATTGGCGACCTGACGCGCACTGACGTCGCGCAGTCGGAAGCACGGCTGGCACTAGCGACCAGTAATCTTGAAACCGCGCGGGCCAATCTCATCCGTTCGAAGGAAGTTTATATCCAGCTTGTCGGGCGCGAGCCCGGTGAACTGGTGGCCCCACCGCCACTGCCGAACCTGCCCGTAACGCCTGATGCGGCGGTGACTGTCGCACTCGAAAGCAACCCGGACCTAATTGCCGCTCGCGAAAGCCGCGAGGCTGCGGGATATGACCGGCGCGCCGCCAATGCGTCGCGACTACCAACGGTTAGCGTGTTTACCTCGCCTTCATATAGTAACGCCCTGAATTCGATTTCCTCTAACATTCCGGGATTTGCAGCGGACAATAGCTCGTTTACGGCGCAAGCCGGCGTGCGTGCCACCGTTCCACTCTATCAGGGCGGGCAACCGGCTGCACAGATCCGACAAGCTCAGGCGCGGCTGGGACAGGCGCAGGAACTTGAAATTGCTGCTGAACGCGAAGCAATTGCTCAAACACGGGCATCCTATGCCAGCTGGAAGGCGTCGCAAGAGGTTATCACCGCTTCCGAAAGGGCGGTTTCTGCCAATGAATTGTCGTTGGAGGGCACCCGCGCCGAAAACAGCGTCGGGAACCGGACCATACTCGACATTCTAAACGCCGAGCAGGAATTGCTCAACAGCAAGGTGCAGCTGGTTACCGCCCGGCGTAACGCTTATGTCGCCGGGTTCACGCTTCTTGCCGCAATGGGCAAGGCCGAAGCCCGTGATCTGGGGCTTGAAGGCGGTCCGCTTTACGACCCCGTGGCGGAATATGAGAAGGTGGAAAATGCCTGGAATGATTGGTCGTCACAGACCGATCCCGCCACAAAATCCACGCGTACCGTTGACACGCCAGCGCAAAAGGCAGAAATAGAACCGCTTCCCGACCGCACACCGGGACAAAGATAGGCATTAACAGCGGGGGCTGTGAATATGGCAGAAGGCCGGAACGAACCGTCGATGGATGAGATTCTCTCCTCGATTAAACGCATCATAGCCGATGATGACCGGATTCGGCCGGCTGCTAAGCGCGCCGCGAAGCCTGCATTGTCGCACGATGATGAAGAAGAAATTCTCGAGCTGACCGAAACCGCAGCTGATGAAGAGGCAGAAGAAGTCCTTCTCGATGACAGTAAGGCACAGAGCTTGCGCCACAGCTTCTCTGCTTTGCAGACGCTCTCCGAACCTGGGGTTGCCCCGCAAATCGTGCGCTCGGGCGAAACGTCGCTTGAGGGCCTGACCCGAGATTTGCTCCGCCCAATGCTGAAGGATTGGCTCGACAATAATTTGCCGCCGATTGTCGAGGCAATGGTCGAGCGCGAGATTACCCGCATCACCAAAAAGGGCTGATGCGCACTGCGCTGATTGCCGCACTTGCGTTGGCGTTCACGCCAGCACCGCTCCTCGCCAAAAATCTTTATGTCCATACGGGCAAGCTCGTCGATGTTGTGGCTGGTAAAATGTTGACGGGTCAGTGTGTCAGCATCGAAAATGGAAAGATCACTTCGGTCGCGCCGTGTCGCCCGACGCCTTCGGGGGCGGAGCGGCTCGACTGGTCGGACTACACAGTCCTTCCCGGGCTGATTGACCTTCACACGCATCTCGCTGATGCCGGGCAAAGCGCGGACCTTGCGCTGCCGCTTAAAACTTCGCCAGCTGCAACCGCGCTGATCGGCGCGCATAATGCAAAAGTCACGCTGGAGGCTGGGTTCACGACGGTACGCGATGTCGGCACGTATCGCGGCCTGACCGATGTTGCGCTGAGAAACGCCATCAATGCGGGCCAAGTCCCCGGCCCGCGCATGTTTGTTGCGGGTGCCTATATCACTATCCCCAAAGGTGGAGGCGAATTGAACGGCGTCATCGACAATGAAAAGCTGCCAGCCGATATGCGGCTAGGCGTCAGCTCGACTCCGCAAGAGGCAGCAGCGAAGACCAAATTCCTGATCGCCAATGGAGCCGACTTCATCAAGATGATTGCCACCGGCGCGGTGCTTGCCATCGGCACCGAGCCCGGCGAACCCGAACTGACCGACACGCAAATGCGCGCCGTGGTCGAAACCGCCACGGCGAACGGCGTTTACGTCACAGCTCACGCGCACGGTGCGGTCGGTATCAAAAATGCAATCCGTGCGGGCGTGCGCTCGATCGAACATGCCAGCCTGATCGACGATGAGGCGCTGGCCATGGCCAAAGCGAGCAACACTTGGCTGGTCATGGATATCTATAATGGCGACTATATCGACGATGTCGGCACAAAGGAAAAATGGCCCGCCGAATACCTCCGCAAGAACCGCGAGACCACCGATGTCCAGCGCGAAGGCTTTGCCAAGGCGGTCAAGATGGGGGTGAAACTCGCTTACGGCACAGACAGCGGAGTGTATCCGCATGGCGATAATGCAAAGCAGTTCGCCTATATGGTCCGCTACGGCATGACCCCGATGCAAGCGATCCAGAGCGCGACCATCCGCGCGGCTGAGCTATTGGGTAAGGAACGCGAAATCGGCAGTATCGTACCTGGGCAATTTGCGGATCTGGTAGCGGTGGAGGGTGATCCGTTGGCGGATGTGCGCGTGCTGGAAAATGTCGGGCATGTGATGAAGGGTGGCATTTTAATCAAATAGCCCAAACAAACAAAAGGGCGGGGAATTCCCGCCCGTCCGTTGCTTGTTTTAAGAGCAGTTTTTCTCAGACCATCGTGACCGAGAAAAGCAGGCTGCTGAGCGCGATTGCGCCGATGAAGCTGGCCAGTTTCTGCATGTTTCATTCCTTCTACTATGCCGCACAGCCTTTAAGGCCGGGTCGTCCTTTTCGAAGGCATCCCTTATGTTCTTGTTATGACGCGTATGTGGGCGTGAGCGGTGTAAAACTCAATTTAATTGGTAGACAAAGCAATTGCGGTATTTGCAACTGATGCCTCGGTTGCGAGAAGTAATTTTCTTGCTTGCCCGCGCAACGCTGACTAGCCTGCGATCATGAACAAAATCTTCCTGCTCGCCGCGCTCGTCGGCACTTCCGCCCTTGCCGTCCCAGCTATTGCCCGTCCGATGACCGAGACCGATCTCGCGACGATAAAGCGCCTGTCTGGCGCGGCTGCATCACCCGACGGGACGATGATTTCGTACCAGCTGCGCGAGACCGATCTAGAGGCAAATAAGGGCAAGACCGACCTGTATATGCTCAAGCTGGGCACGCCCAACGCGCAGCCGGTGATCTTCGCGTCAAAGCCCGACAAGAACGAGCATGACCCCGCCTTCGCGCCCGACGGCAAGAGCATTTTCTATATCAGCAACGAAAGCGGATCGGACCAGATCTGGCGTTATGACATTGCCAGCGGGACCGCGACACAGGCGAGCAATTTCAAGACCGATATAGGCGGCTTCAAAATCTCTCCCGATGGCAAGAAGTTCGCGGTTTGGGGCGACATCGCCCGCGACTGCCTCGACTTTGGATGTGAGAAGGATGGCGATACATCGAAACCGGGCCCCGGCTCCGGCCGTGAGTATGACCAACTGATGGTCCGCCATTGGGACCAATGGGAAACGCCAGGCAACCATAGCCGCATCTTCACCGTAGTGCTTGGCGCAGATGGCAAGCTTGGCACTCTTGGCAAGGCAATGGACGGAAACCTCGTCGGCGATGCGCCGTCGAAGCCCTTTGGCGGTGGCGAGGAAGTAAGCTGGAATGCTGACAGCAGCGCCGTGCTGTTCGCTTTGCGCGCGGCTGATGCCAATGAAGCTAAGTCAACCAATCTCGACATTTACCGCTCTTCGCTATCGGCGAACGAAGTGACCAACTTGACCAAGGACAATGCAGGCACCGATACAACACCCGCCGTCTCGCCCGACGGCAAATATCTGGCATGGACCTCAATGGCACGCGCGACATATGAGGCCGACCGGCTTGTTCTCAAACTGATGGAGGTCAAAACCGGCAAGGTCACCGCACTCACCGACAAATGGGACCGCTCGGTCGGCTCGATCGCATGGGCTGCCGACAGCAAGAGCATGCTGGTGACTGCAGGTGATACCCTCGAAACCCCGTTGTTCCGCGTCGACCTGAAAGGCAGGGTCACGCGCCTGACCAAGCGCGGACATATCGGCGAGGTCGTGCCGCTCAAAAATGGCGGCATCGTCTACGCCACCGACAGCATCGCCGGACCCGCCGACCTTTTCCACATGGATACCAAGGGCAAAACCACACGGTTGACCAACGTCAATGCCGATGCACTCGGCATACTCGATCCGGTGAATTATCAGAAATTCGATTTTGCCGGGGCTAATGGCGAGCAGGTGTTCGGGCAGATTGTCAAGCTGCAGGGAGCAACGGGCACGTTGCCGGTGCTTCTGCTCGTGCACGGCGGGCCGCAGGGCTCGTTCGGTAACAGTTGGTCCTATCGCTGGAACCCTGCCGTCATGGCCTCACAGGGCTATGCCGTGGTCACCATCGATTTCCATGGGAGCACCGGTTACGGCCAGAAATTCACCGATAGCATCAACAAGAATTGGGGCGGCTGGCCGCTCGAAGACCTGCAAAAGGGCATGGAAGCGGTCGCCAAGATCGACAAGCAGCTCGACACCGATAACGCCTGCGCGCTCGGCGGTTCGTATGGCGGCTACATGATGAACTGGATCGCCGGCAACTGGCCCGACCGCTTCAAATGCCTCGTCACCCATGCCGGCATATTCGACCTGCGTGCGATGGCTTACGAAACCGAGGAATTGTGGTTCGACCAGTGGGACAATGGAGGTCCGTGGACGACGCGCAAGGACGCCGAAAAGTGGAACCCCGTCAATCATGTCGAGAAATGGAAAACCCCGACTTTGGTCATTCACGGCGAGAAGGATTACCGTATACCTTATTCGCAGTCGCTGGCCGCCTTCACCGCGTTGCAGCAGCAGGGGGTTGAAGCGAAACTGCTGGTGTTCCCCGACGAGAACCATTGGATATTGAAGCCGAAGAATTCGATCCAGTGGCACCAGACGGTATTCGACTGGGTCGGCAAGCATTTGAAGAAGTGACGCCGGGGTAACAAGGCGACCAAAGCTTGCTGAATCGCTTGGCCGCTGGCATGGGCCAGTACCATGACTATCGACAAGACTTTCGACCCCGCCGCGATTGAGGCGAAATGGTATGCGCATTGGGAATCGACCGGTGCTTTCCGTCCTGAACGCCTGAATGCCGAGCCCTATACGATCGTCAACCCGCCGCCCAATGTGACGGGTAGCCTGCACATCGGCCATGCGCTCGATAACACCTTGCAGGATATCCTGATCCGCCATGCCCGAATGCAGGGCAAGGACGCGCTCTGGGTAGTCGGCATGGACCATGCCGGGATCGCCACGCAGATGGTAGTCGAGCGGCAAATGGCCGAACGCCAGCAAAAGCGCACCGACTTCACGCGTGACGAATTCGTCGCTAAGGTGTGGGAGTGGAAGGAAGAAAGCGGCGGTGCGATCACCGGCCAGCTGCGTCGTCTCGGCTGCTCGATGGATTGGGAGAATGAACGCTTCACGATGGATGAGGGCTTTTCAAAGGCCGTTATAAAGGTGTTCGTCGATCTGTACAATCAAGGTCTGCTCTACCGCGATAAGCGGCTCGTCAACTGGGACCCCCGTTTCAAATCGGCGATTTCCGACCTCGAAGTCGAAACCCGCGAAGTGAACGGCCATATGTGGCACTTCAAATATCCGCTCGCAGCCGGGGAAACCTACACCTACGTTGAGCGCGACGCCGACGGCATTGTCACGCTCGAAGAGGAGCGCGACTATATCGCCATCGCCACCACGCGGCCCGAGACGATGCTCGGCGATGGTGCAGTTGCCGTGCATCCAGGTGACGAACGTTATAAGCAGATCGTCGGCAAGCTCTGCGAAATCCCTGTCGGCCCCAAAGAGCATCGCCGCCTGATCCCGATCATCACCGATGAATATCCCGACCCCGATTTCGGCTCGGGCGCGGTGAAGATTACCGGTGCGCATGACCAGAACGACTATGGCGTGGCACAGCGCAATAACATCCCGATGTATCGCCTGATGGACGAAGTTGCCTCGATGCGCAGCGATGGGGTGCCTTATTCAGAAGCTGCCGCTCAGGCGAAGGCAATTGCCGCCGGAGGGCAATGGACCGCCGCCGATATCGACGCGCTGAATCTTGTTCCTGATGCTTATCGCGGACTCGACCGCTATGAAGCGCGCAAGCGGGTTGTGGCGGATATCGATGCAGACGGATTGGTGATTGCCGTCGAAAGCAAAACCATCCAGCAGCCATTTGGCGACCGCTCGGGCGTTGTCATCGAACCAATGCTGACCGACCAATGGTATGTCGATGCGAAGACGCTGGCGGCCCCGGCAATCGAAGCCGTGCGTTCGGGTGCGATCAATGTTGTGCCCAAGTCGTGGGAGAAAACCTACTTCAACTGGATGGAGAATATCCAGCCGTGGTGCGTGTCGCGCCAATTGTGGTGGGGGCACCGGATACCTGCTTGGTTCGACAAAGACGGCAATATCTTTGTTGCCGAAGATGAGGCAGGGGCACAAGCGCTGGCTGGCGAGGGTGTCGAACTGACTCACGACCCTGACGTTCTCGACACCTGGTTCTCCTCCGCGCTCTGGCCGTTTGGCACTTTGGGTTGGCCGGCCCAAACCAGTGAACTCGACCGCCATTACCCTAATGACGTCCTCGTCTCGGGCTTCGACATCCTGTTCTTCTGGGATGCCCGCATGGCGATGCAGGGCATACATTTCATGAAAGAAGTGCCGTGGAAGACGCTCTATCTCCACGGCCTCGTTCGCGCGGCCGATGGCAGCAAGATGTCGAAATCGAAGGGCAATACCGTCGACCCTTTAGGCCTGATCGACCAATATGGTGCCGACGCGCTGCGCTTCTTTATGGCGGCGATGGAGAGCCAGGGCCGCGACATCAAGATGGATGAAAGCCGCGTCGCCGGATACCGCAACTTCGCGACCAAGCTATGGAATGCGGCGCGCTTTGCGCAATCGAACGGCATCGGCGGATCGCAATCGATTTCGGCCCCCAAAGCAGAACTCGCCGTCAACCGCTGGATCATCGGCGAAGTCGTTGAGACGGTCGAGAAGCTTAACAAAGCTTTCGCAGAATTCCGCTTCGACGGCATGGCCGATGTCATTTATCACATGGTCTTCGACCAATTTTGCGACTGGTATCTGGAGCTCATCAAGCCAGCTTATGTGGACGGCGAAAAAGGCGAGATGGATGAAGAGTCCAAGACCGTTGCCGGTTGGGTGCTCGACCAGATATTGGTAATGCTGCATCCGTTCATGCCGTTCATCACGGAAGAACTTTGGCATGCCTTGTCTGACCCCACCCACCCACGCAAATATGATATCATTCATGCGAAATGGCCCGCACCAAATGCCAGTGCGGATAGAGCGGCAATTGACGAAGTAAGTTGGGTTATCGAAACGATCAGTAAAACCCGGTCGTTCAAAGCAGAGTTGAATATACCACCCGGCACTCGTCTGACTGCAAACATCGCCGCCCCTCAGGTTTCGACGGCGGCGATTATTGAACGACAAGCTGCCGCGCTGTCACGGCTCGGTCGAATTGACCAGTTTGTATACTCGTCGGTGGATACCAATAACGTCGCGCAAATTGTGGTGGGTGACGATACGATCGTTTACGCGCTTGACGGCGTCATTGACCTGAGTGCCGAACGCGTCCGTATCAATAAGGCCATCGAAGCCGCCACCAAGGAACGCGACGCGCTCGCAGGCCGCCTTTCCAACGCCGCTTTTACAGAAAAGGCCAAGCCTGAAGCCGTTGAAAAAGCCCGTGCCGACCATGCCGAAAAAGCCGCCGAGGCCGAGCGGTTGACGGCTGCACTAGCGCGGTTGGGGTAAGGCCATCTCCCAATGGGAGAAATGGTTATCCTTGAAAAAACCGCTGTCCTACTGCCACTGCCCTATGGCATGGGATGCGCATGACGCTGATCCGCGCCCTGCTTCTGACTTGCGCGCCGTCGGGGGCGGCCTTGGCGATGAATGACCGGGGGGTGACGGCACGTGTATGCCGATATCTTTGTAATCTCTGCCTTACAGTTTTTTTCGCTGTTGGAGCAGTTCATGCCCAGATCCCCGGTGCACCGCAAAATGTCCGCGCCTCGATTGCCGCCGAAACCAATATGCCTGCCCCCGGCGATAAGGTTACCGTGGCAATCATCATGGATCCCAAGCCGGGTTGGCATGATTACTGGTTGAACCCCGGCGATGCAGGCACACCGCTTGAACTTGAGTGGAAATTGCCAGCCGGTGTAACTGCTGGTCCGATCCGCGCGCCGGTGCCCGATACGCTGATCGTTAGCGGGTTCATGAACCATATCTACAAGACCAGCCACGCATTCCTAATCGACGTGAAAATACCGGCTAGCGCGAGCATCGGACAAAAACTCAACATCAAGGTAGATGCGCGCTGGTCGGCCTGTTCGGATATGGTGTGCGTACCAGAAGGCAGCAGTTTTGCCGTGCCCTTGACTGTCAGTGACGGCAAAATCGCCAGTGCCGACCGCGTCCGTTTCGACAATTGGCGCGCTGCGTTGCCGGTGCCGCTCGACCGGCAGGCGGTCTATGCGGTGGATGGCAAGCGTATCTCTATCGCCATCCCTTATCCGAAGAGCGCGAATGCGGAGAGGTTGTGGTTCTTCCCGCAAACCGAAAATGTCTTCCGCTACGCCGCCCCACAATCGGTGCGGCGAACGGGCGATTGGCTTGTGGTCACAGGGGAAATGGACAAAGGCATCGATGGGCAAATTCAAGGCCTGCTTCGCTTCAACGACGCCCAAGGATTGGAAGTGCGCGCGGTGCCCGGTGCAGTGCCAACGGGTGGTGAATCGGTGTCGGTATTGGGCGGCGAAGCCGCGCCGGACCAAGGAGTAACATTTGGCTGGATCTTGGGCTTTTCGATCCTCGGCGGACTGCTGCTCAACCTGATGCCATGCGTGTTTCCGATCCTCGGATTGAAAGCTCTAGCCATCGCCAAGTCGGGTGGTAACGAGCGTCAGGCGCGGCGCGATGCGCTGGCATACACTGCTGGCATCATTTTGAGCTGCCTCGCCTTGGGCGCGGTGATGCTAACGCTGCGCGCGGCAGGCGAAGAAGTCGGATGGGCGTTCCAGTTGCAGGACCCGGCGATCGTCCTGCTGCTGCTTTTGTTGATGGTAGCGATTACTGCGAATCTCGCCGGGCTATTCGAAATCGGCGGCATCGGCGCGGGTGACCGGCTAGCACGGCAACGCGGAATGGCCGGGTCGTTCTGGACCGGCGTGCTGGCGGCAGTCGTTGCAACGCCCTGTACCGGCCCGTTCATGGCTGCCGCAATGGGTGCGGCGTTGTTGTTGCCGGTGGCGCAAGCCTTGTTGATTTTCGCAGGGCTGGGTTTCGGGCTCGCTTTACCATTCCTTGCCATTGCCTATGTCCCTCCATTGCGAAGCCGGATGCCAAAGCCTGGCCCGTGGATGAGCACATTCCGCAAGTGGATGGCGGCGCCGATGGCATTGACCACGCTTGCATTGCTGTGGTTGCTTGCGCAGTTGGTCGGCGTTTCGGGTTGGCTAGTCGGCGGCGTGTCTGTCATTGCGCTGTTGGTCGGCATCGTTATCGTCGTCCGGTGCAAAGCGCCCATCTGGTCGATATTTGTGCTGGCGCTCGCGATTTTTGCCGGTGGGTATCAGTCGTTGGGCTACTTGCCTGTAACCGCGAAGACTACAGCCAGCGAAGGCAAATTGGGCGGAGAGGCTTTTTCGGAGCAGAAACTCGCCGGACTGCGAGCTGACGGCAAACCCGTTTTCCTCTACTTCACCGCTGATTGGTGCGTAACCTGCAAGGTAAACGAGGCCGCCGCAATTGATCGTGATGAAACCGCCAAAGCGTTCCGCAAGGCGGGTATCGTAACCATGGTTGGCGACTATACCCGCCGCGATCCCGACATTACACGCTTCCTTGCCAAGCATGGCCGGTCAGGCGTACCCTTGTATCTTTATTATCGACAAGGCGGCTCGGCGCAGGTGCTGCCGCAGGTGTTGACCGTTGATACGCTAACCGAGCTTGCGAAATAACCGCGCCAAAACGAGTACGGGGGCAGATCGCGTGCGACCTGACCCCGACCCATACCGACAAGTTGCGACCCTTTTCAGGACTCGCCGGTAATCTCGATCCGCTTCACCTGATTGGCTCCGATCACGGTGATCCCCCGAACACCGGTGATGCCAGTCAGTGGGACCGACCGCTCGAAAACGAGCGTACTGTCCGCGCCGCCAACGTCGTTGGCCGGTTCAGGGCTGACGATAGGGGGCGCGTGAATAACCGCCACTTCGATGCCCCAATAATCCGGGCGGTCATGATAAATTCGGGGCGCCAATCTTGCTTCGAATCCGGTTCCCGGGAGGCTCCCCCTCACCCAGAGATACAGGCTGTCCTGAAAGGGCAGCTTACGCAGTTCGGCCGATTCAAAGTCAATGATCCGCCCGTTCGGCGCGCTTGAAAGCGAGCCTTTGGAGGAGCAATTCATATAAATTCCTAATTTTGCGACATATTATGTCGCAATTGCGTTTTAATAAACGTCAATCAAATAACTATATTCCAAGTTATACAGCAATTTACCTGCACGTAAAGTGAACGGCATGGTAAAAATATGTAACGCGCTGTATCATGTTGAATATGCAAACGAAAAACTGAACGTCCGTACATTCACATACGTATGCGGCCCCGGAGCCGACAGAAAAGGTTTGCAGTAGTGATTGCGAATCATTCCATCAGGCTGATGTGACAACCGGCGCAGACCGCCATTGAACGTTGCGGGTTGGCCACTATATGCGACAAATCGGCATCGCAAATGCCTAAGGCCTTTATTTGCGGCCCGTTTGGCTGTAATGGCCCATCACAACAACGTAAGGAGTATCCACTATCGCAACCCCGCCGACCCGGCGCGCAATGACCCCACCTGTTAAAAGTGGACCGCGCTACAATAATCTTATCACCGCGGAAAAAGTCCGTGTCATCGACGACGATGGCGAAAATCTGGGGGTTCTCTTCACCCGCGAAGCGATAGCGCAGGCCGCTGAAGTCGGTCTTGATCTGGTGGAAGTGTCACCGAACGCTGATCCGCCGGTTTGCAAGTTCCTCGACATCGGCAAATTCAAATATGAGGCCCAGAAAAAGGCCAATCTTGCCCGCAAGAGCCAGAAGACGCAGGAAATCAAAGAGATCAAGATGCGCCCCAACATCGACGACCATGATTATATGGTGAAGATGAAGAAGGTGAACGAGTTCATCGAAGAAGGCGACAAGGTCAAAATCACGCTGCGCTTCCGTGGTCGCGAATTAGCACATCAGCAATTGGGCATGCATTTGCTCCAACGCGTTCAGGCCGACACCGCCGAAACCGCCAAGGTAGAGGCTCACCCCCGGATGGAAGGCCGTCAGATGCTAATGGTGTTGTCGCCCAAATAGGCGATAGCGTCGTTACCAGATGGCCTGGCGAATAAGTTCCAGTCCGACCAGAACCATCAATATATTAATCAGGATGTTGAAGCGCGCAGGCGGCACGCGCTTCACCAGCCAGACCCCGGCAAATGTACTGGCGATGGCGAGCGGCAGGAACAGCGCGGTCAGCGTCATGTTCGGGGCGTTGAATTGCCCAAGCGCCG
>JANMQN010000031.1:0-9473 GCA_031370535.1 Sphingomonadales bacterium | reverse complement strand
CGACTTCATGTGCCAAATCTTCGGCCCCCTCACCGCCGATCGCCCAATGATGGCAAAGGATCGCTTTGCAGCCGTGCTCCGCCGCTGCCGCCTGGATAACAGCGATTTCGTCGTCGCTGTCAGTCGCGAAGTAGTTGATCGCGACAACCGCAGGTACGCCAAACTGACGAATATTCTCGATATGGCGGATCAAGTTAACCGAACCGCGCTGAACCGCGTCGATATTCTCGTTGGCCAAGTCAGCCTTGGAAACCCCTCCGTTCATCTTCAGCGCGCGCACCGTCGCAACGATTACAACCGCGCTTGGGGCGAGGCCCGCCTGACGGCATTTAATATCGAAGAACTTCTCGGCCCCTAAATCAGCCCCAAAACCGGCCTCGGTAATAACATAGTCACCAAGCGAAAGTGCGACTTTCGTCGCGATCACCGAATTGCAGCCATGTGCAATGTTGGCAAACGGGCCGCCGTGGAGGATCGCTGGATTGCCTTCGAGGGTTTGGACAAGATTGGGCTTGATCGCTTCGGCGAGCAACACCGTCATTGCGCCGTCTGCCTTTAAGTCTCGCGCGGTCACAGGTTGGCGGTCGCGAGTGTAGGCAACGACAATGCGGCCCAGCCGCTGCTCCAGATCCGCCAAATCTTGGGCGAGACAAAAGATTGCCATCACCTCCGAAGCCACGGTAATATCAAACCCGCTTTCGCGCGGATAACCGTTTGCCACACCGCCAATGGACTGAACAATGTCACGCAGCGCGCGGTCGTTGACGTCCATCACCCGCCGCCATACGATCCGCCGGACATCAATATCGAGCGCATTGCCCCAGTGGATATGATTGTCGATCAACGCGGCGAGCAGATTGTGCGCCGCTGTAATCGCATGGAAATCGCCGGTGAAATGCAAGTTGATATCAGCCATCGGCGCAACCTGCGCATAGCCGCCGCCTGTTGCTCCGCCCTTGGTGCCAAAGCATGGCCCGAGCGAGGGCTCACGGAGCGCAAGCACCGTGTTGCGCCCAATCCGGTTGAGTGCATCGGCAAGGCCGACCGACGTTGTTGTTTTCCCTTCACCAGCGGGCGTCGGGTTGATCGCGGTGACGAGGATAAGTTTACCTGTCGGTGCTTGCTTATCTGGCGCCGGAATGTTGAGCTTGGCCTTGTAATGGCCGTAAGGTTCGACGTTCTGCCCATCGATACCCAATTTTTGGGCGATTTCGGTGATGGGGCGCAGACGGGCTGCATTCGAAATTTCGATGTCAGTCTTCATATCGTGTTCTAGGCAGAGGCCGTGTTTGATGGCAAGAGGCACACTGAAACGGCCTCGCGCTATGATGCGCTCTTGCCGGATAGAACGGAAATACCTGCGTTGGCTTCACTGCTTGAATTGCGCGCGCTCACCAAAAGCGTTCCTGGTGGTCGCGTATTATTTCGCAATCTCTCGTTGAACGTTGCGGCGGGCGAACTTGTCGCCATTGTGGGGGAGTCAGGGTCGGGAAAGTCGACATTGCTCAACATAGCGGCGGGGCTTGATGTCTATGATGAAGGTCAGATCCTGATTGGCGGCGAAGATCTGGCGGGTTTTGATGATCGACGGCTAACCGACTTGCGCCGTCGCCGGATTGGTTTTGTGTTTCAGGCTTTTCACATCCTGCCCTATCTTACGTTGCGCCGAAACGTGGCATTACCGCTTGCCCTGGCCGCAGGGGATAGCCGCGAGATCGCCGCGCGCGCCGATGCCATGCTTGATCTTGTTGGCCTTGGTGGCCGGGGCAATGATTATGCTCGCGATCTTTCGGGCGGCGAATTGCAGCGCATCGCGATTGCGCGCGCGTTAGTCCATAAGCCCGCGTTGATATTGGCCGACGAACCGACCGGAAATCTTGATACCGAAACCGCCGCGCGCATTTTACAACTGTTTGCTGACTCTACGCGAAATTCGGGATCAGCAGGATTGCTCGTCACCCATTCAGCGGCTGCGGCTGCCATTGCCGACCGGACGCTCGTTTTGACCTCTACCGGGCTAGCTCCCGCTGATGGCTAGCAACCCTACCCAAGCGCTGCGTTGGTTGATCGCTGGCGAATGGCGTCAGCATCCCGGAAGGATCGTTATCGCCGTGATCGCCATTGCCGTGGGCGTGGCGCTTGGCTTTGCTGTGCATTTGATCAACGGATCGGCGCTCACTGCATTTGATAAGGCGGTAAACACCGTAAACGGTGCCGCCGACCTCAAAATCGAGGGGGCCAGCCGCCTTGGCTTTGACGAAGCGCTGTATGCGCGGGTCGCAGGGGTTGAAGGCGTGGCCGATGCCAGCCCGGTTGTTGTGCTTAAGGCAGTCGCTGCGCGCGGCGATCCGTTCACTTTGCTCGGGCTGGATATCATCCGCGCCGCAGTGGTGACGCCCAGCCTGATTGGCGCGCCCGCGCGTGGGCCGGGTGGTAACGGCGATGAATTGTTTGCTAGTGATGCTCTGTTCCTATCGCAAGCCGCGCTGATCGCTGGAAAACTACGCGTTGGTGACCGTGTGTTGATCAACGCCAATGGCCGCGCGCACCCCATGGTCGTGCGCGGTCTCTTGCCCGGAATTGCCGAGGGACGGCGCGTCGGCATGATCGACATTGCAGCCGCGCAGTGGTTGTTCGGACGGCTTGGCAAGATTGACCGGATTGACCTCAAACTGACGCCCGACGCGCAAGCAAGCGATGTCCGCACGCGCCTCATGCCGCTGGTCCCGATGGGCGCGATGGTGAGTGACGAGGATGACGCCGCGCAACAGAGCGACTCGCTGTCACGCGCCTACCGCGTCAACCTAACGATGCTCGCGCTGGTTGCGCTGTTTACGGGCACCTTCCTCGTTTATTCGACGCAATCCCTTTCGGTTACACGGCGCTTGCAAAGCTTCGCGCTGCTCCGCACGCTTGGGCTGCAAAGAGGTGGGATTGTGGCCTTGGTGACGACCGAAGGAGCGCTTGCTGGGTTGATTGGAGCTACGTTTGGCCTGCTCTTCGGCTATGGCCTTGCGGCGAGTGCTCTTAGTGTTCTTGGCGGCGATCTTGGGAGCGGGATCTTCGGCGATGCACCGCCTGCGTTGATCTTTGCGCCGTTAGCAGGTCTGGGATTTTTTGCGCTGGGTGTTGCTGCGGCGGTCGGTGGCAGTCTTATCCCCGCATTGCAAGGTGCCCGCGCCGCACCCGCTGTAGCCCTCAAAAATGCAGGTGATAGCGTTGATCCGCGTGATCCTTTGGCGGGATGGTTGCCGCTCACACTGCTGGTCGCAGGGGTTGGCACGGCGTTCCTTCCTGCGGTTGGACGACTGCCGCTATTCGGGTACCTCTCGGTAGCGCTGCTGCTAGCTGCTGGCATAACGGCGATGCCGTGGCTTGCGCGTGCTCTCCTCGCGCCGTTGGTTCACGCGTCACGCCGCAATGTGCCGATTGATTTGGCGATCCACCATCTACACGGCGCGCCGGGCGCCGCTGCAACCGCGCTCTGTGGTATAGTGGCGAGCACGGCCCTGATGATCGCAATGGCGGTGATGGTGACGAGCTTTCGCGGTGCGGTTGATGACTGGCTGGGCGACATTTTGTCCGGCGATCTTTACGTCCGATCGGAACCGGGCTGGGGTGGGTTTGATCAAGCGGCGCAGGCTCGGTTGGCAGCGATTCCGGGCGTGAAATCCATCATGTTTAATCGGCAAGTCCCGATTATACTCGATCCAAGCGAGCCACCGATGAGCCTGATCGCGCGTCCCGTTGGCACGGGTGATGCGGCGATTGAATTGATTGGGAAGGCTGTTGTGCCGCCGCCCGGCAGTATCGCGGTGTGGCTCTCCGAACCAGCCGCGCGCATCCTTGGGCGCAAACCTGGCGATGCTATCAGTTTACCGATTGGCCGAAACGCGCATTTTGCTGTAGCGGGAGTCTGGCGGGATTATTCGCGGCAGCAAGGCGCGCTGGTAATCGACACCAAGGATTATAGTCGGCTGACGAGTGATGACGTGCGCGATGATGCGCTGGTGCTACTTAAACCCGGGGCGGACATGGCGGTTGTCCAGCGAGCCATTCGTGCCGCAGCCCCCCCGCCTTTGCAGTCGCGCCTGACGATGGCTGAACCGGCAAGCTTGCGTACGCTGGCGCTCTCAATTTTTGATCGCAGCTTTGCCATTACCTATGTGCTTGAGGCGATATCGATCATAGTTGGATTGGCTGGCGTTGCGACCACTGCATCGGCGCAGGCCAGCGCACGAACACGCGAGTTTGGCATGCTCCGCCATATCGGCGTTGGTCGCGGGCAGATTATCGCGATGCTCGGCGTTGAAGGCGCCTTGCTCGGCGCGGTTGGGGGGCTGGTCGGCGTAACTTTGGGTGTCGGGATCAGTCAAGTGTTGATCCATGTGATCAATCCGCAATCGTTCAATTGGACGATGACTACGCGGCTGCCCATCACGCTGATGTTGTCGGTCATCACCGCTTTAATTGTGGCCTCGGCGATCACCGCGATGCTCGCCGGGCGGCGGGCTGTGTCAATCGATGCCGTTCGCGCTGTGAGGGCCGATTGGTGATCCGCGCGGCATCAATGAGTCTTGCGTTAATCGCGCTCACGACCGGAAGTATCGCGCAAACGCCGGACTTCACTTATCCCGAAGTCAAACCCGGCCGCACTTTCGCGTTTCCCACCGATCACGGCGCACATCCCGATTTTCGTACTGAATGGTGGTATGTGACGGGAACGGTCAAAACCGCGAAGGGCAAAGATTTGGGATTCCAAATCACCTTCTTTCGCACTCGTCCGGGTGTTGACTCCCGCAATCCCAGCAAATTTGTGCCGCGACAAATTTTGTTTGCCCACGCGGCGGTGTCTGATCCTGTAGTTGGTAAACTTCTTCATGATCAGCGCGCGGCGCGCGGCGGCTTTGGCATTGCGGAGGCAAAAATTGGTGACGCCGATGTTCACATCAAGGATTGGCGCTTCTCCAGGCTGGCGGATGGTCGCTTTTCTGCACGGATTGTCGCGCGCGGATTTGCGCTGAAACTGACGTTTACGCCAACGCAGCAACCGCTTCTGCAAGGCGAAGGGGGCTACAGCCGCAAAGGTCCCGAACCTACATCTGCCAGCTATTATTATTCGCTGCCGCAGTTGGAGACGGCGGGAACGATTACGCGTGGCAACTCAACCGAGACTGTTTCGGGGCGGAGTTGGCTCGACCGTGAATGGTCGTCGCGCTACCTTGGCGGGGCGGCTATCGGCTGGGATTGGGCGGGGCTTAACTTTGACGATGGGTCTGCGTTGATGGCATTCCGCATTCGTGCCGCAAATGGCCGTAATCTTTGGGCCGGCGGAACATTCCGTCGCGCAAACGGGGTGACAGTCACACTCAAACCCGGTGACGTAACCTTTACGCCAACGCGCACGTGGCGATCAAGGCGCACCGGGGCTACCTATCCAGTAGCGCAAATTCTCACAATCAAACTATCTGAGGGCCAAAAGCGCCTGAAGCTCACGCCGATGTTTGCTGATCAGGAACTTGATGCGCGATCAAGCGGTCTGCCGGTTTACTGGGAAGGGTTAGTGCGGACTAAAGGTGGTCGGGGTTATCTCGAACTCACAGGTTATGCCGCACCACTTGCCATGTGACGTGGTTCATTTGCGCTCTGCAGCATGAATGGCATGGATCGGGCAATTTGCAGCTGACGAAGAATAGCGTAAATGGTGTGTGCTTAAATCCAGTTGGTCTTAAGCGAGAATTGATCGGGAACAGAATGTCCGTTTAATGAATGGAATCCGGCAACGCAGACGACTGGCCGGAGAAACCTGAAGCCAGGTCAGCAGAGTTTGGCGCGCATCGGTCATGAGTTCGAATTGAACGGGCCGTTTGGTTTTCTGCTGCATGACCGTCGCTCGATTTCGGATTGCTCCACCAGCAGAGATGGCTCCGATCTTCATTTTGACTATGTCGCAGCCGCGCAGCTTGCTGTCGATTGCCAAATCGAAAAGCGCTCGGTCTCGTAATCGTCGATGCTCGTCGAGAAAGAAACGAATTGCCCAAACGTCGCGGGGTTTGAGCGGGCGCTTTGCGCCCACCAAATTGCCTGCATTCCACGGACGACGCCGGTGAGCGTCTGGATCAAGATCAGATATGCCCATGATACCTCTCCTTTGGCCGGAATGGCCAATGAGCAGATTATGCAGTGGCGGTTTCCTAACGCTTTAGGTCACGTTCCGTCTGTCCGAGCCGTGACACGGCACCGCTTGCTAACTTTTCGGCGTTCAGGTGAAGCCTTGCAATGCCCAAAACTTGCCGTTTGTTCAGTACCGATCTCATGGATTGCATTAGTCGCTAGCAGTCTGCTTTTGCTGGACACTGAGCGATACCACAGCCGACGTTCGTTTTGGGATGTGCCAGCGCTCCTAAAAACAGCAACTGCGTGTGTCAGTTCTTCAGTCGGTAACCCGTGCGAAACATCCACGCGATCACGGCTAGACACACAATAAGAAACCCGCCGACAGCGACTAAGCTAATCTCGATCGCCACATCGCCCTTGCCAAAGAAGGTCCATCGAAAGCCGCTGATAAGGTAGACGACGGGATTGAACAGCGTCACGGTGCGCCAAGTCATGGGAAGCATGTCGATCGAGTAAAACGCTCCGCCAAGGAATGTCATCGGGGTAACGACGATCAAAGGAATTATCTGGAGCTGCTCGAAGCTTTTCGCCCAGATACCGATAATGAAACCAAAGAGGCTGAATGTGACTGCAATCAGCACCATGAAGGCGATCATTGCAATCGGATGGGCGATTTCTATTCGCACGAACAATGTGGAGGTTGCGAGTATGACAAGACCGAGTAGCGTTGATTTGGTAGCTGCCGCGCCAACGTAAGCAAGCACGGTCTCGAACGGCGAGATTGGCGCGGAGAGCAACTCGTAAATCGTGCCTGACCATTTGGGCATGTAAATGCCGAAGCTGGCGTTGAAGATGCTTTCGGTGAACATCGAAAGCATAATCAAACCTGGTACAATGAAGGCGGCATAGGGGACGCCACCGATTTCAGTCATCCTGCTGCCGATGGCCGCGCCGAAAACAACGAAATAGAGCGACGTGGTGATGACGGGGGTGAGCAGGCTGGTTAGCAATGTTCGGCGGAAGCGATCAAGCTCGAAGCGGTAGATCGACCAGACGCCGTGGACGTTAAAGTGCATTATGCTGTTGCCTTCCGATCTTCATGGACGAGACCGACGAAGATATCTTCAAGCGAACTCTGCTCTGTATTCAAATCCTTGAATGCGATGCCCGCACCGTCGAGCGCACGCAGCAGCGCAGGCACGTCATTATGGTCGCCGGTCGCGTCGAATTCGTACCGTAATGCATGACCTTGGTCGTGAAGCGCGAGCGGCCATGAAGAAAGTGCAGAAGGCACGGTGTCGAGCGGCTCGGCGAGCGTTAGTGTCAATGTCTTGCGGCCGAGCTTGGTCATCAGCGCGGCCTTGTCCTCAACGAGAATGAGTTCACCTTTGCTGATAATGCCGACGCGATCAGCCATCTCCTCGGCTTCTTCGATGTAATGCGTCGTCAGGATTATGGTTACGCCAGTGTCGCGCAGGCGCCGAACGAGTGCCCACATGTCGCGACGCAACTCAACGTCTACGCCGGCGGTCGGTTCGTCGAGGAACAATACCTCTGGCTCGTGGCTGAGCGCCTTAGCGATCATGACGCGGCGCTTCATGCCGCCCGACAGTTCTTGAATTTTGGTATCGCGCTTGTCCCACAAGGAGAGGTCGCGGAGGATGCGTTCAACATAGGCAGCATCAGGTGCACGACCAAAGAGTCCCCGGCTGAAGCGAACGGTGGCGAGCACGGTTTCGAAACTGTCAGTGTGCAGTTCCTGCGGCACTAGGCCAATACGTGCGCGCGCTGTGCGATAGTCACGAAGGATATCGGCACCATCAATGGTGACGCTACCCTCCGAAGGTGTCACGATGCCACATACGATGCTGATCAGCGTCGTCTTGCCAGCACCATTTGGCCCAAGTAATGCGAAAATCTCACCTTTCGCAATCGATAGATCTACGTTTTTTAGAGCTTTATGGCCCGACGCATAGGTCTTGGCCAAGCCTTGGATAATCACGATTGCAGACATGGTTCTGCCCTTAGCAGTCATGGGCGCGTGCCGCACAGCGTAATCTTGCATGCTATGTAAATTGCCGCGCCTCTATTGATTTCAATCAGCTACCGATCTTTCTCGGCATGGATATTTTCGTGTAGGCCACCAGAGGAAAGGGCAGTCTTTAGCAATCCGGTCGGTGTTGACTTCGCTCATCATACGGACATTCATAAAACTGGTATGGGCCCTTGAAGGCCGTTATCCATTCAGCCTCTGGCAAAAAAATGGAAATTCTCTGAGTGTGCCACTCTACAGCTGGGTAAGCAGCAAAGGCCTTAATGAAGCGCGCAACGACGTTGGCGAGCCGCTCAGGTATTCTCGCAATGATGTCGACATACTTTATCCGTGCGAGGTTGGTCTGCCGACTGACCGGCACCGCCGTTTCCTATGCCGCAAGGGTGGAGCCTTGAGATCAGGGGTCGCCCCATAAACAGACGAAATGCGCGACTGCTGCTGGTAGGATACCATCCTGATGGATTCCGAACAATGATCAGCGCTGGCGCAGGGGTATATCCGGCGCTAGGCTCAACCCTCGACTATAAAGGGGAGAACTGACGGTGCGCCGCGTTGCAAATTTCTGCGCTTTTTCTTTGCTTGTAGGTACCGCAGCTCATGCCGCCCCCTATCGCGCCGAAATTGTCCGCGACGATTGGGGCATTCCGCACATCACCGGTCGCTCGGACGCCGACGCAGTGTTCGGGATGATCTATGCCCAAGCCGAGGACGACTTCAACCGGATCGAAATGAATTACCTCGCCAGCCTCGGCCGCCTGGCCGAAGTTGAAGGGGAAAAGGCGCTGTGGCAGGACCTGCGCCAGCGGCTGTGGATCGATCCTAAACAGCTGAAGGCCGACTATGCCAAGAGCCCGCCCTGGCTGCGCAAGCTGATGCAGGCTTGGGCCGCGAGCCTCAACCAGTATCTGGCCGACCATCCGGAGGTGAAACCAAAGGTGCTGACCCGGTTCGAGCCGTGGATGGCGCTGAGCTTTTCCGAAGGATCTATTGGTGCCGATATCAGCCGCGTTTCGCTCAGCCAGCTGCAAGCCTTTTACGAGCGCCGCACGGTCGCGCTCACTTCCGAAGAACGCGGCATCGTTCCGCGCGAGCCGACCGGCTCCAACGGATTTGTCATTGCGCCGTCGCATAGCGCGAGCGGTCATCCGCTGCTGCTGATCAATCCGCACACCAGCATCTTCTTCCGCGCCGAGCAGCACGTGACCAGTGGGCAGGGTCTCAACGCTTATGGGGCAGCGACCTGGGGGCAGTTTTTCATCTACCAGGGTTTCAACCAGAATGCCGGCTGGATGCACACCACCAG
>JANMQN010000017.1:0-5588 GCA_031370535.1 Sphingomonadales bacterium | reverse complement strand
CACGCAATCCGAAGGCTGCGTGGTGGATGATCGCACCGGGATTCTATATGTCGCAGAAGAAGATATCGGCCTATGGAAGTTCGATGCTTCGCCCGATGGTCCTGTGACCGCAACTGCTCTGGCAAAAGCCGATGGCAAGGAGGTCGTGATGGATGCCGAAGGACTGGCGCTCGCGCCGTCGGGCACTAACGGCGGCTATCTGATCGTATCGAGCCAGGGTGACAATGCCTACGCGGTCTACAAATTGCCCGAGGCCAGTTATGTTGGGCGGTTCCGTATTGCTGATGGAGTGGTTGACGGAGTTCAGGAGACTGACGGAATCGAACTGATGCTCGGCGATTTCGGGCCTCAGTTTACCGGCGGGCTTTTCGTGACTCAGGACGGCGACAATTTGCCTGCCACGCAGAATTTCAAGCTCACAAGCTGGGCGGACATAATTGCCGCTCTTGGGCTAAGCCGGAACTGACTCTGGACAGGCAAGCTCGCTTCGCGCAAGGAAGTGACCATGTCTATATGGTTTCACGAAAAGCTCGATCTCACCTCCCTAACTGCAAATGGCGCACACTGCATGCCCGGCAATCTCGGCATCGAATTTATCGAACATGGCGACAATTGGCTGAAGGCACGGATGCCCGTCAATGAACGCAGCAAGCAACCCTATGGCCGCCTGCACGGCGGGGCGTCGGTTGCGCTGGCGGAAACAGTGGGGTCAGTCGCGGCGGCGATGACCATTGACCACAGCAAATTTGCCACCGTCGGAATGGAAATAAACGCTAACCATGTCAGGCCGGTCATGGACGGTTTTGTTTATGCGACAGCGACATCGGAATCGATAGGGCGAACAACGCAAATCTGGTCGATCCGGATCGAGGACGAGGCGGGCAAACAGGTCTGCATTTCGCGGATTACTATGGCGGTAATATCGATGGACCGCGCGTCATGACGATGCGATATGTGCGCGAATTCAAGGGCTTTGCGGGCGTTAGGCTTGAATCGGACGATATCGGGACCGCCGACGATCCCTCCATCATCTTGCTCCATGGCTTCGGGCAAACCCGAAAGGTTTGGGAAGGCGTCGCAGTCGGACTGGAGCAGGCGGGCCGCCATGTTATCAATGTCGATCTAAGGGGACATGGCAGCAGCGATTGGCCCGCCGACGCGCGCTATGATTTCGACGCTTACGTCGAGGATCTGCGTGCCGTGCTTGGTCAAATGCGGACTCGCCCAGTAGTCGTTGCGGCTGCACATAGCGGATGGATTGCCACAGCAGCGCTGGCAGAGGATGCCGCGACGCTTGCATCGGGGCTGATCCTCGTGGACCCGCCATTGGAAGCGAGCGCCCAATCTGTGCGGGTATCGGCGGAAACATTGTCGGCCGTGCAAGGGCTGGGCAAAAAGGATTATGACGAGCGCTTGCTAGATATTTTCGACGTGGCCGGAATAAATGCGCGCCTGGAGGCTGCAGCAACTCATATCAACATTCCCGTTCTTTCTGTTTGCGGTGCGCTTGCTACATCAGGGGCGGCTGAACAGAATAAAGCTTATGTTTCGGCTTTTCCCAATGTCGAAACGATAGCTGTCGATGGCGGCGGCCTGCATGTGGTGACCGAACGCACCGAAGCATTTAACGGCCTGCTGATCGATTTTCTTGAGCGAAAGCAACCGCGCTTCATTCCCGAATATCGTTCAGGGTCTGATGCACGAACCTTGCGTGACGCGATGGGCTGCTTTGCGACCGGCGTCACCATCATTACCGCGCATGCGGCAGACGGCAAGCCTATCGGCCTGACCGCCAACAGCTTTACTAGCGTGTCTCTCGATCCGCCGTTGCTTCTGGTCTGTATCTCTAACAATGCAGGCAGCGCTGAAGTGTTGCGTTCGGTGGAGAGCTTTGCCGTCAATGTGCTGCAAATCGGTCAGCAACCGGTGTCTAACCTTTTCGCTGGCAAGGGAGAGGATCGCTTTGCCGGTACACGCTGGGAAGTTGGTGAATATGGCGCGCCGATTTTGCCAAGCTCACTCGGCATATTTGAATGCCATCGCGATTCGCTGCACGAGGCGGGCGACCATTTTATTCTGGTAGGCCGCGTTGAAAAAGCGAGTTTCGAACCTCGGCGTGACCCGCTGCTATATTTCCGGGGCAAGTATCGCAGGTTGCATTTCACATAAGCCGGTCGTGGCCACACACGGTAAACGCGCTGCTTGCCAACACTAACCATTCCTTCACCCTGCGTCTGTAAGCTGGGCGATATGGGTATCCAGCGGACATTCGGGAAACTTGGCAATCGTGGCATGGCTCGGTTGCAGGCAGCGTTGGATGCCGGGCTAGAAACGCCCGGTCGCACCGTGCGGTGCAAGGTTGAAAACCTGTCGCGGCTCGGATGCCGCCTGCAACTCGCCGAGCCACCCCGCGACGGCGCGACCGCGCTGGTCCGCTTTGCCGAAGTTGAAATAATGGGCACGGTTAGCTGGGTCCGGGGCGAACGCTGCGGCGTGAAATTCGCGCGACCACTGGAGCTTGAAACGGTCGAGCGTATCCGCTGGATCATCGAACATAGCAACGAGCATGCGATCGACAGCATGGCCAGGGCATCGGAAGTCTGGCGCTAAATCCCCAAGGCCAACCGCATGATGTGGAAGATCGTGTTCTGCTCGATTGTCCCCTTGAACAGATGCGCCTTTGGCCCTGCCGCGCGCGCGACGACATCATCGCCGCCGTGGGTTTCGCTGGATAGCCCGACCAGCGATTGCTGACGATAATCGAGCGCTTCGGTGTCCTGCTTTGCCGGGTCAGGCCGTTCGGTGGCAGTGACTGCGCCGGGGCCGTTGGCGTAGCCCAACGTTGTATAGGCCTTGCCATCCTTGGCCAGCGTTGGCGTGCCAATCGGCGAAGATACCACACCCAATATGGGGTTGCCCCGCTCGGGATAGCCGGCCATCGTAAAGGCGTGGCTGTGGTCGGAGGTCACGACGATCAACGTGTCTCGCAAATCGACACTATCCATCGCGGCCTTCAACGCGGCGTTCAGCGCCACGGTATCCTGTAACGCACGCCTCGCATTGCCGCCGTGATGCGCATGGTCGATGCGGCCAGCCTCGACCATCAGGACATAGCCCTTGCGGTTCTTCGATAGCATCGCAATCGCCTTGGTCGTCATTTCGGCGAGCGAGGGCTCCTTACCTCCCGCCGCGGTCCGGTCGGCCTCGAACTGCATATGCGAGGGTTCGAACAGCCCGAGCAGCTTGGTGGTTTTCTTCGCATCGACCGCGGCAAAGCCGTCGCTGTTCCACACATAAGCGCCATTCGGGTTGGCGGCTTTCCAGATGGCGGACAGGTCCTTGCCGTCGGCGCGCCTGCCCTTGGCGTTCGGATATTCAGGATCAGCGGCCGTAGAGGGCAGGAAATGCTGCCGCCCGCCGCCAAGCATGACGTCAAGCCCGTTGCCATGCGGCCATTCGACCATCTGCCGGGCGATGTCGGTGCAACCGGCGGCCTTGGCAGCGTCGGGCATATTGGCGTCTACTTCCCAATCGCGTTGGGCGGTGTGGGCATAGGTCGAGGCTGGCGTGGCGTGGGTGATCGTCGCGGTCGAGACGATGCCGGTGGCATAGCCCTTGTCCTCCGCCATGCTGAACAAAGATGGCACCTTGAACGGAGCAGTCGCTGCGCAGTCATTTTCGATGGCTTCTGGGCCAACGCCGATCACGCCGTTCTTGGTTTTGACCCCAGCGACGATGGCGGTGGCGGTCGGCGCACTGTCGGGAACTTGCGCATCGTGGGAGTAGGTTTTGACCAAAGCGGTGTGCGGCAGGCGGTCCATCTGGGCGACATAGGATTCGCCGTCTAGGCCAAGCTGCTGCCCCTCGAATATGCGGCCAGCGGTCAGCGTGCTGACACCCATGCCGTCGCCGATGAAGATAATAACATTGCGCGCCTTGCGGTTGTTGGGCTTGTCCGCGATCAGGCGTTTAAGTTCGGCCTGTCCGGCCTTCAGATAGCCGGCGGAGGTGGTGACCGGCGGCTTTGCGGGAGCTGGGGCGGGTTGGGCCAGCAAAGGTGCTGCAATAAGGCAGGATGCCAGCAAGGCGGACGACAATTTACGCATTACACTCTCCAGATTTCTTGGCTCGACGCCTTGCAGACAAAGGTGACGGTCACATGACAAAGCCCGTCTACACGCGTCATTTAGCCTTGGCGAGGATTGGATGCTCTCCTGAGCGAGAGGAATAGAGGCGCTATGCTTGCTCCCCCGGGCCACCTATCTTCACGGGCCCGATTTCCTTCGCGCATTCCTGCACCTTGTTCAGGTCTTCGGCGCTGGTCGGCGGGTTGGTAACGAGCTCCTTGGCGCTCTTGCCCGCCATCAATTTGTCGGCCGCACATGTGCACAGCTTGTCGAGATCGACCGTCACGCTCTCCGGAATTTGACTCTCGGCCGAAGCCGTGCAGGTGGCCACAAGTTGCTCCCGTACGGTGGTCTTGAGCGTTTCGTCAATGGACGAACCTTCGCCGCAGGCGGTGAGGGCGAAGGGGAGCAGAAGCAGAGGCAGAAACGGTCTATACATAAGTCTGATGTAGGGACCGGTTCTGCCATTTCGAGTCCTATTTCCACGCAATCTTGGTGAAGTTGAAGTTGACCGCGTCAGTGGCGCAGCTGACCACTACTGGGTCGAGGATTCGGCCCATGCGGCCGGTGGATTTCTGTTTGATTGCCATCCCCTCGATCTTCTGTCCGGCGGTGCAGCCTTCCCAGGCGAGTATCCGCATCACGGTCTCGCGTACCTTTTGCACGGCGGGGAGCAACAAGGCGATCGCCTCTGGGTCGGGGATGGGCGTGGTCAGATTGCCGGGGGTCGGCGCCGCCGACTGGTCATAAGGCGCGCGGACGCGGACTGGGGCGCGGTGGCGTTTGCCGGTGGCTTGCCCGCTGGCCGCAGTCGCGCCACCGCCGTACGCATCGCCGGATGCGAGGGCGACGCCGCCATCGGTGTGCGCAGTGCCGAGCTGGACCGATTCAAGCCCGATCCAGCCCTTACGCCGCTCTGCGGCCGCTTTGTCCCCGCATTAAATCCCTCGGTTTCTGCGGCTCACGGAACAAATGTAGCCTTGACTGGAAAGCTAAGTGGCCTTCGCCAACATCGGCGCCAGATAATGCCCGGTATATGACCTCGGCTCCTTCGCGACCTGCTCCGGAGTTCCCTCCGACACAATCTCCCCGCCCTTCACGCCGCCCTCCGGTCCGAGGTCAATCACCCAGTCCGCGGTTTTGATGACGTCGAGATTATGTTCGATCACAACCACGCTGTTGCCCTGTTCGACCAGGCGGTGGAGTACCTCCAGCAACTTGCGGACATCCTCGAAATGCAATCCAGTGGTAGGTTCGTCCAATATGTAGAGCGTTTGGCCGGTGCTCCGCCGGCTGAGTTCCTTGGCAAGTTTCACGCGTTGCGCTTCGCCGCCTGATAATGTCGTCGCCTGCTGCCCGACCTTGACATAGCCAAGGCCAACCTCCGCCAGCATCGCCATCTTGTCGCGGATCGGGGGGACGGCTTTGAACACCTCGACCGCGTCCTCGACCGTCATGTCA
>JANMQN010000176.1:0-8048 GCA_031370535.1 Sphingomonadales bacterium | reverse complement strand
GTATCGTTTGGGTGTTGATGTAGGCGGGACTTTTACCGACCTGTTGCTGTTCAACACTGACAATGGCGCATTCTGGCGGCACAAAACGCCCTCCACCCCCCATGACAGCAGCGAAGGAATATTGACCGGCGTAACCGCCATTTGCGGTAATGCGGGCGTCGATCCAAAAGGCATTGAATATTTCCTCCATGGAACGACGGTCGCCACCAATGCTGTGCTTGAGGGGAAGGGCGCAAGGGTCGGCCTGATCGTAACGGAGGGCTATCGCGACATCATGCAGATTGCCCGGTCTTATGTACCCGGCGGTCTGGCTGCGTGGATTATTTGGCCGAAACCCACGCCGCTGGCAGCGCTGGAGGACACCGTGACTGTGGGCGGCAGGATGAACGCGCAAGGCGAAGAAGTGCGTCCGCTCGATGAACTCTCGGCGCGTGCGGCTTTGACGCAGCTTAAAGATAGGGGCGTTGAGGCCATCACCGTTAGCTTCATGAACGCCTACATCAACGGAGCACATGAAAAGC
The DNA here is from genome assembly GCA_031370535.1 of Sphingomonadales bacterium. Taxonomy (GTDB): domain Bacteria; phylum Pseudomonadota; class Alphaproteobacteria; order Sphingomonadales; family Sphingomonadaceae; genus Sphingorhabdus_B. The sequence continues at coordinate 7,527 of JANMQN010000176.1, read as the reverse complement.
GGGTCGGCGAGCTCGCACGCGAGATCATGCCCGAGGTGCCGATATCGCTCAGCCATGAGGTTTTGCCCGAAATGCAGGAGTATGAACGCACATTGACGACGGTCGCCAACGCAGCCGTGCGTCCGGTCGTTGGGAAATATGTCTCCAACCTGCGAAGCAAGCTGGCGGATTCAGGGTTTGCAGGCAAGCTCTCGCTTCTGCGTTCCGATGGCGGCCTTATGTCGGCGGAAAAGGCAGAAGAGCATCCGGTCAATATCCTGATGTCCGGTCCTGCGGGCGGCGTAACTGGCGCGCTGTGGGTCGGCAAGAACGCTGGCATCCGGAATATCCTGACGCTCGACGTCGGCGGAACCTCGACCGACGTCGCGCTAATCGAAAATCTGGAGCCGCGCCGAGTCCGTACGACCGAGGTCGGCCATCTCGCAGTGCGCGCCTCATCGCTCGACGTGAAGACCGTTGGTGCCGGCGGAGGTTCGATTGCCTATGTGCCCGAACTTACAAAAGCGCTACGCGTTGGCCCGCAATCGGCGGGCGCGGTGCCGGGGCCGGTTGCTTATGGGAAGGGTGGCGAGGCCCCGACTGTGACCGACGCGAATGTCGTGCTCGGTTATCTGCCGGAGAATTTGCTCGGTGGCAGTTTCCAACTTGACCGAGAAGGCGCGAAAATAGCGGTTCAGACCATCGCCGACGCGCTGGGCATCGATCTGATGGCGGCGGCGCGCGGGATCATCGACATTGTGAACGAAAATATGTTCGGCGCGTTGCGGATGATCTCGGTCCAGCAAGGCTATGACCCTCGCCATTTCGCGCTGATGGGATTTGGTGGCGCCGGGCCACTGCATGTCAACGCGGTCGCCCGGCTGATGGGAAGCTGGCCTGCGGTGTCGCCAGTTTCGCCCGGCGTGTTATGTGCGCTGGGTGATGCGACGACCCGAATGCGAACCGAAACAGCACGCAGCTTTTCGCGCTTGGCAACGACAACTGATGCCCCAGAGCTCATCAGCATATTGAAAGAAATGGCCGACCAGACACGCGCCGAATTGCGGTCGGACGGAATCGCCGACGCCGACATCAGCAGCGAGTTCGAGATCGACGTGCGCTATGCCGGACAAGCGTTCGAGGTGCCGTTGACCATCACCCCTGATGTGCTCGAACGCGACGGCGTGGCAGGAATATTGAAACGCTTTGACGAAGAACATCTGCGTCTCTTCACATTCAACATGGATACGCCGCACGAGATCGTAAATCTGCGCGCTGTTGCATTAGGCCAGTCGCTTGATCTTCCTGCGGCTGAGCTCCCCAAGGGTGATGGCAGCCCGGCTGCCGCCAAAATGCGCGATCATGTTTTGTGGATGGATGGCAGGGAACAAGCTGCAATTATTTACGACCGATCCAAACTCCGCCAGGGTGATATCATCTCTGGCCCGGCGATCGTGGTTGAAATGGACTCGACCACGCTTATCGAAACCGGCTGCGTCGCGAGTGTCGACAAAGTAGGCAACATCCTGATCAATCTGGCTTGAGGAGGCGAACGACATGCCCGCCGTAATCATCGAAACAAACAATACGCCGTTCAATAAAATCGCGATTGATCCGGTGACGCTCGATATCATCGAGAACGCGCTCCGCAACGCGCGGATCGAGATGGACGCAACGCTTGTCCGCACGGCGATGTCACCCGGCATCCGCGAGCAGGGCGATGCCTTTCCCCTGATTGCGGATCACACCGGCAAGATGATCGTCGGCCAGTTCGGCAGCTTCATCGGCGGCTTTCTGGATAACTGGGATGGTACGCTCGAAGATGGCGATATGATCCTTCTATCTGACCCCTATTCATGTGCAGGCGCGGTCAGTCATTCGAACGACTGGTTAGTACTTCTGCCGGTGTTCAAGGACGGGCGGCTTATCGCCTATACTTCGATGTTCGGGCATCAGTCCGACATCGGCGGCAAGGTGGTGGGCTCGATGCCAATCAACGCGCGTTCGATTTTCGAAGAAGGCGTCCGTATCCCACCGGTGAAAATCTGGAAGAAGGGCGAATATAATGACGACCTGATGAAGCTCGTTATGCACCAGACGCGCAAGCCCGATTGGTGTCAGGCGGATTTAAACGCATTGATCGCGTCGTGCCGCGTTGCTGCAAGACGTGTAATCGAAATGGCAGCGCGCTTCGGTGACGATGTCTACATTTCGGCAACGCAGGAGTTGTTGGCCAGAAACCACCGCGCAATGAAGTCACTGATTGCTATGGCCATCGGTGAAGAGCCGGTGAGCTTCGAAGATTATATCTGCGACGACGGCATGGGCGCTGGCCCCTACAAAATCAAATGCACGATGTGGCGTGAAGGCGAAAAGGTCGTACTGGATTTTGCCGGAACAGATCCGCAAAGTCAGGCCTCGATTAACTTTTTCCTTAACGAGAATATGTTCAAGATGTTCTTCGGCATCTACATGATCATGGTCTTCGATCCGCAGATCCTGTTCAACGATGGCTTTTATGACCTGATCGATGTCCGTATCCCCGAAGGCTCTCTCCTTAAGCCAAAATTTCCTGCAGCGCTCTCGGGTCGCACCCATGCGCTGGGCCGCATTTTCGATATTCTAGGTGGGCTGCTTGGCCAAAAAACGCCGGAATTCTTGAATGCGGCCGGTTTTTCCTCGTCACCCCATCTCTTTTATTCCGGCAACGACAAAAAGGGTGACTGGTTTCAGCTATTCCAAATCGGCTTTGGCGGCATTCCGGGAAGGCCGATGGGCGATGGGCCCGACGGCCATTCTTTGTGGCCGGGCTTTACCAACGTGCCAAACGAATTTCTGGAACGGTATTTTCCACTGATTATCGAGCGTTATGAAACCGAGCCTGATAGCGGCGGCGCCGGTCTGCATCGCGGCGGCAATGGCATCCATATGACCTATCGATTCCTTGCAGCAGGCACGATCTCAATCCACGATGACCGCTGGTTCGTGCCTCCATGGGGCGTCAATGGCGGAGAGCCGGGCAAACGTGCGCGCAAGCTGCTCGAAAAAGCCGACGGCACGACCCATATAATCGGCAACAAGGTCGAGGAAGTGCATGTCGACGAGGGCGACCAATTGCACTTCATCACTTGGGGTGGCGGTGGGTGGGGTGACCCGCTTGACCGTGATCCGGCATTGGTGGGCAAAGAGATCATTCAAGGACTTGTCACAGCTGAAGGTGCCAAAGATTATGGCGTCATGGCGAGCGAAAACGGCGTTGTCGATCTGGCCGCCAGTGAAGCCCTGCGCTCCAAGTTGCGTGCGGAACGGGGCAATTTGCCGCTATTCAATTACGGTCCCGGCATCGATGTTTTGCGCACGAATTGCGAAGCGGAAACGGGTTTGACCGCGCCAGTCCAACCAGTGTGGACGACCTTGGAGGCGGCAGAGTGAGTGCGTTAAAAGGTCTGCGGGTTGTTGAACTAGGCCAGCTTCTGGCCGGTCCATTTTGCGGCCAGTTGCTTGGTGATATGGGCGCGGAAATTATCAAAGTTGAACCGCCCGGCGCAGGGGACCCCATGCGCGTTTGGGGACAAGGCGAGGAAAAGGTCCAGTGGGAAGTGGTGGCGCGAAACAAGAAATCCGTTTCGGCCAATTTGCGCATAGAAGAAGGCCAAATGCTGGTTCGCAAGTTGATCGCAACCGCCGACATATTGGTCGAAAATTTCAAGCCGGGGACGATGGAAAAATGGGGGCTTGCGCCGGATAGCCTGCTCGCCGAACATCCCGGACTGATCATTGCCCGGATGTCAGGCTATGGCCAGACTGGCCCTTATTCGGACCGCGCGGGCTTCGGTGGCATCGGCGAGGCTATGGGCGGCTGGCGCTATATTGTCGGGGAGCCCGATCGTCCGCCAAGCCGAATGGGCGTCTCGATCGGCGATACGCTCACTGCGACTTATGGTTGCATGGGGATATTGGCCGCGCTGCATCATCGGAGCAAAACTGGCCAAGGTCAGGTTATCGACGCGGCGCTATATGAAAGCGTGCTTCAGGTCATGGAGGGGCTGGTGCCCGAATATGACCATGGTGGCTTTATCCGCGAAAGATCTGGCTCCATCCTGTCCGGTATTGCGCCTTCTAACGTTTATAGCTGCAAAGATGGCGAATATATGATCGGAGCGAACAAGGATTCGCTTTGGCAGAGGCTGGCGACGGCAATGGGCCAGCCAGAGCTTGGCATTGACTTGCGCTATGCAACGCATTTGGCTCGAGGGCGGAACCAGGTGGAGCTAGACCGGCTTATAAACGCATGGACGCAGACGCTGACGGTGGAAGAAGTCGACGCGTTGATGATCGAACATTCGATCCCCGCCGGCCGGGTCTACCGTGCGCCTGAAATGCTCGCCGACCCTCACTTCAGGGCCCGCGAGGCGATTATCGAAGTTGAGACCGAACGGTTTGGTACACTGAAGATGCAAGGTGCCTTTCCCAAATTATCGGCGACCCCGAGCGGGGTACGTTCACCTGCGCCGTCGATCGTAGGACAGCATAATGCGGAAATTTACGGTGGGTTGCTTGGCATGGCGGACCGGGAACTGGAGGGGTTACAAGCCGCAGGTGTAATCTGATGCCAATTGACAAGGTCGATCTGACGGCAAACTATTCGGGCGCATTTGACGGCCAACTGGCATTCGGCAAGCACCCTGCGCTTTTGATCGTCGATTTTGTTATGGCCTATCTGGACAAAGCATCCCCGCTGTACGCAGGCGCAGAGAAAGCTTTGGCCAGCACCGAACGCATGTTAGCCGCCGCCCGGTCGGCCCGAATACCCGTCATTTTCACCAATGTCGTCTATCGGCCGGACGGCGCTGACGGCGGGTTGTTTTACCAGAAGATTCCGGCGTTGCGCGTATTTTTCAAAGGCTCACCACTGGGTGCTTTTCCGTCCTCACTCGAACCGATCAACGGCGAGCAAGTCATTTCCAAACAATACGCGTCTGCCTTTTTCGGAACGTCGCTGGCGTCGATCCTCGCTGCTCGGAATATTGACACGCTGGTTATCACGGGCATGTCGACTTCGGGCTGCGTCCGCGCGACTGCCCTGGACGCTCTCCAGTATGGCTTTGCCCCGTTCGTGGTACGCGATGCTTGCGGCGATCGGCATAATGCACCGCACGAGGCCAATCTGTTTGATTTGCACGCAAAATATGCCGAGGTCATTTCAGAACAAGAGGCATGCGCATTTTTACAGGATCGGCAGGGTCATGCTTAAGGATTGTTTTTTTCGGGACAACTGCAATTGAAATTGCGACCAACAACTTTTGTGTAAGCAAACGACCGCTCTTCGGACGTCCGATGCAATAATATGTGTCCGATTTGTCAGCGACAGTTGATATGGGCTACATGACTGCAGGATTGCCGCCGCCGATCCATTGATAGACGTTCGACATGTTGGCGCCTCAGCGTTATTGCGAACGTCACCAATAACGTTATAACTAGTCCAGCTTTTTTGGAACACAGCCGTTGAAATTGTCAACACGTTACGGTCTTGTTGGAATTAGCGCTTTGGCGCTGCTCTCTGGCACACATTGGCTTCGGGAACGGCAGATGAGTCTGAATCCCATCAGCGAATATCTAATGGGCGTCATACCAAATTTTGCTGCGGCGATCGCGATAAATTTTGTACTGATGAGCATTTGGGCTGACCAGACACGAAACGCCAACTTCGCGGCGGTAAGATGTTGGTTTTTTGTATGCGCCACTGTTAGCGCATTGGGGTTATTTAGTTGGGAACTTATTCAAAGGACGAGCGAACGGCTCGTTTTTGATGCGCACGACATACTCGCCACGCTTGTGGGCACAAGCACAGCCACCGTCCTATTCTACATAGTCACTCCCCGAAATGCTAATAACAATGAATTGAACGGACAGAACGGGTCGGTCTGATGACGGCCCATTTTCAGCCTTGCGGTTTGCTTTGCCGAGGTGGCCCCACGAAGTGGCCGTGAGAAGGGTACACCTTTTACTCGACGGGTGTTTTTGGGCCGATTGCCGACAGTCGGCTCAGAGGTGACCCAGCACGCTAAGCGGACGCGAATGCAAGATTGAGCTAATGAGCTGTCTCGGGAAAACGAGGCGGCTTTTTTGTCAGAAGATTCGAGCCTATTTCTGCGTACTGGCTTCGTTGTCTGACAGAAGGAGCTTGGCCGGGCACGTCCGAGCCGTTAGCATGCGGCCATGCGTATAGTCCTTTTGCCTTTGGCTGCCCTGATCCTCACTGCTGCCGGACCGATCAATCCCGAGCGGATCAAGGCTGATGTCCGCACCCTGTCCTCTGATGCCTTCGCCGGACGAGGGCCGGGCGAGAAAGGGGAGGCGGCTACCATCGCCTATCTTGCCGATCAGATGGCGGCGGCTGGGCTGGAACCTGGCGGTGAGGATGGCGGCTGGTTCCAGAGGGTGCCGCTGGTGCGGCTCGACACGGCTCCAGGTGGGACGGCGACTATCCGCACTGGTGAACAGGCTACAGTTCTTCTCGATGGACCCGATCTTGACATCAATCCGACAAATGCGGGTGTGACGAGCCTCTCCGATGCACCTCTGGTCTTTGCAGGCTGGGGGGCACCCGACCCGGCGCGGGGTTGGGACGCGTTCCAGGGGGTGGACGTCAAGGGCAAGGTTGTCATCATGCTTGCTGGGGACCCGGACCTGGTGGGCGGCAAGGACCTCGGCTTCGGTGGGCGGTCCCTGGTGTTCAGTGGGCGCGGCGGTACCAAGGCAGCGGCAGCGGCCAAGGGGGGCGCTATTGGCGTGCTCTTCATCCATGAGGCCGCAGCCTACAGCTGGCCCTATGCCCAAGCCGGCGATAGCATCCGCGTGCCGAGCTTCGCTTATGCGCCGCTCAAGCCCAACGCACTCCAGTTCAGCGGAATAGTACGCGGGCCGGCGATCTTGCCCATCCTTGCGCGAATAGGGTTCACCCTGCCGGCATTGAAACAGCGGGCGCGTTCGACCGCTTTCAGGGCATTTCCGCTAGAGGCGACCGTCAGCGTTTCCGCGACCAACATCGCTAAGGAGATTGTCAGCCACAACGTCGTCGGCATCCTGCGCGGAGCGGACCGGCCGAACGAGTTTCTCCTCTACGGCGCGCACTGGGACGCCAACGGGCACAACGGCCCCGATCGGAGTGGCGACACGATCCGCAACGGGGCGGTCGACAATGCGACCGGCACGGCCGAACTGCTGGAGGTGGCGCGAGCCTTTTCAGCCAGCAATCGGCCGGCGCGCTCAGTTGTATTCGCGGCTTGGACAGCCGAGGAAAAGGGGCTGCTCGGAGCAGAGTACTACGCTCAGCACCCGCTCTATTCGCTGGCGCGCACCGCGGCGGTCATCAACCTCGACCCGCATGTGGTGCTGCCAGCGGCCCGCAACCTTGAGCTTATTGGGCCCGGGCAGACCGACCTCGAGAGCCTGCTCGTCAAGGCCGCACGCGAGCAGCGCTTGCGGGTTGACCCTGAGCCGAGCCCAGAGGCTGGCTGGTACTTCCGGTCCGACCATTTCCCCTTC
>JANMQN010000160.1:0-18904 GCA_031370535.1 Sphingomonadales bacterium | reverse complement strand
CGAAACCATGAAGTTCGGATCGCTTTGCGCGTTAGGCGGGTTCACGCCTTATCCTGTCATGAGCGCCATCAAGCATTTCCCTGAGGATTTCCGGTGAAAAGGCTCGGTGCGATTATCGCAGGCGGCAAGGCGACGCGCTTTGGCGGCGACAAGGCTGCTGCAATGTTGAACGGACGACCGCTGATTGACCATGTCGTGGAAGGATTGCGCAAACAGGTGGACCACCTGATTGCCGTCGGACGCGAATGGCGGAGTTTGGAGTCCGTCAGCGACCTGCCATCTGCTAATTTGGGACCGCTTGGCGGCATAAATGCAGCTCTTCAATATGCACAGACAAACGGCTTTGACGAAGTGGTGACGGCCGGTTGCGATGTCCTGCCCGTCCCCGAATTTCAACATGAGCAGCCCGATGGCCGAGCCATTTATGTCGACGGGCATTATCTGTTTGGCGTTTGGCCCGTTGAGCTTGCGCCAATCCTTGAAAAGCACCTGTCGGGTCAAAACAATCTCTCGATGCGGAACTGGATCGCGGTAATAGACGCGCATCCTATCGGTCTTGCGGATACTTTTCAAAATTTCAACACGCCCTCGGACTTAGCGCAATTTGCTGCTCAAAATCCGACTTTTGGTGTAAGGTAAGAATATGACGTATCAGCCGCAAAAGGATTTCGGGACGCCGGAAAGCCGCTCGAACGAAGCGGTGACGCTGACCATAGATGGCCGCGTAGTCACTGTACCGGCGGGATCAAGCGTCATGCGCGCTGCTGCCGATCAGGGCACATCAATCCCAAAATTGTGCGCGACCGAGAGCGTTAAAAGCTTTGGCTCTTGCCGTCTGTGCCTCGTCGAAATCGACGGCCGCAAAGGCACGCCAGCGAGTTGCACGACGCCGGTCGAGCCGGGCATGGTCGTGCGTACTCAGACCCCGCATCTGGCAAAATTGCGCAAAGGCGTGATGGAGCTCTACATCTCCGACCATCCGCTCGATTGCCTGACTTGCGCCGCCAATGGCGATTGCGAATTACAGGATCAGGCAGGGGCCGTTGGCCTGCGCGATGTCCGGTTTGACGTGCAAGCGACGCATCTTGGACAGGAAAAGGATCACTCAAATCCCTATTTCGATTTCGATCCGAGCAAATGCATAGCCTGCTCGCGCTGCATCCGCGCTTGTGACGAGGTGCAGGGCACGCTTGCGTTGACGATGGAGGGGCGCGGCTGGGATTCGAAAATTTCGGCGGGCTTTGCCAGCGACAATTTTTTAGGTTCCGAATGCGTGTCATGTGGCGCTTGTGTACAAGCCTGCCCGACCGCGACGCTAATCGAAAAGAAGGTCGTCGAAGTCGGCACGCCCGAGCGCGCTGTCGTCACGACATGCGCATATTGCGGCGTTGGCTGCACATTTCGGGCGGAAATGCGTGGCGAACAATTGGTGCGGATGGTTCCTAACAATGACGGCAAGGCAAATCGCGGTCATTCCTGCGTCAAAGGCCGTTTTGCATGGGGATACGCCCAGCATCAGGACCGCATATTGAAGCCAATGATCCGCGCATCTATCAACGACCCATGGCGGGAGGTCGAATGGGATGAAGCCTTTGCCTACACGGCGTCTGAGCTGAAACGGATCAGCGCGAAATACGGCAAGCATGCCCTTGGTGGCATCACCTCAAGCCGCTGCACCAATGAGGAAACCTTTCTGGTACAAAAACTGGTGCGGGCAGGTTTCGGCAACAATAATGTCGATACCTGCGCCCGGGTTTGCCATTCACCAACCGGATACGGGCTGAAAACGACCTTCGGAACGAGCGCGGGAACGCAGGATTTTGACAGCGTCGAAGACAGCGATGTCATCCTGATTATCGGTGCCAACCCGACCGACGGGCACCCCGTTTTCGCCAGCCGGATGAAACGGCGGCTGCGCGGACAAGATGGACGGTCGCCGGCAAAACTGATCGTCATCGATCCGCGCCGCACCGACATAGTGCGCTCGCCGCATATCGAGGCCGAGCATCATCTTCCGCTGCGCCCCGGCACCAACGTTGCTGTGCTGACGGCGATGGCACATGTCATTGTGACCGAAGCCCTCGCCGACGAGGAATTTATCCGCGAACGTTGCGACTGGGATGAATATAGCCACTGGGCCGAGTTTGTCTCGCAATCCCGGAACAGCCCCGAAAATTTACAGCCCGTAACATTGGTCGATGCTCAGGAACTGCGCGCGGCGGCTCGGCTTTACGCAACAGGTGGCAATGGCGCGATCTATTATGGTCTGGGCGTTACCGAACACAGTCAGGGCAGCTCGACTGTGATGGCTATCGCCAACCTTGCCATGGCGACTGGCAATATCGGAAGGCGCGGTGTCGGCGTGAATCCGTTGCGTGGCCAGAATAATGTGCAGGGCGCGTGCGACATGGGAAGTTTCCCGCACGAACTGTCCGGTTATCGGCACGTCTCGGATGGCGACGCGCGGGCGTTGTTCGAAGCCGATTGGGGCGTGTCTCTGGACCCCGAGCCGGGCCTGCGTATTCCCAACATGCTCGATGCCGCTGTCGATGGCGTGTTCAAGGCGCTCTATGTGCAAGGTGAGGATATTCTTCAGTCCGACCCCAATACCAAGCACGTGTCGGCCGGTTTGGCGGCGATGGAGTGCGTCATCGTCCACGACCTTTTCCTGAATGAAACGGCAAACTACGCGCATATCTTCCTTCCCGGCAGCACGTTCCTTGAAAAGAACGGCACTTTCACCAACGCCGAACGCCGCATTCAGCCCGTACGCAAGGTGATGACACCGATGAACGGGCTTGAGGATTGGGAAGTCACCCAGCGGCTGGCCCAAGCCATGGGGCTGGATTGGGATTACAGTCACCCGTCCGAAATCATGGATGAGATTGCACGGCTAACGCCTACATTCGCTGGCGTATCGTTTGATCGGCTGGATCAGGTCGGATCATTGCAATGGCCGGTTACTGCCGACGCGCCTGACGGGTCACCGATCATGCATGTTGATGGTTTTGTTCGTGGAAAAGGCAAGTTTGTCGTCACAGATTATGTTCCAACCGATGAGAAGACCGGTCCGCGTTTTCCTTTATTGCTGACCACAGGGCGCATTTTGTCGCATTACAATGTCGGCGCGCAAACTCGCCGGACAGAGAATGTCGCCTGGCATCCCGAAGATTTGCTGGAAATCCATCCTGTCGATGCCGAAGATCGCGGGTTAAAATCTGGCGACTGGGTGAAACTTGCCAGCCGCGCAGGCGAAACGACATTGCGCGCCACTGTCACCGACCGTGTTGCGCCCGGCGTTGTATACACGACATTTCACCATGCTGTGACTCAGGCAAATGTCGTCACGACTGAGTATAGCGACTGGGCAACCAACTGCCCCGAATATAAAGTCACCGCAGTGCAGATCAGCGCATCGAATGGGCCGACCAACTGGCAAGAGGAATATGAGGCTCTGTCCGAGAAAGCGCGGCGGATTGCCGTCCAGGTTCCTGCCGAGTGAAAACCGTCGAGCGCCTTGTTTATATGGCCAACCAGATCGCTGCTAACCTTGCGACCGATGACGACCCTGTCACCGCAATCGCGAATCATATCGAGTTGTTTTGGGACCCGCGGATGAAAAAGCTGATACGGCAGTATGAAGGCAATGGCCTCTCGCCCGAGGCCGAAGCCGCGATTAATCGACTCACCGAAACCCAGAATGCTGCCTGATCAGGGCTCAAAGCGCGTTCACTTTTCGGTTTTGAAACCGGACGAAGCGGCGCGCTCAGTAATCGAACGGCAAGTCATCGTCGAGACGCCTATTGCCATAGAGTATAACGGCATTGGCTATGCCGTCATGATGGCAACGCCGATTGATCTTAAAGACTTTGCGATCGGCTTCAGTCTTTCGGAAAAGCTGATCGACCACGCTGGACAGATACTGACTGTGGATGTCCATCAAGCCGAACTGGGTTGGATCTTGCGAATGCAGCTGCCGCAGAAGAACGCCGAAAAAGTATTCGCGCGCGCCCGACAGCGCGTCTCTGAAAGTAGCTGTGGGCTTTGCGGAATGGACAGTCTGGAAGAAGTCATGCGCCCCCTGCCCCTTGTGTCGACGCAGATCGAAGTGCCGGACGAATCGATTTTTGTGGCGCTTTCATCGCTGCGACCGCACCAGACATTGAACGCAGCCACCCGATCGGCCCATGCTGCCGCGTTTTGCGCGCCTGATGGTTCGATATTGATGACGCGCGAAGACGTCGGCCGTCATAATGCGCTCGACAAACTAATCGGAGCTCTGGCCAGCGCCAGATTGGATATTTCTACGGGCTTCATCCTTTTAACGGCGCGCTGCAGTCTTGAACTTGCGCAAAAGGCAATTCTCGCCAATTGTCCGATGCTGGTGACAATTTCAGCGGCAACCGATCTTGCCATCGATATTGCGCAGAAATACGGCCTCAGGCTTGTCAGTCTGGCGCGTCCTGACGCGGCGCTTGGCGCAGCGCGCCAAACCGGCTGATAAGCCAGCTTCGGAACGTTGAAATGGCAGGGTCGGCGAGATCGTCAGCATGAAGTTTCAGGTAATAGCCATAGCCGTCTTCGATGATGGCATCATAAGGCATCGCCAATCGCCCGTCCGCGATTTCCTGCGCAAACATATCGACATCGCCCAAAAACACCCCATTCGCCGTCAACGCATATTGCGCTGCGGCAATCGCGGTATCGAATGCCAATCCACCATGCGTGGCAATCGCAAACCCGCTTTGCCGAAGATAAGCGGTCCACAACAGATCGCGCGGCTCGCCATCCAGCTTGAGATGCAACAGCTCTTGGGCTTGCAGAAATTGGTCGAGCGATTTGCCTTTGCTAGCCTGTGCTGTTTCAGGCGAGCATAACGGAGCCACGCGTACCATCCACAAAAGATCCGTGATGCGGTCGTCGACATTTGGCCGGTCATAGGCAATCGCCATATCGAAATCGGTGGGCGGCAGTCCGGTCACATGCGCACTCGAGACGTCGAGCCGAATGTCCGGATTTTCGGTATGGAAGTCTCGCAACATTGGTAAGAACAACTGCTGCAATAGCGACGGCGGCACATGTAGTCGCAGCGACCGGCCCGTGACTTCATCGTCGCGGATTGCATTCATCGTCTGTTCGATGCGATCGAGACATTTGCTCACCACGGGCAATAATTCCTCACCCGCAGCGGTCAGCGAAAGCCGCGACGCATCGCGCACAAACAGTTGTTTGCCGAGGAGTTCCTCGAGCCCGCCAACATGCCGGCTCATCGCACTTTGCGAAACCGAAAGCGCCGAGGCACCGCCGGTAAAACTCAGATTCTGGCCGACCGCCTCAAATGCCCGCAAGGCATTCAGCGGCAACCAGCGACGATTGATTGTACTGCGACTTGTAATGACAGCCACCTTTCGATTGCCCGCAATTTTACTGCACCGACACTGCCCGACATTTTAAGATAGGGCTATGCGAAAATGCGATTTTGTTACCCCGCTCACTTGGCCCATTCACCTGCTGGGGAAATTACTAAAAGGTTTGGGCATGGATTTGGAGCGGATCAAATCGCTTTTAGGACAACGTCGCGAAGGGCATACTTTACCCCAGGGACTTTATACCGAGTCCGACAGTTTCGTCTTTGATATGACCGCGATTTACGGCCAAAGCTGGTTGATGGCAGGTTTGGAATGCGAACTGCCGAAGGCCGGAAGTTATGTGTCGATGATGGTCGGCAAGTGGCCGGTCATTATCACGCGCGACCGCCAAGGCGAAATCCGTGCGTTTCACAACAGCTGCCGCCATCGCGGCTCGATGATCTGCGCATTAGGAAGTGGTACGGCACCTAAATTGGTGTGTCCCTATCATCGATGGACGTACGATCTCGACGGTTCATTATTTGCCGCGAACCGTATGGCCGATGACTTCGATAAAGCCGACCACGGACTGAAGTCCGTCGCCCTAGAATGCATTGCGGGGACTATCTTCATCTGCCTTTCTGAAACCCCGCCGCCAATTGACGATTTTCGCGACAAGCTGACCGCTTATGCAGCGCCTCATAATCTCATGAATGCAAAGCTGGCGCATCAAAGCGTGCTGGTGGAACACGCCAACTGGAAACTGGTAATGGAAAATGCCCGCGAATGTTATCATTGTGGAACAGGCCACCCAGAGCTGGCCAAGACATTTCCCGTCGGTATGTCGAAACATTTCGATAGCGGTCATGATGCCCGCGTTCTAGCGTTCGAAGCCGCAATGACTGCACATAGCCTTCCGCAGACTCCAGTCGAAGGCCATTGGTGGCAGGTCGCACGCTTTGCCCTCAACGAAGGCAGCGTTTCGATTTCAAGCGACGGCAAACATCTGTCAAAAAAGCTGATGTGTGAGGCCAACGAAGGTGACATCGGATCAATGCGTTGGGCGGTTGACCCGCATTGTTTTGTCCATTGTACCGCCGACCACGCTTTCATGTTCAGCGCAATGCCCGTCGGACCCCACGAAACTCATGTTACCGGCAAATGGTACGTACATAAGGATGCAGTCGAGGGTGTCGATTACGACGTTGAAAAGCTGATCGCGCTTTGGACAACGACCAATTTGGAGGACAAGGCGCTCGCTGAGAACAACCAAGTCGGCGTTAACAGCATCGGCTATACCCCTGGCCCCTATTCGCAAGAGGCCGAAATGCTCGCCCAGCGTTTTACCGACTGGTATTGTGACAAGGCGCGTGAGTATATTGCGGCGCATGGCAATGGATGACAGCAAGGGGATGCGTCCGGAAACGCTTGCAGTCGCTTATGGGTACGACCCACAAATGGGCATGGGATCGGTGAAGCCGCCGATCTTCATGACCTCGACCTTCGTCTACCCTTCGGCGCAACACGCGAAGGACGTGCACGAAGCCTATTTTGACGGCAGCGGGCCATTGGTCGGCGAGAGCAATCATATCTATTCGCGACTTGGCCATCCGGGTCTCGATTTCCTCGAAAAGCGCCTTGCTGCGATCGACGGCGCCGAGGATGCCGTCGCCTATTGTAGCGGAATGGCAGCACATTCGAGCATCGCGCTTGCGCATGTCCGGCCCGGTGATAGCGTTCTGCATGGTCGTCCGATCTATGGCGGCGTAGATATGCTGTACAACAGCATCATGCCGCAATTTGGCTCGCACGCTGCGGCCTATCTCGAAGGCACTGACGAGGACGATGTCCGTGCGGCTGCCGATGCCGCGATGGCCATGGGGCCACTCAAACTCATTATCGCCGAAACACCAGCCAATCCGACTGCAGCCATTGTCGATCTCGACCTGATGGTTCGGATTGCCGATGAGGTTGGCGCAAAGCAGGGGCACCGTCCGCTGGTGGTCGTGGACAATACTTTGCTCGGCCCCTTTGCGCAGCGCCCCATCGAACTTAAAGTCGACTTGTGCATGACTTCGCTGACCAAATATTGCGGCGGACATAGCGATCTGCTGGCAGGCGGAATCAGTGGCCGGAAGGAACTTATCGATCAATTGCGGATGCAACGCACCACATGGGGCAGTCATCTTGACCCGTATACATCATGGCTCGTGCTTCGCTCGCTCGAGTCGGTTGCGGTGCGAACCGAGCGGGCCATGGCGAATGCGCGGACTGTGGCCGAATATCTGCGCGACCACCCGAAGGTCGCCGGTGTCACCTATTTAGGATTTCTTGAAGCCCGCACAAAAAAGCGAGAGGTTTATGACCGGCAGTGCAAGGCGGCGGGATCGACCTTTTCGTTCCATTTGCATGGTGGCGAGGCGGAGGCATTTCGCATGCTCGACCGGTTGCGGTTGCTGAAACTCGCGGTCAGTCTGGGCGGCTCCGAAACGCTGATCTGCCATTCCGCGAGCACGACGCATTATGCAGTTGCACCCGAACAGCGATTGGCGGGCGGCATTACCGATGGCACGATCCGGCTGTCGGTCGGATTGGAACATGTAGACGACCTGATTGCTGATCTGGCGCAAGCATTAGAGGCGGTGTGATGGAACTGAATTTTACCGGAACCGATGTCTGCGCCGTCAACGGCACGCATAGTCCACCTGACGCAAGATATGATGTTGTCGTAGTCGGCGCAGGTCCAAGCGGTGTTGCCGCTGCGACCGATGCAGCCAAAGCGGGTGCCTCGGTCCTTCTCGTTGATGAAAACCCGGTGTCGGGGGCTTTGATGGGTAACGATGTCCCGCTTTATTTTGGCGGACGGATGACGGCAGCGACGCAAAACAGCGACCGCATGCTCGAAGCAATTTTCATGTCGATGCCTGAACTTGAAACCGCGATGGAAGCCGGCGTTGAAGTGTTGCTTGGTACGACTGCATGGGGCGTTTACCGCAATGGACCGGGCGTCGCCAGCCTGCCAGAACAAGTCGTAGGGTTGGCCGATGCCGAGCGTTCTTGGCTGGTCGGCTTTAACCGTATCGTGCTGGCGACCGGCGCGCGCGATCTGGCGATGGCATTTCCTGGGTGGAACCAGCCGGGCGTGATGGGCGCCGCAGCAATGCAGATGCTTTTGTCGCGATATGACGCGTTTGCAGGGCGGCGCGTGCTCGTGCTCGGCTCGACGGATCTGGCGCTGGAGACTGCGTTACTGGCGCTCGAGCGCGGGGTCGAGGTGGTCGCGCTGATCGAAGTGCGCGACGCGCCGCAAGGCAGTACTGAACTGGTGGCTAAGGTGACGACCGCCGGTATCGCGATCAACTGTGGCCAGACCCTCGTCTTTGCCAAAGGTGGGATCGACGGCGTCGAGAGTGCGACGCTTTTGAATGGCGACATCATCACCTGCGACACAATCTGCGTTGCAATTGGTCTCATCCCTTCCATCGAGCTGGTCGATGCGATGCATGGCTCCCGCGCGCTCGATGCCTTGCGCGGTGGATATATCCCTGCGGGCGAAACGACGGTTTCCGCTGTCGGCGACTGCGCTGGCCTTACCAATACCGGCTTTGACCACATCGAATACCGGATGGACTGGATGCGTGCGCTATCCAATAGCTGCGCGGATGACACGATTATTTGCCAATGCGAAGAGGTAACGCGCGCTGACCTGATTGGCGTTCAGCCTCCCAATTATCTTGCACGCCCTCCTGCGATGTGCGCCCGCTCATTGGAAACGTTGCTCGAAGACGGCCCCGCCAATCAGGACCAGATCAAGCGCCTGACCCGGGCAGGTATGGGTGTCTGCCAAGGCCGCCGCTGCCGCGATCAGGTGGCGATTTTGCTCGCGCTCGAATCTAACAAGCCGTTCGGAAGTATCCCGCTTGCCAGCCACCGCGCGCCCGTCCGGCCACTACCGATGAAGATATTGGCCGATTGGCAGGAACCGGCAGAAATGGAAGCGTCATGGGACGTGTGGTTCGGCATCCCGACGCAGTGGGTTCCGGTGGAAGATATTGGCACGCCGCACGAGGATGAACATCGCCAGATGCTCTACACGGGGATGTACGAATGAACGGCTCCGAAGTTGTCATCGTCGGTGGCGGGGTGACCGGTCTTAGCGCTGGCTGGTGGTTGGCGCGATCGGGCGTCAAAGTCACTGTGCTCGACAAATTCATCGTCGGTTGGGAAGCGTCGGGCCGCAATGGCGGCGGCGCTTCGCATTATTCAAGCCCGCTGTTTGACGAAGAACAGCGTCTTTGGCCACAGATGGACGAACTGCTGGGCTATCCGACCGAGCATCGCCCCGAACGCATTATCATTGCAATGACCGAGCGGCAGTGGGAGCAATATCGCTTCGTTGCCGAACGCCACCAGAGGCTCAATCATCCCGTCGAATTGCTTGATACCAAACAGGTTCTCGACGCGGTGCCACTCGCCAGCGAAAAATGCTTTGGCGGCGTGCATTACAAATTTGGCGGTCACGCCAATCCACAGCGCAGCGTGCAGGCCTATGCATGGGCACTCCAGGATTTGGGTGGCACGATTGTCCAGCATAGCCCAGTGACCGGCTTTGAAACCGCAGGTGGCAAAGTGACGGCGGTGAAGACGGCCAATGGCAATTATGGATGCGACGCCGTCGTGGTCGCGGCGGGACCGCAAATTCCTCTATTAATGGCGCAATTCGGCGTCAACGTGCCGCTGGCTGCGGCGCGGGCAGAAATGATTATCACCGAACCTGCCCCCATGATGCCGATTGGCGGCGTGGACGGGCACAAGCTTTACGGTCGCCAGACGTTGCGCGGTAATCTTGCTTATGGCGGCGGCCCGCATGAATGGCTGGATGTCGATGCGGATGGCCCAAGCGCGCGGCCTTCAACGCCGCTGGCGCGTAACCTTGCCAAGAGGCTCTCCGAGCTGCTTCCCAAGGCCGCGCATTTGAATGTGATCCGCAGTTGGGCGGGCGTGATCGAAAACTCGCCCGACGGCCGCCCGATCATCGACCGGTTGACCAGTCCCGACACTGTCGTCGTCGCTTCGATGTCGAGCGTTGGCTTTGGTCTTTCGCCAGCCTCGGGGCATGCGATCCGCGATCTGGTAATCGAGGGCACATGCTCCTTTACCAATCTCGATCTGTTGAAGCTCTCGCGCTTTAACGATCTCGAAGCCGATTGGCGCGAAAAGCGCGGGTGGATGCCGATCGCATGAGCCGGTATTCGGCGTTTTCTCTGCTGCGTGGTGCGTTGAACGGGCAAAAGCACTGGCAGCCCGCGTGGCGCGATCCTGAGCCCAAGGCCAGTTACGACATCATCATCATCGGCGGTGGCGGACATGGGCTGGCCACCGCTTATTATCTTGCCAAGGTGCATGGTCTCAAAAATATCGCGGTGCTCGAAAAGGGCTGGATTGGAGGCGGCAATACTGGGCGCAATACGACCATTGTACGGTCCAATTACCGGTTGAAGCCGCTGCACGACCTGTTCGAATTTGGCCTGAAGATGTGGGAGCATCTCAGTGACGAATTGAATTATAACGTGATGTTCAGCCCTCGGGGCGCGATGTTTCTTGGCCACTCAGACGCCGATATGACCAAACTTGCCGAACGCGGCGATGCAATGCGATGCGACGGCATTGATGCCGATTTGATGACGCGTAACGAGGTTGCAAAGCTAGAGCCGCTGCTCGATATATCGCGTTCGGCGCGCTTTCCGATTGAGGGCGGGTTAATCCAGCGGCGCGGGGGCACGGCGCGGCATGATGCGGTCGCGTGGGGTTATGCACGCGGCGCCGACAATCTGGGCGTCGACATCATCCAGAAATGCGAAGTCACCGGCTTTGTCCGCGATGGCGATGCAGTGGTTGGCGTCGAAACCACGCGCGGGCGAATCAGTGCCGGTCGCGTCGGCATTTGTGTGGCGGGCCATAGCGGCCATGTTGCAGGGCTGGCAGGGTTGAAACTGCCGATTGAATCGCAGACCTTGCAAGCAATGGTGACCGAAGGTGTGAAGCCAATGATCAACAGCGTGATCATGTCGCAATCGCTGCACTGCTATATCAGTCAGTCGGACAAGGGCGGCATCGTCTTCGGTGGCGATCCGGACAATTGGCCAAGCTATGCGCAGCGCGGCAACCCGATAGTAATGGAGGGCGCAATTGCGCAGGGGCTGGCGCTTGTCCCTGCGATGTCACGGCTACGGATGGTGCGAACCTGGTCGGGCGTAACCGACATGAGTTTTGACGGTTCGCCGATCATAAGCGAGACGCCGGTAAAGAACCTATTTCTTAACGGTGGCTGGTGCTATGGCGGGTTTAAGGCGACGCCTGCATCGGGCTGGACTTATGCGCATACGTTGGCGGTCGGTAAGCCGCATGACCTGAACGCTCCGTTCTCGCTTGAGCGTTTCATGACCGGCGCGACGATCGACGAAACAGGGACCGGCCCGATGCCGAACAGCCGCTGATGATGCAGATCGAATGCCCCCATTGCGGCCCGCGCGCACAAGCCGAGTTCACTTACGAACGGACGGTCGATTCCGTTGTACCACTGGATGCGACGCCCAAAGATGCGATGGGGATTCTGTTCGCACGCGCTAATCCGCGCGGGGTCGATGAAGAAATCTGGCGGCATACTTTTGGCTGCCGCGCATGGATCGTCCTCGCCCGCCACCGCGTGACCAACGAGATTAGCGCCTTCCGTGCGGTTGGGCCGGAGGCGTTATCGTGACTGGGCCAATGATCAGTTTCAGCTTCGACGGTAAAACCTATCAAGCCCGCGAAGGCGATACGCTCGCGGCAGCCTTGTTGCGCAACGGCATCGGACTGGTCGGACGCAGCTTCAAATATCACCGCCCACGCGGCATCATGACGGCGGGAGTCGAAGAGCCTAACGCCCTTGTCATTGTCGGCGAAGGTGGTCGCACGGAACCCAACACACGGGCAACCGACCTATTTGTTTATGAAGGGCTGGTCGCGCAAAGCCAGAACCGCTGGCCGAGCTTGTCACGCGACTTAGGTGCCGTGCTGAGCCTTGCCGCGCCTGTCTTTTCGGCTGGCTTTTACTACAAAACTTTTTTCGGGCCCGCGAAGCGCTGGATGTTTTACGAATATTTCATCCGCAAAGCAGCGGGCCTCGGCAACGCGCCAAAGCAAACCGACCCCGACCGGTTCAGCCAGCGTGCCGCCTTTTGCGACTTGCTTGTCGTCGGCGCTGGGCCAGCCGGTTTGCAAGCCGCGCTCGACGCTGCAGAGGCGGGCAAGCACGTCATCCTCGTTGAACAGGACAGCATCCTTGGCCCATCGCTGATCCGCGATCCGCAAGGTCTGGACGCCGCATGGATCCAATCCACCGCCGCCCGCATCCATTCGGCGGGTGGCCGGATTCTCAAACGCACCACGGCAACGGGCTATTGGGAACATGACCTTGTTACATTGACCCAGCGCATAACTGAGCCCGGGCAAGTGCCGGCCAATGGCGTCGCACAGCGGCTCTGGCATGTACGCGCGAGACAGGTAATCCTCGCAACCGGCAGCATTGAACGGCCGATGGCATTTGCGCATAATGACCGCCCCGGAGTCATGTTGTCCCAAGCTGTGCGAACTTACGTTCAGCGATTTGGCGTCGTCCCCGGCCAGCGCGTCGTGATTGCGACCAACAACGACGATGCTTACAAGACGGCGCAGGCTCTTCACCATGCGGGCGCGCAAGTCGTTGCGATCCTTGACGCGCGGCCAGCGCCGGCGGGCGCGGAGAGCAGTTTTCCGGTTCAAAACAATGCTGTTCCACTTTCGACCACAGGCGCGCGGCATCGCTTGAAGTCCGTAAGCGCGACGGTGAGTGGCGAAACCAAAAGCTGGTCAGCCGACCTCCTCGCTGTTTCGGGTGGCTTCACCCCCGTCGTCCACCTGCACATGCAAGCAGGCGGCACGCTAGATTGGCATGAGGCGGCGCAAGCGTTTGTTCCTGCCGCGTCGCGTCAGAATGTGACAACCATTGGAGGTGCTGCCAATCCCGAGGCCATCGTCGCCGTTACGCCTCAATCGAACCCCAAGAAGAGCTTCATCGATTTCCAGAATGACGTGACCCTCGCCGACGTAGATCTGGCGTGGGCCGAAGGCTATCGCTCGGTCGAGCATCTCAAACGCTACACCACGCTCGGCATGGCCACCGATCAGGGCAAACTGAGCAATATGGCCGCGCTCGGGCGCTTGGCAGAAAAGCAGGGCGTCGCGATTCCCGAAGCGGGGCTGACCACATTCCGGCCGCCCTATACGCCGGTGACGATGGGTCTTTTCGCGGGCGCTGGCGCGAAGGACGCAGGCGCACATGTTCGCCGCCTTGCGCTTTACGACGTGCACGCGGCGAAGAACCCGATCTGGCAGCCGTTGGGATATTGGCTCCGCCCCCGCGCTTATCCTACCGGCGGCGAAACATTGGCCCAATCCGCTCTGCGTGAAGCAAAAGCGGTGCGGTCGACTGTAGGAATGACCGATGTTTCCACGCTGGCTAAGTTCGAAGCAAGCGGGCCAGATGCGGCCGCATTCCTTGAAATCATCTGTGCAACCAGCGTTGGGAAACTTGCTGTCGGGCGCGGGCGCTATACCTTCATGCTGCGCGAAGACGGCTTTGTGTTTGACGATGGCACTGTCTGGCGCCTGGACGAAAATCGATATCTGCTAACCAGTTCGACCGGGGGTGCAGACCGAATGGCAACGCATATTTCCTATGTCCGCCAATATCTGAGTCCGCGAATGCGTGTTTCCGCGGTGAATGTGCAGGAACATTATGCCGGTATCGCCATCGCCGGACCAAATGCAAAGGCCGCGCTCGCCTCGCTAATTGGCGAAGAACCGCCGCGCCATATGTCGACTGTCCCCGCGATCATTTCGGGCGTCCCGGTGATCATCCTGGCCGCCAGCTATAGCGGCGAACGCGCGTTCGAAATCTATGTTGAAGCCACCAACGCAGAACCCGTCTGGGCGGCCTGCGAGGCGGAGGTGTCGGCACAAGGTGGCTCGATCTATGGCATGGAGGCCATGGAATTTCTTCGTATCGAAAAAGGTCATCTCGTTGTCGGCGGTGAAGTCGATGGGCGGATGACGCCGTCCGATCTGGCGCTAGAAAAAATGCTCAACAAGGCTGGAGGTTATATCGGTGCGTCGGGGCTGAACCGGCCGGCCTTGTCGGATCGGGGGCGCAGGCAATTAGTAGGGCTTGAAGCCATCGAAGGCAATATTCCGGAAGGCTCGATGCTCGTTACGCGCGATGGCGAAAGCCCTCAGGGCCATGTCAGTGCCGCCACGTTTCGCATCATCGAGGGCGGCTCGATCGCGCTAGGCCAATTGGTCGACGGTTTCAGTCGGCACGGCGAGGAATTGATAGCGACTTCACCAACGCGAGGCCAACAAGCGTTGGTTCGCGTAACCCACCCGCACTTCTATGACACTTATGGAGAGCGGTACCGTGACTGATGTGACGATCACCACCCTGCCCGCTGCCCCGCTGCACGTAGTCGAAATCTGGAGCAATCCGCTCGTTGTCGCCAGACGGTTCAAGACCGCCGCCAACCTTGATTTGCCGACAATGGGCCGTTCCGTGGCAACCGATACATTCTGCCTAATTCGTTTCGAACCGACAGTTTGGCTGATTGAAGGCAACCCCAGCATTTTCCCGGCTATCCTCGGAGACGATGGCGCACTAACCGCGATCGGCGGCGGCATTACCCGCGTTCAATTGTCAGGAAAAGGCTGGCGCACGCTCCTGATGGAAGGCGGCGTGTTCGACGCGGAAAACCCGGCTTTTGCCGAAGGGTGCAGCGCGGCGACGATCATCGACCATGTGAACGTCCGCTTGCATGTCGTCAGCGACGGCGCTTGCAACGCCTATGTGCCGCTCAGCTACAGTGAAAGCTTGATCCATTTTTGGAAGCAGGCGGCCGAAACCTTGGTGTCGTAATCACCGCTGCGGCGCCGAATGCCGAAGCTCCATTCCGCCTGCATGCCGACGCTGGAAACCTTTCCATAACGTCACCTTGTCACCGCCCGGGCTAAAAGCACCCCATGGCGTCCCGTCGGGCGCCTTCCATTCCCCCGCATCCGAGTCCGCCACGGACACACTGAGATATTCACGCTTGTCTGCCTCACCACGCAAGTGCACGGCCAAAAACGCAGTGATAAAATGCAGGTTGATCCCATTGATCCGATCCTGCCGCCAGATCGGGTCTTCGAACCAGTCCATATCCCATAGGCTGCTGCGCATGTCGGCCGGAACAGGGTTTAAAGCGATCGAGTGACCCGCTTGCTTATATGTAAGCAAGTAGCGGTCGGCATTCACCGCACCGCCAAACACCGCCAGCGCACCAGTTGTGTAATCAACTACCGGATCGGCATCCCCCTGGATGAGGAGTAACGGCGCGGTGATGGCAGCCAGCCCTTTCGTTCCCCAAGCGCTCTTCGGCAAACCACCACCCGGCGCCAGCGCGACAATCGCCTTTAGTCCATGTACCTTAATCGCCTCCGCACCCGCCCTCCCGCGAGCAATTTTTTTGAGCCAGCCGCCCGCCACAAGCGCCATATTCGGCCCTTCGGGATCAAGGGATGCACCGCCAGCGGTCAGCACCCCATATCCTCCTTGCGAATAGCCGATCAACGCAACGCGCGAGGGATCAATTTGTGTCCCCAATGCCTTGCGCAACTCCGCTGTGGTAAAGGCGATATCGATCAGGCGATTAAAATTCGGCGCTGCGCGCGTAACCGCCGAGACCACATAAGGGTTAGGATCGCGGTGGTGGATAGCAGCGACGACATAGCCCTTTGATGCCAGATTTTCGGTTAGCCAAGTCATAACCGCAGGATTGTTGCTGTATCCATGACTGACAACCACCAGCGGATGCTCTCGGCCGACCGGCTTTGCATTTGCCACGGCCAGACCAGTTTGACTGAAAGAAACCGGCGGTCGGGGTGGCTCTCCCCACAGACTGCCGCGATAAACCACAGTTTTTGCGCCTTTGGTGATGCTGGCCGGATACCAGATATCGACCTGCAACTTGCGGTCGACCAGCGCCACGTCCTTCGTTGGGTCGACATTTTCTATGTCCGGTTGCCCCTTGTTGACGAAAGCTATGGTTCGGAATCCTACAGCATAAGATCCGAGTGCGGCGAGTTCCGGGGCATCGACGCCGGGCGAGCTCGGGACGTTCGGCTTCGCGTTCAAAGGTAACGCGAGGATTGCGCATGCCCAAAACGGAACGCGCTTCATCATGCGATCAATTCTTCACCTTCGACGCTGGCACCGGGCCAAACAACCTGTTGCTCCATCCATGGATATTCAGCGATCAACGGCGGAAAAGTCTTTTGCTGCAAGACCTGTTGGCAAAGCGCAGCAGTCAGCCGTGGTATGTCGCCTAGTTCATTCGTACGTGCGACCACCTGTACCGCCCGCGAAAAGCGGCCGCGCGTCATCGGCTCCGCCCTTAACTGTGGCAATAATTCCTGCACTGCAGCGAGGCATACCGGCGTGGTAATCGTCCAGCCAAGACCAGCTGCCACCAATGCCAATTGTTGATGCGATGACTCGACTTCGACCATTTGCGGCAGCTTCAGTTTCATCCGGACGATCTGGCGTTCGATCTGCTGGCCAGTTCCGGTCAGCCGGGAAAACCGGACGAATGGCAGCGACGATGGTACGCCCACCAAATCCAGCGGTTCACGGAAATCCTTGGGAAAAACAAATATGAAGCTTTCTTCAAACACCGGATGCAGCTCAACAGTGTCGCGGTGTTCGAGGTTGAAGCTACCTGTAACGAGCATGTCGATATCGCGTGCGAGAAACTCCCCCTGATGTTCCATCGAAATTCCGGAGCGAATATTCCATCGGTCCGCACGCGAGCCAAGATTGCGCAATATCGGTGCAGTCAGCTGATTGGCCAGGCTGAAAGACATAGCGACCGTTACGCTCGAAATCGGGAGATTGGCACCCTCGCGGACTTCGTCATAGGCCAAACGGGCATGCGCGATAAGCTTCTGTCCACGCGCGAACAACGATTTCCCGCTGGCCGTCAGCCCCAATGGCCGCATTGTGCGATCGAACAGTGGTGCGCCTATCCCGGTTTCAAGCTTCGCGATTGTTTGGGAAACAGCCGACTGGGTAACTTGCAAATGATTGGCACATTGCGACATGCCGCCAAGTTCGACGGTCATCACAAACACCTCAAGCGCGTGCAGATCGAATTCCTGTGGCAGTTTCACGCGGTGGCCCTCCCAAGCGCACTCGCCAGTCGATACTGGCTAGCATTACCTCTGCTAATGGCTAGCGGACACAGCTGGTAATACTATTATGCATTTTCGTCATGGGCACGTTATGTATTAGTGGCGTTGCATCGATGCATCACTTGTCGCGATCACGCGTGCTTCAATGCCTCCCCCCGGCCGTCTGATTTCGGCCAATAGAAGCAGCAAAGTGGAAATGAAAGCGACCAAGCTAAGCGCCGTGAACATCATCAGCATTGCGTTGTAGCCCGCGGGATTGCCCGGACCAGCGTTGAAAGCGTCGTTGAGGTGGCCCGCTCCATAATTGGCTGCAGCCAGCCCCAACGACTGGATCATATTGATTAGGCCAAAAGCCGTCCCTACGCGGTGCTTTTCAACCAACATTGCGGTCGACGGCCATATCACGGCCGGTATAACCGAAAAGCTGATCCCCATTAGCGCGGTCGTCACCCACAAGCCGTAATTTGTGGTTGCCAAAATCAGGAATGTAAGCGGCATCAGCGCCGCCGCAAAGGTGAGCAGGCTTGCGCGCCGTCCGATCCGGTCGGCGATCAGGCCAAATATCGGGGTCGCAAAAATCGCTGCGGCGAATACATAGGAATTCGCTGTCCCGGCCTCGGCAAGGTTCATCCCCTTCACATCCATGAAATACTGGATCGAAAAGGTCGAGCGGAAGGGAAAAAATACACTGGCAAACAGCACGTTGAGCCAAAGGATGTACCAAAAGGACCGGCTGAATCCGGTAAGGTCCTTCAACACAAACCGCTCCGATTTTTGCCCCACGGCGCGCAGATGCGGCAATTTTTTGTCGATCAAGTAGTAAGCGAGCGCCGTCACAACGCCGGTCGCGGTCAACCCCGCAGCAAGCCAAAGGGGCGCTTGCCATCCTTGCGCATAGACATCGACAAACCAGCTCGTCGATTTATCCGCACTATAAGAACCGACACGCGCCATGGAGAAAAACAAGGCAATCGCCAGCGCCCCACCACCCAGATGGAACCACTGCGCAATGCCGACAAGCAAAGCGATATAGAGAGTTTCGTTGCCCAGCCCGAACAGCAAGCGGCCAAGCAACATCAACTCATAAGGCTCTCCGACCGCAGTCAGCGTTGCGCCGATCGTGCAGATAATAGCCGCTATCAATATCGCCTTCGCCGCGCCGATCCGGTCGATCAATATGCCACCGACAAGCGCGAGTGCGATATTGGGCAGGTTGAAGACCGCGTTGAGCAAACCGATCTGCGACTGGGTAAAGC
>JANMQN010000146.1:0-2356 GCA_031370535.1 Sphingomonadales bacterium | reverse complement strand
ATAGATGGCAGCGCAAAATATCAGATGAATCAAAATTATGATATTCTGCGCCAATGCAAGCAGGCCAAGCTCGGACACAAAAGTTGCGCCGATCCAGTATAGCCCAAAAAAACAGGTGAGCGCAAATCGTGGAAATCTTGGGATTTGCTGCCAAATTGTTCGTAAACTGAAATCGCGCCGCAACGCGTACAGGATAACGGCCACTTCCACTGCTATGTACGGCAGGCCTAACTGCCTGGCTACCTCCCACGGCGCGGACGACATGCTGACAGTGTAGGTTCGAAATATCAAGCCGCAGCCGATAAGCAATCCGCTGACCAGCACGCCAATCAAAGGCAGCGACATTGGCTTTAGGGCGCGGTAATCACGCTTCGCAACAGTGCCAAAATTCGATAACTCCATAACGCTTTGGTTAAGCCATCGTGGTTATCATTAAGTTAACGCACTATTGGGAAGCGGCTTTTGATCGCAGTCATCAAAAGTGCCAGCATTCACCGTCATCCGCTGTTGCGAAGCGCGGTCGCTATGGCGTTGATAGTCAGCTGGATACCCTCGCCGATGCGTTCATCGGCCTCGCCTCCGCGGTGACGTTTCATGAGTTCAATCTGGAGCAGATTAAGCGGCTCGATATAAGGCAGGCGCAACCGGATCGAGTTGTTGAGTGCTGGGTGGGCCTCCAGTAGATGGCTTTGGCTGGTGGCGCTGAGCAAAGAATCGCGTGAAGCGCGCCAGCCGTCTGTTATTCGACCGAACAGGGTATCGGCCAGCGCCCGGTCTTGGACCAGATCCGCATAATGCGCGGCGATGCCCATGTCGGATTTCGCCAGCACCATTTCCATATTGGCGAGAATAGTCTGGAAATAGGACCATTCGCCCGCCATCGCGCGCAAGAGACCCTTGTCGGCGAAGCCAGCCAGCGCCTGCCCCGTGCCGAACCAGCCCGGCAGCATCACGCGGGCCTGAGCCCAGCTGAACACCCAGGGAATAGCGCGCAGATCTTCGATGGCGTCCGACGCGGTGCGGCTCGACGGGCGCGAGCCGATTTTGAGCGTTGCAATTTCGTTGATCGGCGTCATCTGGCGAAAGAATGTTCGGAAGCCTTCAGTTTCGTAGACCAGCCCGCGATAGTGATTAAAGGCACTTGCGGACAATTCCGCCATCGCCGCTTTGAAGCGCATGACATCGGCTTCAGGAATCGGGTCGCTCGACAAAGTAGCCAGCATCGTCGCCGACGCAATCGTCTCCAGCGAAGTTACCGCATTGTCGACGGTGCCATATTTGGCGGCAATGACTTCGCCCTGTTCGGTAATGCGGATGCGCCCCTGCACCGTACCCTGCGGCTGCGCCAGAATTGCCCCGAAGGCCGAGCCGCCGCCGCGACCGACAGCACCCCCGCGACCATGGAAGAGCTGCATGGCGACGCCAGCATCTGCGAATACCGGAGCGAGTGCGCTTGAGGCTTCGTATAATTCCCAAGTCGAGGTCAGGTATCCGCCGTCCTTGTTCGAATCGGAATAGCCGATCATCACTTCCTGATGGCCGC
This sequence comes from Sphingomonadales bacterium, assembly GCA_031370535.1. Classification (GTDB taxonomy): domain Bacteria; phylum Pseudomonadota; class Alphaproteobacteria; order Sphingomonadales; family Sphingomonadaceae; genus Sphingorhabdus_B. The sequence goes on along the minus strand of JANMQN010000146.1, from coordinate 813 downwards.
GCGTCTGAGCCAGAGCGCGCATCTGCGGAATGGAAAAGAAAGCGCGCATTGTTGCGGGGGCGGCCTGCAAGTCAGCGATGGTTTCAAAGAGCGGTACTGACATGATCGTGGCGCTCGGTGCACCGTCTTCGCCAACGCGGTAGAGGCCAGCCTGTTTGAGCAGCACATAGACCTCAAGCATGTCGGAGACGCTTTCGGTCTTGCTGATATTATAGGTGGTAATGGCGGAGCGTCCGAAATCGGCCTGCGCCTTTGCGGCGGCGCGGATGATAGCGAGTTCCTTAGCGGTTTCATCACTGTAGCTTGTCCATTCGCCCGCGAGCGGGCGGTTATGTGTGAGTTCGGCGACGAGAAGTGCAACGCGGGCGTCCTCGTGAAGCGCGGCGTAGTCGGAGGCGACCCCAGCTGTTTTGAACAGCTCGGCAATCACGCGATCGTGGACATCGCTGTTCTGACGCAAGTCGAGCGTTGCGAGGTGGAAGCCGAAAACCTCGACCGCTCGGATCAGGCGGCCCAACGCCCCCCCGCTCGACAAAGCGCCATCGCCATCGCTGGCAAGCCCTGCAGCGACCGTCACAAGGTCCGTGCGCAGTTCGTCTGGTCCTAAATAAGGCTTGCCTACCAAGCCCGACGGTCGCGGCGGCTGGTCACCGATCAGCTTGATATGTGTTGCTGCAAGGCGAGCGTAAATACCTGACATCGCCCGGCGATAAGGTTCGTCGGCGCGGCTTGGCGCGGTGTCGCCGCTTTTTTCGGCGAGTACGAGCACCGCTTCGGGGGTATCGCTCATCCCGCTCGAAATCGAAATCTCGG
>JANMQN010000096.1:0-15437 GCA_031370535.1 Sphingomonadales bacterium | reverse complement strand
GTTTGATGTGTCGGAAGGCGATTTTCAAGGAGGCGCGATTAACGTCGTTCTGCGTTCGGGCGGCAACAAATTCCGTGGTTCGGCATTTTACACTTACACCAATGATAGCTTGACCGGTGATCGCACTAAAGGTCGTGACGTAATCATTGATTTCAACTCAAAGGTCTATGGCGGCGTTTTGTCCGGTCCGATTATCAAGGACAAATTGTTCTTCATGGTCGCATATGAAAAGGCCGACCAGACCCAGCCTTTCGACAGCGGCCCACAGGGACAAGGCTTTGCCTCTCCTATCCCCGGCGTAACCCAGGCGCTGGTAGATCAGGTCAGCAACGTCGCTAAGTCTCGTTACAGCTATGATACGTTGGGCGTCATTTTCAACGGTGTAGAATCAGACGAGAAGTTTGTAGGGAAGCTCGACTGGAACGTGAGCGACAACCATCGCGCGTCGCTAAGCTATGTCCGCAATATCGGAACGCTTGCGAACCAACGAAATACGTCGACGAGCACGACAAGCCCGACACTTGGCTTATTCTCGACCGGCTACGAATTGTCAGAAGAGGTGAATGCTGGAACATTCCAGTTAAACAGCGATTGGTCGGAGAAATTCTCGACGGAAGTACGCGCGTCTTATCGTGATTATAACCGAGGCCAAGTGCCTTACGGCCCAAAGACGTTAGGCGAAATTGCGGTCTGCTCCGATCCTACGCAAGCGGGTTCATTTACGTCGTGCACCACTGGCGCCCCGCGCATTTTCTTCGGACCCGACCAGTCACGTCATTCGAATGCATTGAATACGGATAACCTATCCGTCGACTTTACTGCACGCCTTGACGCGGGCGCGCATCAGTTCAAGGCATTGTTCGGCTACAGCCAGACCAACGTTGTCAACCTGTTCGTTCAGAACACGCTCGGTACTTATTATTTCGATTCGATCGCCGATTTCCAGGGAGGAAACGCGGGTCGGTTGATCTATCAGAACGCCGTGCCGAGCTTAAATCCAGACGATGCGGCCGCGAGCTTTGGAAGCTCCAGCTTTACCTTCGGCCTTCAGGATGATTGGCAGGTTACCGACAAGTTACAGCTGAATATCGGAGCTCGTTACGACCTTTTCGGCAACGAAGAAAAGCCACCTCTTAATTCGAACTTTGTTACTCGTCACGGGTTTTCCAACCGCTCGACATTTGACGGGCGCGGTGTGTTCCAGCCGCGCGTAGGGTTCAATTACGAAGCTACTGACAGGCTGATCATTAAGGGCGGCGTCGGTATTTTTGCGGGTGGCACGCCCGATGTTTTCTTGTCGAACAGTTTCTCCAATACAGGTCAGCTAACCAACTCTGTAACGATTGATCGTACTGTTACGGGATGCGCTATCGGTGGTGTTGCCCAAAGCGCAACCTTCTGCTCGGCGGCTTTGAATAACGTGCCGCTCACGTCAATTCCCGCGCCCGTTGGTAATTTTATCGCAACTAACGTGACGTCGCTTCAAAACGCGCCGGTTAATGCTATTGATCCTGACCTCAAAATCGCACGTCAATTGCGTGCGACTTTTTCGGCCGATTATGAAGCGGACCTCGGTCCGTTGGGTGATGGGTGGCTGTTCGGTGTAAACTTCCTTTATGGTAACGTGCTGCAGGCATATCAGTGGACCGATATTCGCTCGGTTCAAATCGGAACACTGCCGGATGGTCGCCCGCGTTATGGCAACCTGCCAGGTACTACCGGTCCCAACCAAGATTTGTTGATGACCAACAGCACCCGAGGCCGCAGCTACATCGCGGTTGCTCGCTTCGCCAAGGATTGGGATTTCGGCCTTGGTATCGAGGGCAGCTATACTCGGTCCGACGTGACGGATGAAAATGCCATTACATCCACAACAGCTGGATCGTTGTACAACAACAATGTGTTCAACGACCCTAACCGCGCAGCCTATGGTCGTTCGATCTACGAGATTAAGGATCAGTGGAAATTTGGTGTAAACTTCCAGCGTGCATTCTTCGGCGATAACGAAACGCGGTTTAGCCTGTTTGGCGAGTATCGCTCGGGCCGTCCTTTCAGCGTGACCACTTTTGATACAACTGGTACCAGCTCGCGCGGCGTTGTCTTTGGAGTTAACGGAACCGGAAGTCGAAATTTGCTTTATGTGCCTACCATGGGTGACACCAAGGTATCGTTCGATACCGCAGCGAGCGAAACCGCTTTCAACACCTTGGTAACAAATCTCGGCCTTGAAAAATTCCGTGGAAAGATTCTACCGAAGAATTCGCAAACTTCTCCTGATTTCTTCAAAGTTGACTTGAGCGTGAGCCAAGAACTGCCGCTATTCATTGGCGGTGCGAAGTTGAAGTTGTTTGCCGATGTTGAGAACATTCTGAACTTTATCGATAGCGACTGGGGCGCGCTGCGTCAGGTGGCGTTCCCTTATGCTGCAACGGTTGCGAATGTGCAGTGCTTGAGCACCATAACTCCTACCGGCACAACGCCGGCTGCAGGCGTCGTCAATACTTCGAACACACAAACGTGCGCACAATATCGGTACTCGAATATCGTAAAGCCGAATGTTGATTTGGTATCGCGTCAGTCGCTTTATGGCGTTCGCGTAGGTGTAAAGGTCAGCTTCTAGGTCGACCATCGACACGATTAGCAAAAGGGCGGGGCTTCGGCTCCGCCCTTTTTATTTGTAGATGCAAGCGTCCAGACCGTCTCGCTGCACCACGCGGATGCGTGAGGAAATGCTGTTGCCATAGCGGCGCGTGAAACCGCCTGCTCCATTGACGGCGCGCTTTTTGGGTAGAGGCAGGATGGCTGCCAGACGTGCGGCTTCGACGCGCGAAAGATCTTTTGCGCTTTTTTGGAAGTAACGCCGTGCACCTTCTTCCGCGCCATAAGTGCCGATTCCGGTTTCGGCGACGTTGAGATAAACCTCCATGATGCGCCGCTTGCCCCAGATATTTTCAATGAGGAAAGTGAAGTAGACTTCGGGGACCTTGCGTAGATAGCGCGTCCAGCCAGTGCCTTGCCAGAGAAATACATTTTTCGCGGTCTGCTGGCTTATGGTGGAGCCGCCACGTATCCGGCCACCACGCTTGTTGCGCTCCAATGCCTTTTCAATCGCCTCACGATCAAATCCGTCATGGCTGCAGAACTTCCCGTCCTCAGCGGCAATCACTGCGCGCACGAGGTTTGGTGAGATGTTCGAAAGACTTGTCCAGTCGCGTTTTGCGCCATTCCCGTCAAACAGCATTGTTAGCGTCGTCGGCACAGGGACGACGGCATACAATGCGGTCAGCGCGATGCTGCCAATGATAAAATAGAATAGCCACTTGAAGATAAAGCGAAAGAAACGGGCAGGCAGCGAGCGCTTCGGTTTGGTCATTGACCAAAGCTAGCGCAGCGCCACCTACCCGTCACGTGTTTTTACATGAAGATTTAGTTGGCGAGAATAAGCCGTTTTTCGCCAGCAATACGTAGCATCGCCTTTTGCAATTTCTCGAATGCGCGCACCTCAATCTGGCGGACGCGTTCGCGGCTCACACTGTATGTCTGGCTCAATTCTTCGAGCGTTTTAGGCTCGTCGATCAGGCGGCGTTCGGTCAGGATGTGCTTTTCGCGGTCGTTGAGGCTGTCGAGTGCCTCGGACAGCATAGCATGGCGCATGTCGCCCTCCTGTGCATCGGCGACGCGCTCATCCTGCAACGGTTCATTATCGACCAACCAATCCTGCCATTGGCCATCGCCATCCTCGCGCATCGGAACGTTGAGCGACGTATCGCCGCCCATTGCCATGCGGCGATTCATGTTGTTGACCTCTTCCTCGGACACGCCGAGGTCGGTAGCGATTTTGGTCAGAGCTGCCTGATTTAAGTCACCATCTTCAAAGGCTTGAAGGTTGTTCTTCATACGGCGCAGGTTGAAGAAAAGCTTTTTCTGTGCCGCTGTCGTGCCAATTTTGACGAGGCTCCAACTGCGCAGGATGAATTCCTGCATCGACGCGCGAATCCACCACATCGCGTAAGTCGCGAGGCGGAAACCGCGGTCGGGATCGAATTTTTTGACGCCCTGCATCAGGCCGATATTGCCCTCTGAAATCAGTTCGGAAACCGGCAGGCCATAGCCGCGGTAACCCATCGCGATTTTAGACACGAGGCGAAGGTGCGACGTCACAAGCTGTTCGGCAGCTTTTGTGTCGCCATGCTCCTGAAAACGTTTGGCGAGCATATATTCCTGCTCCGGCTTCAGAACCGGGAATTTCCGGATTTCACTCAGGTAACGGTTAAGGCTCGCATCCCCCCCCAAAGCAGGGATAGTGGCCGGAACATTCTTTTTCTCAGACATGTTTTCCTCTTTCGTTGTGCTTCCCGCCGGGCCTCATCAAGCACCCATTGGCAAAGCGCTTCCTATTGAAACCCTATAGCCGAAGCTGACTTAACAGAAGCTGCATATCTTCTGGTAAACCGCTGTTGAACCGTAAAGTTTCGCCAGACACCGGATGAATAAACCCCAGCGACGCAGCGTGCAATGCCTGTCTGTCGAATTTGGACTGATTTGGTCCGATTCTGTAAGGGTTTTGTCGATTAGAATAAACGGAGTCGCCAATAAGCGGGTGCCCGATATGCGACATATGTACGCGCACCTGGTGCGTGCGTCCGGTTTCGAGCGTGCATTCGACCAATGCGCTTTTACTCAAACTTTCGACCGTCCTGTAATGGGTGACGGCGTGCCGGCCTTTGTTTTCTGACAAAACCGCCATTTTTTTGCGGTTAGTGGTGGAACGCCCGATCTGCGTCCGGACAACACCCGCAGGTGGAGCCGGGGAGCCGCTAACGATGGCGAAATATTTTCGTTCGATGTCGTGCGCGGCGAATAGCTTGGCCAGACCCTCATGTGCGACATTGCTTTTGGCAACGACGAGTAATCCGGACGTATCTTTGTCGATCCGGTGAACAATTCCTGGCCGCTGTACGCCGCCGATACCTGAGAGTTTTCCTTGGCAATGATGCAGCAGAGCATTGACCAATGTGCCGTCGGCATGCCCGGCGGCAGGATGCACGACCAATCCGGCAGGTTTGTTCACGATGATGAGGTGATCGTCTTCGAAGACGATACTGAGTGGAATATCCTGTGCTTCGGCCTTGTCCGGCTTTGGGGCGGGAACTGTGAGCTCGAAATTGTGACCCGCGAACTTTTTGTTAGAAGCGTCGGTTGCAGCACTCCCGTCAACTGTTAGGGCGTCTTCGGCAATGAGAGCCTGAATGCGGGCGCGCGAAAATTGGGGCAGGGCAACGGCAAGCGCGCTATCAAGGCGACCGGCGCCCAAAACACCCGAAAATATGGTATTTCCCCCAACCATCGGATAGACATGGGTAATGCCCCTACATTTATCAAGGAAACATCGTGCGCAGTTGTTAAAATGGGCGGAGGAAGCGGCAACTCAGGAGTGCTGTGGGCTTTTATTGGGCGAAGCGGCATCCGTTCTAGACATCAGATGGACCCGCAATACAGCGACTGACCCGCGCATGCATTTCGAAATCGATCCGGGCTGCCTGATCGACGCCGAACGGAGCAGCCGAAACGGCGGGACGCCGGTCATCGGTTATTTTCACTCCCACCCGAACGGGCTCACCCGACCATCGGCCACCGATATAAACTATGCGGCCGATGATGGCAGATGCTGGATCATTATTGCCGACGGTGAAATTTCGGCTTGGGAGCCGGAAGCCCGAGGTGGCGTTGTGTATGGATTTGTACCGATTGACTTGATTGTCGAGGGTTGAATCGACACGCAACAACGTTCATGAGCGCAGCCAACATATGTATTGGGAAATGAATTTAAATGATCGAGTCAGAAGTAGATCTTGCCAGCCTCCTGTGTTCGCGGCTCTGCCATGACCTGTTGAGCCCGGTCGGCGCGATGAACAACGGGCTCGAGTTATTGGCCGACGAACATGACCCCGAAATGCGCCAACGGTGCATGGACCTGCTTGCAGAAAGTGCGAAGGCTGCGGCGGACAAGTTGAAGTTTTTCCGTTTGGCGTTTGGCGCTGCCGGTGGCTTTGGTAGTGAAGTTGATCCCGCCGAAGCGAAAGCCGTCATCGAGCCTTTGGTTACGTCCAGCGGGCGCACAAGGCTCGAGTGGGCAGTTCCAGCAGCCTTTATGCCGAAGCGCGCTATCAAGATCCTGTTGAACCTCGTGTTGTTGGCCAATGATGCGCTGGTGCGTGGCGGGACGTTATCTGTTGGTGCGGAAAGCCGGGATGGCGAACAGGAAATCGTAATCCGGGCGAATGGACCGAAGATCGTCATGGATGCGTCCATCCGCGCGACGCTGACGGGTGGGTTGGAACCATCGATGGTAGATTCGCGAACCGCAGCGGCCTGGATGGCACGCAATCTGGCAGTTCGCGGGGGCGGGTTGGTCCAGTTGGCGGAGCCAGATGCGGAACATCTCGTTATTGGCGCTCTAATCCGCAACGTCTGAGACGCAAACCTCAACATCTTTTTAACCATATGACGTCAAACGTGTAGGCCAATAAACTGGGGCCGTGTGCATGGACGATTTGTTGGATGATTTTATCGCGGAAACCCGCGAAACGCTAGAAGCGCTGACCAGTCAACTGGTCGAGTGGGAGCGTAATCCGCACGACCGCGCGCTGGTCGACAGCGTTTTCCGCTTTGTCCATACAGTCAAAGGCAGCTGCGGATTTCTCGACTTACCGCGATTGCTGCGTCTCAGTCATGCAGCGGAAGACGTTCTGAGTGCAGCGCGTGAAGGATCGATTACCGCTTCAACTGCCTTGGTATCTGCTGTTCTGTCCGTTATCGACCGGATTGCGACGCTGACTGATGCGTTGGAAACGGGTGGCGCGGTATACGACGATGACGATGACCTGATAGACGCCATGCTGTCATACGTTCCTCGCGCTAAAGAACGGAGCGACGACCCTGAAGAAGCCCAGTCGCGTGCCGACTTCGTCGAAGAAATCGAGATGGAAGAGCGCACAGCAAAAGGCAAAGCTCGAACGGTGCGGGTATCCCTTGCTCTGCTCGACAAACTTATGAGCGGCGTATCGGATATGGTTCTGGCGCGGAACGAGGTGTCCCGTCAGTTGCGCAAATCCGGTCTCAATTCTGAAGTTGAGCATTCATTTGGACGACTATCGGCCTCGGTTGCTGAAATGCGCGACGCCATTGGTATGATGCGAATGCAGAACATTGACCGGCTATTTTCATCGCTGCCCCGCCTGATCCGAGATATTTCTATAGAGCTTGGCAAAGAAATTGAGCTTCGGATTGACGGCAGCGAGGTCGAAGTTGATCGCGAAATGGTTGAGGCGTTACGCGACCCATTATCCCACATTTTACGTAATGCGGCGGATCACGGTATTGAGAGTGCGGATGAACGACGTGCCGCGGGTAAAGACCCCGTGGGTCAGATACGAATTGTTGCGCGCCAGTCGGGTAACCAGATTCTTATCGAAATCATTGACGATGGTCGGGGCATCAATCTCGAAAAACTGGGTACAAGAGCGATTGCAGCCAAAATAATGTCCGCTGCCGAATGGTCGAAAATGTCAGAGCGCGCACAGCTCAACACCATTTTCACGCCTGGCTTGTCGACTGCAGACAATGTGACGTCGATATCGGGTCGGGGCGTCGGTATGGATGTCGTTCGCACCAATCTACAGGCGATCGGCGGAACTATCGAACTTGAGAATTTCGAAGGCCACGGCCTGAAAATGACTTTGCGGTTACCGTTGACGCTTTCTATCATCGCGGGTCTATCGGTGCGTGTCGGCGATCAGATTTTCGGTATTTCGCGCAGTTCGGTGGTGGAAATCATTTCGGCATCAAACGTAAATGTGAAAATAGAGGATCTTGGCGGAACGAAAATTGCCTCGATCCGGGGTAAACGTTTTCCCTTCGCAACTCTGGAAGCGATACTTAGCATTGACGAATTGGAGGCAATCGGCAGTAGCAGCCGGACTCTCATCGTTATGCGACCCGCTATAGGGGCAACATTCGTGCTCGAGGTTGCCAGCGTTATCGACAACGAAGAACTTGTTGTGAAACCCGGCGCGCCGCTGGTGATGTCAACCGGACTGTTTGCCGGAACCTCACTACCCGACAATGGTCGTCCAATGCTATTGCTCGATGCAAGCGGGCTCGCGGCGGCCATCGGTATCGATATGGTGGAGCAGAGCGATGACGGTCGTGCTGAGCCAACGGATACGGTTCAAACTATTCGCAATCGTCCGTCCGCGTTGCTTTATGTTGCGACTGATGGATCTAAAAGAGCGATCCGTTTGTCGGTCATTGACCGTATGGAAGATGTGGATGCTGCACAAATCCAATTTATTGGAGGCAAAATGCGGGTTTCGGTTGAAGGCGGTTTGTTCGATCTTGCGGAACTTGAAACCGTGCCGCACGATGGGTTGGTTAAATTGCTAAAGCTGACCGACGGACAGACCAGCAAATATCTGGCCGTTGAAGACGTTCTCGACATTTTCGGTATTGACGGTGAGATTGTGCCCAGCGCGTTCCCTCAGCTTCACGAAGGCGTGATTTCCGCATTTGGCGAACCGGTCGAATTGGTAAACGTGTTTCAGTATTTTGAAATGTCGGATTCCTGCCAAAGTGGTAATGCTGCCGCGCCATTGTGTTTCATAGACTGCAGCGATGATGCTCAATGGGAACGCCGGATATTGGCTCCGTTGTTAAGTGCTTCGGGCTACGCGGTTAGCTTCGATGGAAAAGATCAACCAAAGGCGGATGTTGTACTGCATCGCGATGTCGACAAAGCTGGCGAAGGCCTATCCGACCCACGAACGCTGCATCTGCGGGACACCAGTCACGTCACAGACCGCAATGTATCCAGCATTTATCGCTATGACCGCATAGGATTGATTTCGGCTATCGAAGAAAAGCTGGCGGGGAGAGCCTGAGATGAATGCGTTATACCTTATAGCCCATATCAACGACGCGTGTATTGGCATTGAAAGCAACTCGATTGAATCGATTGTGCACGTGCAGGATATTGTGCCGGTTCCGAGGTGCGACCCGTCAATCGCCGGGTTGTTTGCGCTTCGCAGCCGCGTGCTAACGCTGATCGACACGCAATATCTTGTGTCTGGCAAAATTAAGAAAGCGACAAAAGGCGCGCTCGCGGTGGTGGTAGACATTGCCGGTCACCATTATGGCTTGCTTGTCGATAGGGTCGAAGATGTCGTTCCAATAACAGCAGAACAGATGGAAAATCATATCAAGCCATCGAAAGAATGGACTGATCTGGTCAGTCAAACGGCATCGGTTGATGGCCGTCTGGTGATGATCTTGGATACTGCTTCGCTGGTAAATGGGCAGGAGGCATTGGCTGCATAAATATTTTGTTGGCCTGCTTAAGAATTAACGTGTCGATAACAGGACGCCGTTACCATCCGATACGGATCAAAATTGAGGTAATGGCGCATGAAATCCTGTTTGATAGTCGACGATAGCAAGGTGATACGCAAGGTTGCCCGGCATATACTCGAAACGATGCAATTTGACGTAGCCGAAGCCGCAGACGGCAAAGAGGCGTTAGACCATATGGCAACCGCCACTCCGGATGTGATCCTGCTCGACTGGAACATGCCCATAATGAGCGGAATGGATTTTCTTCGCGCCTATCGATCGACCGTTGCATCGCCGTCAGCCAAAGTCATCTTCTGCACAACGGAAAACGGCATCGGGCATATACAGGCCGCAATCGATGCAGGTGCCGACGAATATGTCATGAAACCATTTGACCGCGAAACGCTCGAAGCCAAACTGCAAATCGTCGGCTGCCTTTAACCAGCGGCGCGGGCGATGAATGCCATCCAGACACTGACAGGCAATAGGCCGAAAGCGCAATCCAAGCCCATCAGAGTGATGCTGGTCGATGATAGCATTGTTGCACGTTCGATTTTCGCGCGGGTATTGGGTACGCATGAAGACATCGAGATTGTTTGTGAAGCTGAGGACAGCGAAGTCGCTCTGAACAGTCTTGAACACAACAAGGTGGATATCATATTGCTTGATATCGAGATGCCGAAACGCTCAGGGCTGGAAGCGCTGCCTGATATTCAGGCTAAGGCCAATGGCGCACGTATATTGGTGGTGTCGGCCTTTGCTGAAGAAAATGGCCCAGCCGCGATCCAGGCGCTTTCTCTGGGGGCTTGCGATACATTGGCAAAGCCGGGTCGATCAGGCTTTTCAGGGCGCTTTTCTGAAATACTTATAGACAAGGTCGTACGGCTTGGACGTGCAGCCAAAGAGCGGAATGACGCTGGGTACGCCGCCAAACTGGCTGTGGACTATCAAGTCATTTCAAAACCGCGCTGCATCGCCATTGGTTCGTCAACCGGGGGTATCCCGGCAATCTATGAAATCATCCGCAATCTGGATAAAACAATGACAGCCCCGGTGTTTATTACGCAGCATTTGCCCGAAGCTTTCATGACTTTTTTCGCAAAGCAGTTGGGAAGTCTGACCGATCGCACCGTCAAGGTTGCACAGGCAGGCGAAGCGGCGATGGACGATCACATTTACATCGCACCGGGAAATGCCCACCTCATATGTCGTAGAGAATTTGGTAAGGTCGTCATCGATCATCAGGCCGTTTATGCTGCCAGCCGATATTGCCCGTCGGTTGATGCAATGCTTGAATCGGTTGCGGCCGTTTATGGATCGGAAGGAATCGCTATAATCTTCAGTGGTATGGGGAACGATGGTGTAATCGGTGCCCGGAGACTTTCTGCGTCAGGCGGGGCGATTCTTGTCCAGGATATGGAAAGTTCGGTGGTTTGGGGGATGCCGGGTGCGGTAGCACGCGAAGGGCTGGCAACGGCGATACTGACGCCAGAACAAATGACCGAAATGCTACTGCGGATCGCGAAAGCGGCATGAGCATATCAGACGCCAAAGCATATAAGGCATTATCGGCGCTGCTTGAAAAGCACACTGGACAAACTTTGCTCGCCAACCGCCATTGGCGGATCGACATGGCGTTAAAGCCGGTGATGCGGCGAAATTCGATACCCGATCTCGAAACGCTAATTTCGCTGATCGAAATCGACGCCGACCCCAGACTGACAATCGCCTGCGTGGAGGCAATGGTGAATAACGAAACATGTTTTTTCCGGGACCAGGCGAACTTTGCGCTTTTGACCGGCCCTGTACTTGACACCCTCCGCGAACACCGGATGGCGACCAAGCGGCTGCGCATATGGTCGGCGGCGTGTTCTACCGGGCAAGAGCCGTATTCGCTTGCGATCTCATTCGCGGAAAATGCAGAAAAATGGCGCGGCTGGACAATTCAGATCATGGCGACCGATGTGTCGACTTCGGCATTGGCGCAGGCGCGGGCAGGGCGGTATTCGCAGTTTGAAATTCAGCGCGGCCTGCCAGTTATGCAGATGTTGCGCTATTTCGATCAGCACGGTGAAGAATGGGTTGCTAAGGATAATCTCCGCAAAATGGTTACTTTTGCCGAGCATAATATGCTTCAGTCATCACGCCATTTTGGTAAGTTCGACGTCGTCCTCTGCCGTAATATCCTGATGTATCTGTCCGATGATAAACGCTCGCAGGTGCTTGACGGTGTCGCACCGATTCTGGCCGATGATGGTATACTGATGCTCGGTGCCGCCGAGACAGTCATCGGGCAGACGCAGAAGTTTCGGGCCAGCAAGGAGTTTCGCGGGTTTTACGAACCAGCGGATGCAACAAGGGCCTCAAATCCAGCAGATATCCGCCGTACCGCCTGATATTGCGCCAAATCATTGATATGCCTATGGTCGCTAGATGACCATGATTTGGAATCCTTCGCCCAATTTCGGTGAGCGCACGCTGCCAATCACGATGCTGGTGCTACACTACACGGGGATGCAATCGGGCGCGGCGGCGATTGATTGGCTTGCAAATTCAGCTTCGAAAGTCTCGGCGCACTATGTGGTCGACGAGGACGGGCAGTTGGTTCACATGGTTCGTGAAGAACAGCGCGCGCAGCACGCCGGGCTGTCCTATTGGCGCGGAATCACCGATTGCAACAGCGCCAGCATCGGTATCGAGATCGTCAATCCGGGGCATGAATTCGGCTATCGCCCTTTTCCGGAAGCCCAGATGGATACCGTAACGCGTCTCGTCGCCGAAATCGTCCGCACCTATAGCATCGAACCACGAAACGTCGTTGGCCACAGCGACGTCGCACCGGCGCGCAAGGAAGACCCGGGGGAATTGTTCGATTGGGAGAGGCTGGCGAAGCTTGGACTAGCCGTGCCCCGGCCAAAGGAGAAGCTTGTCGACCCTGAATGGCCCGACGCCGCCTTCCTGCTAGCTTTGGAACGCTATGGCTATGGCATCGCCGATGGTCGCGCCGCGATTATTGCCTTCCAACGCCGTTTCCGCCCCGAAAATATAGAAGGCGTTATTGATGGCGAATGCCGTGCGATCCTTTTGAGCTTGCTCTTGGAGTATGAGGGCGGACCTGCTATCTGACCCGCGCCAGAGGGTTGGGCGATCGCTGCTTTGCGGGTAACTGCATCGGAGAGGAAAGTCCGGGCTCCAGCGAGGAACGGTGCCGGGTAATGCCCGGCGAAGGTGACTTCAGGGAAAGTGCCACAGAAATCATACCCCCGCATTTCGATGCGGTAAGGTCGAAATGGTGCGGTAAGAGCGCACCGCGTTGCTGGTAACAGTAATGGCACGGCAAACCCCACCGGGAGCAAAACCGAATAGGGGCGGCATATGGCATCCTCCTGCCAGTCGCCCGGGTTGGTTGCATGAGCGGCGCAGCAATGCGTCGCCTAGATGAATGGTCGCACATCTGCTTTCGGGCGGAGGACAGAACCCGGCTTACAGACCCTCTGGCTTTTTACCCCATAGCTGAAAGGCGGCAAGGTAAATACCAATCACGGCGGCTTCGATAACCATCGGGGGACCGACCTGAGGGCTGTACCCGTCGATAGCGACGCTGACAAAACGGCCAAGGAGCGCCCCGCCAGTCAACAAGATCGCAGCTAGCAGCCAAATCTTGTCTAGCCTTGCAGCAGCTATGACCGAGAACAATCCGATACCGATAAAAAGGCCACCCACATCGGCCCTGATATTGGCGCGACCGATATCGCCAACCGCTTGGATACCCCGCTCGACAAGTAGCGCATCAACTTTGAACCAATGTTGCAGTGATCCAAACAATGAAAACAGCCCGATAACTGCCACCAAAACCCTCGATATGAGCAGCATTGCCCCTCCATTTACGCTTACGTCAACATTTACATGTCGACATGATTATGTTCTGTGTCGCCGCTAGGGACAATTTATTGAAGGGGTAAGTCAATGTCGATTGTAGATCGCGCCAAGAATATGATCTTAAAGCCTGCGGATGAGTGGAACGTGATAGCTAACGAGCCCGCCACAGTCGGTGGGCTTTTCACAGGCTATGCTATGGTTCTGGCGGTTATTCCGGTCATCTCGGCTATTGTGTTTACCGGCGCACTCGGAATGTCGGCCGCTGGACTTGGCGGCATGGGTGGCGGCGCAATGGCGATGGGCTTTAGCGCAGTCGCCGCCATGGCAGTTATTGGTTATGTGCTGTCGCTGGTTACCCTTTATCTGATGTCGCTCATCGTGAACGCTGTATCACCAAGTTTTAACGGCAAGTCGGACATGGTACAGGCGACCAAGTTGATGACTTACGCGTCCACCCCCACTTGGGTCGCAGGCCTGTTGAGCTGGATCCCGATATTGGGCGGACTAATCTCATTGGCCGCGATCGCATATGTGGTTTACCTCATCTATCTGGGGCTGAAACCTGTTCTCGGTGTTCCTCAGGAAAAGGTAGCAGGTCTGACGGTCGTGATTGTGCTTATCTACATCGTGCTGTCGTTGGTTGTGTCTGGCATTATTGTCGGACTGTTGTTTTCCACCTTCTTTGGTAGCGCGATGATGGCCGGGGCGATGTCTGGCGCATAATTTGCGCAGACGGGTCTAGCAAAATTGCCATGCCGTCGCTAAGTCGGCGGCATGGTGCGTAACACTCGCAGAAATGATTGGGGATTCCCGCGTTGGCGCGGCTATGGCAGTAGCAGCGAAGCGCAGCAGGTGCGTTTGTGCGACCGTTATGGTTGCAACAAGGCAGGGAACTGCCCCGCGCCCAAATCGCCCAACAGCCCCGATCGCTGGATGTTCTGCGAGGAACACGCTGGCGAATATAACCGCGGCTGGGATTATTTCGAAGGTCTTACCAAGGAAGAGGCCGAGCAACGCGAAGCCAACGAGAAACGCGATTTTTCAGGCTATAAAGAAGCCGCGCATTATGGATGGGCAGGATCGGGCGATGGCAGCCGCAGCCGCGATGAAATGCATGCGCTAGACATATTGGGGTTGGAAAGCGATTCAAGCTTCGAAGATGCCAAAAAGGCTTGGCGGCAAATTGCCAAGCTGACCCACCCCGATGTGAACCCTGGCAATGCCGACGCCGCAAAAGCATTTCAAGCGGGGCAAGCTGCTTATGACGTTTTGCGCGTTGCCGTAGAACGGCGGGAGTGGAAGGGCTAGTCTCTTGCACTCGTAATTGCGCAGGCGAATAGGCCGCGCCTGATTCTATCAGTTTCACCGTTCGGAAACATTGCGGCCAGCACTGATTGTGCTGGCGCTCGCGTTATGGGTCGTAATTCCGTCAGTGTTTGTGCCATCCAGCGGTCGTGGCTCGGCAATGACGATTTGTACTGGCATGGACACCCAGACCGTCTGGATGGACAAATCAGGTAAGCTGCCAAAAGAAGGCGGGTAAAAAGGGAAGCCGGTCGAGTATCAATCTTGCGCCTTCACGCTATCGCGCAGTGTGGCGCTGGCATTTCTATGCGGGGTTATTTGTCTCACTCGTTTTCCTGCTGCTGGGCTTCACCTGCAGCCTTTACCTGTTCAACCACGAGTTCGAGAACTGGTGGCACCCAGATTTCGCCAAAGACACAGCTGAACGCCAACGCCAGTCGCTCGCGGCGCAAGAGGCGGCGGTGCAAGCGATGGATCCGGCAAGGACAGTAAAGCGGTTCCCCAAGCTGTGATGGCAGTCATTTTTTCGCTGGTTGGCGCGTCTATGCTAGCAGTTGTGATTTACAGCTATTTCAAGAAGAGGGTTCAGGCGTAACGCGCCGCCGTCTGGCGGATTAGCGATATCATATTGGGGATGCCCTGAGTCCGGTTTGAGCTCAACTGATTTTTGAGGTCGAACGGGGCGAGGGCATTTTCAATGTTCGTGCCGAGTATGTCCGTAGCGCCTTGGCCTTCGACGGTTTTCAGTACCAGCGCGATAATGCCCTTGGTGATCGCTGCGTTGCTATCCGCGAGAAACGTAAGTTGTCCGTTTTCGATGACCGGATAGACCCACACACTCGCCGAACAACCGCGCACCAAAGTCG
>JANMQN010000093.1:0-20359 GCA_031370535.1 Sphingomonadales bacterium | reverse complement strand
CATTCATCCCAATGCAAAAGGAGTGGCGCGGGTTGTCGAAGGATTATCGCCGCTGGTCGAAGCCGCTTTGAAGGCACAGGGCGATACTGTATTAGAAAAATAATACAGCTGGGGACAGAAGTGCTTGAAATGGTCGAGCACTCGTTCCATCTGTAAGTCTATATTCTCAGTGGGAAGAGTACTTATGTCGACCGAAACCGCCACGCAGACAGTCAGCGATCTGAAACTGACCCCACCCGACCCGGTGCCGACTGTCACCGCTAGCCAAGCGATGGGGCTGGTGCCGGTGACGGATGAACAGACGACGAAGCTTCAGGAGCGCGTCGAGGCATATGTCGCGGACCTAATAGCGCAAGATGTCAACAGCCCCGAGTTCGGCAAGCGCGTCGATCAGCTGACCAATATGGGGCGCAAGGAAATCATGGAGGCGTCGAACCAGTCTAACCGCTTCCTCGACAAGCCGATCCGCCGCATGGACGAAGGTTCGGGCGTTGGCGCCGATCTCGCCGAATTGCGCCGCGTGGTTGAAGATTTGGACCCTTCGAAAAAGGGCAATTTGATGACCAAGCAGAAATTGTTTGGCATCATTCCTTTCGGGAACAAGCTGCGCAATTATTTCGATAGCTACCAAAGCTCGCAAACGCACATCAGCTCGATTTTGGGCCGTCTTGGCAATGGGAAAGACGAGTTGCTGATGGACAATGCCGCGATCGACGTCGAGCGGCAGAATCTGTGGGTTGCCATGGGCAAGCTCGAGCAAATGATTGTGATGTCGAAACAGCTCGATGCAAAGCTGGAGGAAAAGGCGGGCGAGCTCGAACTGTCCGATCCTGCGAAAGCTCGCGCAATTAAGGAAAGCGCACTTTTCTATGTCCGTCAGCGTACGCAGGATTTGCTAACGCAGATGGCAGTGACAGTGCAGGGTTATCTCGCGCTCGATCTCGTCAAGAAAAACAACGTTGAGCTCGTGAAGGGCGTTGACCGTGCATCGACCACGACCGTAGGCGCGCTTCGGACTGCGGTGACGGTGGCGCAGGCAATGACCAACCAGAAATTGGTGCTCGACCAGATTACGTCGCTGAATACCACAACCGCTAGTATCATCGACAGTACAGGCAAGCTCTTGCGTGACAACACTGCGCGCATTCATGAGCAAGCTGCAGCATCGACCATACCTTTGGAAACGCTCAGCCGGGCATTCCAGAATATCTACGACACGATGGACGCTATCGACACTTTCAAGATGAAGGCCCTCGACAGCATGAAGCAGACGTCTGAGGCACTCGAGAAGGAGGTCGAAAAGTCAAAGGGCTATATCGCGCGCGCCGAAGGTCAGGCGCAGGCTACGAATTCGGTTCAAGACAGCGGTTTGCTGTCGCTGGAGGCGTAAATTTTGCCGAACATCGCGTCCCAATCCGACGAAATCCTCGAAAGCAGCAGCCGCGCGTTGCGAAATGTGCGGATGCTACCGATCGGCACGAAAAGCCAAGCGCTGCGCCGTGCGCATTTCTGGGGTAAGGTTTCGAAGGCCGCGCTTGCGGTAGGCGCAGTGCTTGTGGGCGCTGGGATTGTCGGCGCGATTATAGATGGAATCGGTTTCTGGGGCGTGATGATTACCGGACTGGTCGGTACGGCTGCCGCCTATGTCCTGATGCGCTATCCCGAAATGCCAATGCCGACGACCGAGAGCCTTCGGCAAACTGACCTTGGCACGCTGGCCGGCAAA
This sequence comes from Sphingomonadales bacterium, assembly GCA_031370535.1. Classification (GTDB taxonomy): domain Bacteria; phylum Pseudomonadota; class Alphaproteobacteria; order Sphingomonadales; family Sphingomonadaceae; genus Sphingorhabdus_B. The sequence goes on along the minus strand of JANMQN010000093.1, from coordinate 18,633 downwards.
ACAGAAATCTGGCTGGAGGCACAACGGCCTGCGTTACCAGCACCCGCGATTACGATCATGCAGGATATAGGGGTGCGTCTCGACCAGCTCGCACCGCAATTGCAAATGCTCGACGATAATGACCCCGCTTCGCGCGAAGTTCGGAAATTGGTAGGCGAACATCTGCCCGAACTCATCAATGGCTATAAACGTATCCCTGAAAGCCTCAAACGCAAGGAATATGGTGGCAAGACGCCCGAGCAGCAACTGGTCGACGGGTTGAAGTTAATCGACCGCGAAATAGAGACGATGACGGGCCAGATTTCGCGCGGTGAGCTGGACAAGCTGGCGGTTCGCGGACGTTACTTGGAATTGCGTTACGACAACGCGGAAAACGATTGAATTCGCAAATACAACGAAAGTAAGTGTGTCTTCGCCGGCGGTTATCTTGACGGTCAAAGCAGCTCGACGGCCACCGCAGCCCCATTTGGTGGCGATGACGCGGTCGCAACGATGTGTCGAACCAATGATATAACGCAGCAGTCACATACCGCTTCTGATCGATAACCAAACAGTGAAAGCCGTCTTCAGAAACGAAAGCAGCATTTTGCAGCCCAACTATCGCTGACAATCATCGGCCAACGCGCTATATGTTGCTATCCGATGGACAATAGCCACCTCACTGAGCCTAAGCCTCTTTGCGAGATAGAGACCGAGTTGTCGGATGGTCGTCCTGTGTGTCTGCGTTCTATCCGGCCGACCGATGAAGCGCGGATAAGGGAAGGCATAAAGGAAATGTCCGACCGATCCCGCTATTTCCGGTTCTTTTCGGCATTTCGGGAGGCACCTGAAAGTATCGTAAAGCAACTAAGCTCGGTCGACGGACACGACCACATTGGTTGGGGTGCAATTTTACTTGATGGTGAAAATTATCCCGCCATCGGTGCTTCCCACGCTATCAGAAATGAGGACGATCCGGAACTCGGCGAACTCGCAATTGCACTGTTAGACGAATATCATGGCTGCGGTCTGGCACGGATGCTTATTGCCGCAGTGCTGGTCACTTGCCAGGGTGAGGGTATCGCGGTCCTTGAATTGCAGGTGCTAGGGGAAAACTATGCAGCCGCCAGTCTCTTCAGCGAACTTGGCGCACAGCGCAAAGCGGCGCTTGACTCAGTGGTGCATTATCAACTCAACGTCTCAGAAACATTAGCGCATCTCGATCATATCAAAGATCCGCCCGGGATCGGTCAAGTTTTGGCTGTTCTAGGCGTAAAATCGAAATGAGAGGTTGAACGCTGATTTCTCCGCCCGATGCTTCAACGATTATTCGTAAGGGCTTTCATCAGCAGCCTGATTGAATCGGTTTCATGGCGGCTAAGCGAACTAATGGGATTCCGGCGGCATTACCCCAATCTGATTAGGGTCGAGATTGGAGTTTTGCTCTTCGTTACAGGCGGCAGGATTGTGAATAGCGCGATGGGCAGCATTTTAGCCCTTTCCAATTATGCGGACGGACCTATTTAGCCGTATCCGGCCCAAATAGAGGTCGCCAATCAGCAAGCGGAAACATCATTCCTATGTCGTCGTATAAAGAGCCCACATTTCAAGACCGAACAGCACTGGCAAATAAAGCAAAACAAGCCGCATTGCAGCACCTTCGCGCAAAACCGGCAGTGGACGAGGCGACGCTGATGGAACGTCGTGAAGCTGCCAAGGCTCGGGAATCTGCACAAGTTCAGGCAAGCAGGGATAAGATTGCCGCTCGCAACCTCGAAAAATTACAAAAGCGCGACCGCGCAGCGGATATTAGCGCAGCAGAAACGACAGCGTCACAAAAATCCGAGGAAGAACGCAAAACGGACCGAGATGCAAAATATGCAGCGCGGAAAAGCCGTAAAGGCAAAAAGTGATTTCGCTGTAATGGAACGCTGTCGGCTTTGAGCTACCAGAACATTAGAAGCCTCGCATCGGTCTGTGCCTCTAACCCGTCAGATGAATCAATGGTGCGGCGGTCGAACCGCCCAAAGATGCGGTCAACGAATCCGGGCCAGCGCGTCAATAGTGCCCGCTGATTTGATCACCACCAAAATTTGGCTGAAGCAATTCGATCCCCTTTCGCCAGCGCCGCCATCTTAGCCCAAACCACATTGCGGTCGACGCTCCTCGAGCCGACATGGATGCTGAACCCGCAGTCGGCGCCAGCAATGACATATCCCAGCATTTGAACAAATTGGAACTTACAAGAAGAGGAGAATTGAGCTGTAGTGATGCAGCTCACGGAACTATCGGTCAGCACTGCTTGTTGAAGGAGTCCCCGACTGAGATTCCAATGTCAAATTTACAATATCGAACGGCCTTTTGCGGCGATCAACCTGCCGCTGCTGAGGATTATGATCTGCCTGACCGCCGGGAGTTGGCGCTTGTTGCAGTCGAGCGATCACGAACGGCTATGGTGGTGACCGACCCACGTCAGCCTCACAACCCGATTATTCTGGCGAACCAAGCATTCATTGATCTCACTGGCTACCACTCGAGCGAGATCATTGGGCAAAACTGCCGCTTCCTCCAAGGCCAGGGCACTCGGCAGTCGGATGTTGAACAAATAAGTACCGCTCTTGTGTTGGGGACAGATCACATTGAACTGGAGCTCTTGAATTATCGAAAGGACGGGACTGCATTCATAAATGCGTTAATGATAAGCGCGGTCCGGAGTAATAAAGGCGAACTTCTTTACTATATCGCATCGCAAAGAAATGTGACAGCCGAACGCAAGGCTGAAGAGCTAGAGGCAAGCGAGCGGCGATTGCTTATGGAAATAGACCACCGCACAATGAACGCGCTCGCACTTGTACAAAGCATTGTTTGTCTTTCGCGCGCGGAAAATGTCCAAGGACTGTCCAATTCCATTAACCGTCGTGTAAGGTCATTAGGGCTTACTCACCAGATTTTGGCCAAGCGGAAATGGCAATCTGTAGGGTTAGAATTGTTAGTAGAAACGCAATGTGGATTAATGACTGATGCCAACCGCATAACTTTCGAAGGTGCCGACCTAGAGCTGCTTCCCCGTATCGTGCAGCCTTTAGGTCTTGTTATCCATGAGCTCTTATCGAACGCGCAAGTGCATGGCGCGCTTATGAGAGACGACGGTATAGTCCGTCTTAGTTGGAGTATCGAAAACGGTGTACTTGCCTTGAGTTGGAATGAGATTTCTTCTTGGATGGTTAAGCGCCCACTTAACGAAGGATTTGGCCTGCAAATGGTGAGAACGGTGGTAGCGCAGCAACTTGGCGGTCAACTGAACGTTGGTCAGCACGATGGCGCCCTCGTGATAACTATTACCATTCCCGATTCAACTACGTTATCCCCGCGCTGAGCTCGCGCACAAAGTAACGATTTGAGGGACAACCTCTGCCGTATTAACCGCATTTTTCGATTATTGGGAAATTATGATATCCGAGCGGTGTCAAGGAGACCCTTTGCTTGTTTTAAGAATTTGAAGTCATGGGCAGATTCCGGGTTGATAGCCACTGGAACGATCACCGCAGCGTCAGTGGCCTTGCGAGTGAGCGTATTTCCCGTACTACAAAGGATATATTGTCCGTCATTAGTACATTTGGTACCGCTGGCGTCGCGGTTGCGCATTGGCATCGCGACGGATCCATTTCACGTAGGAACTAATGTTTTCACAACGGAAGTAGAACTTTAATGCGCGGCGTTATTGTTCTGGGACAGACGATCGTAATGGGAAGTTGAGAGGCTTTAAAATATCTTCCAGATCCGATAAACAATAGGGCTTGCTAAGAAAGTGGGTGCGACCGTTCTTCAAGCCATTTCTGTCGTCCCGCTCAGGAACATCGCCAGTCGCAATAACGATTTGCATTTCCGGCCATCGAGCTTGTGCCTGTGTTGCGATCTCGTAACCAGAAACATCAGGTAAACCGACATCGGTAATAAGGACATCAAATACACCGGCCTCCAATAGTCCTATTGCTTCGGTTCCGGTGACACAGCCTTTAGCTTGATGTCCAAGTTCGCCCAGCATATCCAACGCGGCCAACCGAATTAAAACGTCGTCTTCAACTAAAAGAATTCGCAATGACTTTTGCGAGTATTCCAAGGTACTGCCGTCGGTTACATTGGATTGATCGCCCGTTTTAACGCGGTCGATGCATTCACGCAATCGGCGGGCCAGAGCCTCTCGACTATAAGGCTTGCTTAATAGGTTGACGCCGTCATCCAGTCTGCCAGCGTGAACGATTGAGTTTTCGGTGTATCCCGAGGTGAACAACACAGCAATCTCAGGAAGCAATGCCTTGGCACGCTCTGCCATTTCCCGACTTTGCAGCTTGCCTGGCATGACGACATCGGTGAAGAGCAGATCAATTCTGGCCCCACTTTCGATTATCGCTAATCCCGATGCGGCGTCCTCCGCGGACAAAACCCTATATCCAAGTTCCTTGAGAAGCCCTGTGACAGTGGAACGCACATCTTCATCGTCTTCAACAACGAGAATATTTTCCGTTCCGCCAACAACGGCGCCTGACTCATTTTCATTGAGAATTTCAGCTTCTTCGATCGAACGTGGTAGATACATTCGGAATGTCGTTCCGTGGCCTTCCTCACTGTATACCGTGACTTGGCCACCCGATTGCTTGACCAAACCATACACCATGCTCAAACCCAGCCCGGTTCCTTTACCAATCTCCTTGGTCGTAAAAAATGGCTCAAATATCTTTTCTTTGATTTCGGGCGGCATGCCGCAACCCGTATCAGTTACGGAGAGCGTCACATATTGGCCTGGTTCCAACTCGGGATGTCGACGAGAATAAAATTCATCAATGTCCGCGTTGCCAGCTTCAATTGTAAGCTTTCCTTCGCCATCCATCGCGTCACGCGCGTTGATCGCCAAATTCAATATCGCATTCTCGACTTGCGCTTCATCGACAAAACTATTCCACAGTCGGTCACTAATGATAGTATCAACGTCTATCCTCTCGCCCAGCATGCGGCGCAACATGTTACCCATACCGCCGATCACGTGACCAAGATGGCAAGTTTTTGGAGCCAGAGCCTGTTTCCTACTAAACGCCAAAAGCTGTTGCGCAAGCTTTGCTCCGCGCTGGACGCCTGCCGAAGCCATTTGAACGCGGTGTTCAGCGCGGACATTTCCAGCAACATCGCGTTCAAGTAGGTCGAGATTTCCTCGTATAACTTGTAGCAAATTGTTAAAATCATGCGCAACCCCACCGGTGAGCTGACCCACGGCCTCCATTTTTTGCGCCTGTCGCAACTGCGCTTCAATCTCTTCACGCTCTATTAGAGCCTGTTCGATCCGTGCTTCAAGTTCAGCATTGAAGTTTTTTAGCGTTTCACGCGCCCTAATTTCATCCGTGATATTCTTAGCCTCAATGACCGTTCCGATAGCCTTGCCTGAGGCATCGCGGATGGGGCTCGCGGTAAAAGATACTGGATAGAAGCTGCCGTCCTTGTGGACAAAAACGTCTTCGCCATGCATCTGGTTATCTTCAGGCAAAGCGCGATCAATTGCACACTCCTCCAAGGGGAACGCGCGACCGTCTGGGTAAGTGTGATGGATTACGTCGTGAAGCGTGCGCCCTTCTGTTTCCTTGAAGGAATATCCCGTGAGCTGCTCTGCCGCTCCATTCATGTAAATACATTGCTGGTGTTCGTTCATCAAGAATACCGCCATCGCGGTATTGTCCAGCACAGTATTCAGTTGATTAGTCACACTCTGCAAGGCGCGGCGCGTTGCATTACGTTCTGTTATGTCCTCAATCGCAGCATAGAAGACCGGGCGTCCCTGGTCCCGCAATAACTGCAGTTTAACCGATACATCGTAATCGATACCATCCTTGCGGCGGTGAATAGTCTCGAAAGCAAACAAGGTAATTTTGCCGGTCTTAAGTGGCGATATCATCTCCATAAAGGCATCTTGCGAAAATTCCGGCTTGATGTCGACCGGAGTGAGATGTCGCAGCTCCTCGATTGAGTAGCCGAGGTTTTCGCGCGCGCCCTTATTGACCAAAATGAATTTTAGGGTTTCAGCATCGAAGATGAAAGTCTCGCTAGCGGCATCTTCTACGATCCGCCCAAGCCGTTCCGCAACCGAAGTTGTTGTTAGTCTCTCGAGCTCAGCTGCCGCGCGACCGGCGAACAGTTCAAGCGTCAGGCTCGGTTCAAGCCGCTCATCGATTGCTTGATCGTGAAAGACAGCTATTAATCCTAATAACTTGCCGTCGCTGCTATGCAGAGGAACACCTACATAGCTTTGCACGCCGAAATCCGAGAGCATTTCATCTTGTGGGAACTGAGCCTGCACATGTTCGCGAAAAAAACAGATTTCACCCGACGCCACATGAGAGCACGGGGTACCATTTAGGTCATATTCGATATTATCCTGCTGCTGACCATCTCCCCAGAAAGCAATTGTTCGCGCTATATGAGGCCGTTCCTGATCGATTTCACATAGAATGACCCACCGAACATTCAGAGCTAATGATAGGAGCTTAACGGTCTCTTTAAGAAATGGCATGCCCACGAGACGGGCGCATTCGATGACCTCTTCTGAAAATATGTTCAGCTTCGAAACTGCAAAATTATCTTTGAGTAGCCCGGCGGTCTCGTTCAATTTCTGTGTCATAGATATCCTTAAGTGCCCCGACTAGGAACCAATCGAACAATGACTAGCTAAACAGCATAATAGACAATTGTAAAAAATGAAAAGCCCAAAATTCCTGATATTTGTCATAGGGGTCCCGCATTCACGAGCGTAGATTGGGGGTAAGTGTCTCCTTTCGAACCACTCTCAGTCATCCGACCCTTTCCAGAATCGAGTCTGTTTTCAAGCAGGTCTCAGGCGCAGGCAACTCCCTATTTTGGGCTCAGAACAGACATTCTTTTTTATCAGCGGACGACCGGTTTGGGAGGGCGTCACTATAAACGGACTTTCCGGTTACAGTCCAAATGCAACCATTCGCGAAGCATCAGTTCATCGATATCCTTCGAACACGACAGTCCAATCGGTGTTTCGAAGGTGGAAGTGGACGTTTCATCTTTCTAGCAGCAATTAACTAGATTTTGCCACATTTTTGCTGCACGGAGCTGCGGGGACTGGTTGTAAATGCTCGGAGAGGCGCAGAAATACGTGGTCGGCCGAAGACGTACAAGTAAGCGATATTCTCGACGTCAAACATCAAGAAATCAATTAAATATCAACGTGTTGGATTGGTTCCCCGGTAAGGATTCGAACCTCAATAGACGGAGTCAGAGTCCGTAGTCTTACCGTTAGACGACCGGGGAACAGTGGGCGGGCCTATATGCGGCTGCCCTTGTTGGGTCAAGCTGCTGAATCGCCGGCATTAGGCCGCTCGTGCAAAAATCTTGATATTTTAACCCGCTGCGCGTAGCACTGGCAGTAGGTACCGGCGGCACATCCGATCCGGATAGAAAATAAGAAGTGAGTTACGGCCATGGGCGAGAATGTCGCACCATCGCCGCAAAAGGGACGACGGCGGAAAGCCAAGAAACCGCCCCGTCGCAAAAATGCGGCACCCAAAGCTGCAAAAGTGCAGCAGGCTCCGGTCGACGGCTTAGTGCGTGCAGAGCGCGTGAATGCCGCAGCACCAATTGAAAACACCAATATCCGGCGCAACTGGTTTGATCGTACGGCCTATGCCGCGCTTGATTTGGGCACCAACAATTGCCGTTTGCTTATCGCCAAGGCCGGCGGGGACGACTTTACGGTGGTAGACGCGTTCTCGCGCGTGGTCCGGCTGGGTGAAGGATTGACCAGCACTGGCCGCATGAGCGACGAGGCGATGGACCGGGCGGTTGATGCTTTGTCAGTGTGCGCGGAAAAGTTGAAAAAGCGCAATGTCGTGCTGGCGCGCTCGGTCGCGACCGAGGCATGCCGTCAGGCGCTTAATGGTGTCGAGTTCATCGAGCGTGTCAAACGCGAAACCGGAATCCATCTTGATATCATTAGCCCCAAGGAAGAAGCAAGGCTCGCGGTCATGGGTTGTCATGCGTTGCTCGAACAAGGCGATGGACCTGCGCTGATTTTCGACATCGGCGGCGGTTCGACCGAACTGGTTTTGGTATCGACCGATGGCGTTGTCCCGCATATTCTCGACTGGGTCAGCGTGCCATGGGGTGTTGTGTCGCTGACCGAAAGCGAGCGACAAGACGATGGCGGTACAGAAGCGCTCGCCGCTACCTATCAGGCGATGCGAGACAAGGTTTCAAGCAGCTTTGCCGAGTTTGCGAGCCGTTTGCCCAAGGATAGCGGCGACCATCGTCTCCTTGGGACGTCGGGCACAGTTACCACGCTGGCCAGTGTCTATCTGAAGCTGCAAAGCTATGATCGCCGTGCTGTTGACGGATTGCATCTACCAACCACAGCAATGCGTGAGATTAGCCAGGAACTCGCACGCAGGTCAGTAAAGGGTCGGGCTGATTTTCCTACAATTGGTCATGAACGTGCGGACCTCGTGGTCGCTGGCTGCGCCATTCTTGAGGCCATTTTCGATATCTGGCCGGGTGAGCGATTGGGCGTTGCCGACCGCGGTATTCGCGAAGGCATATTAAGGGCGTTGATGGCGAGCGACGCCAAGCGCCGCAACAGGCGGAACTGAAGATGGCAGACAATTTGTTCGGTGGGAAAGATTCAGGCCGTACGCTGGCGGGCAAGCAGAAGGTTAAGACCGCGAAACGGCGTACTGCCGGGTCGACGCGCTGGCTCGAAAGGCAGTTGAACGATCCGTATGTGAAACGCGCTCACGGCGAAGGCTATCGCAGCCGAGCGGCTTATAAGCTGGTCGAGCTAGATGAGAAATTCCACATCTTGAGCGGCAAGCGTGCCATTGTTGATTTGGGGGTGGCACCAGGCGGTTGGGCACAAGTGGTTCGGCGTCAACAACCAAAGGCTGCGATTGTCGGTATTGATTTGTTGCCGGTCGATCCCATCGAGGGTGTTACGTTGCTTGAAATGGATTTCATGCACGACAGCGCACCAGACCGACTTATCGCAGAACTTGGCGCAGCGCCGGATTTGATCCTGTCTGACATGGCTGCCAACACAGTCGGGCATAAACAGACCGACCATCTGCGAACGATGGGCCTCGTTGAGGCTGCGGTCGATTTTGCGGTACAGGTTCTCAAGCCCGGCGGCGATTTTGTTGCCAAGGTGTTTGCTGGGGGCACCGACCCTGCAATGCTCGCTGTGCTGAAGAGCAATTTTACTACAGTGAAACACGCGAAACCGCCTGCCAGCCGCAAGGGTTCGGTTGAATGGTATGTTATAGCGCAGGGGAAGAAAGCTTAATCGAATTTCTCGTCGCGCTCTCGGCTGCGCTTCCGGGCGACATAAGGTGCCCAATCCCATCTTAGCCAAATAGCCGCAGCAAAGAGCGGAATCAATATGGTGCCTGGCAGGATAAATTCGCGTCGCCAGCTCTTCCAAAACTGCAGACCATTATCCATCATCGAAAACGCAACAACCAGCCCAAAGATGCTCAATGAATAGGGCAGTAACCTTTCAGCCAGTCTTGGCTCTTTTTCCATCAGCCCCGCTTGCGCGCCTTTTCAACGGCTGATTTCAGCGCGTCATATCCCAACGCGCCCTCTAATATCTGATCATCGATGATAAACGTCGGTGTTCCATTAAAGCCAACTTGCTGCATCATCTCAAGATTGGATTTGATCTCGGCCTCAGCCTGTTGCGAGGATGCAAATTTTTCTGCGGCAGTCATGTCCAATCCAGCCTTGCTTGCAGCGGCGCGGATAGTTTGTGCGTCCGGGCGGCCGCCTGCAAACATTGCATCGTGGAACGCCTTATGCTTACCTTGTTTCGCGGCGGCCAACGCCCATGAAGCTGCATCACGGCTAGTTTGACTCAGAATCGGCAATTCGCGGTAGACCAAGCGGATATTGCCGTCGTCCCTGAGAAGGCGCTGTACGTCGGCAACACTTGCGCGGCAAAAGCCACAGTTATAATCGGTGAATTCTACGATGGTGACATCACCGTCGAGATTGCCTGCCTCCGCTCCGGGGAAAGGCGTTGCGATTGTGCTGCCGGCCGCAGTGAGGCGTCTTGCGATGTCGCGTTGTTGAAGGATTTCGACAGCCTCTGTAATTATTTCGGGGTGTTCGAGAATATAAGCGCGGACCAATGCCTCGGTTGCTTTGCGATCCTTGTCGGACATGCCAGCAGCCGCGACCGCATCATCGGCAACGCTGGAGGCTAGCTCGGTTTTCTGTTCGACCGATCCCCGTTCGACACTGTTGCGATTGCTTACAAAAACATATGCGCCGACCCCGATCAAAACGAGTGCGCCAGCGAGCGCAATCAGCAAGGGGATGCGGTTATTGTTTAGTTCGTCAGCCATATCCGCAGGATTAGCCATGATTTTAATGTCTAGCCAGCCAATTAACGACGTTTCTTTTTAAGCTGCGCCAGCTTCGCTTCGGCAACCATGTTGATGTCCTGCGCACGGATCCAGTCAGGTGAATATTCCGGCAGGCCCGCCATCGCGGTCTGAGCATTCGGCAGTGCAAATTGTGGAGCGCCTTCCATCATATAGCGCTCGGCACTGGCGAGGGCCGCTCGTGCGGTATCGCCTTTCTGTTCATACACTACGCCTAACTGATACCAGGCAAAGGGGTTCTCATTGTCTTTGGTTACCGCCGCTCTCAAAACCTGCGCAGCCTCATCGAGGTTTGCCTTATCCTCGGTTGCAACCAGCGCATGGCCAAAAATGGCTGCAATCAACGGCTGGTTTCCGGTGAGATTAACCGCTTTTCGCAGTGGTACCAGCGCGTCGACAGGCCGTCCCGATTCAAGTAAAATCTGGCCGTGCAGTTCGAGAAAATATGGATCTTCGGGTGCAGACGCAACTAGCGCTGACGATTCCTCAAGAGCTTTTTGTGGATAGGCTGATTTGTGCCAGGCGTAAGCGCGGGCGTAGCGGGCAGGGACACTTTTATCAATTTCGGGATAATCGCGCATGGTGGTCGTCGGATCTGCAAGAAAGCCTGTCAGCTTGGCTTTGATACGTTTAAAATCCATCTCCCATTTGGCGTTCAGCGGTTTGGTCCATGCGGGGTCGGCGGAATATGTATCTTCGAGAACCGAGATACGCTCACCCGATAACGGGTGCGTGCGACCGTAGCTATCCTCCTGAGGAATCCCCAAACGAAACTCAAAATTCTGCAATTTCTTGAAGAAGTTGATTGAACCTTTCCCGGTAATTCCTGCAGCTGACAGATATTGTGCGCCGGACGCATCGGCGGTACCTTCCTGCGCACGACTGTACGCTAGGAATTTGCCAAGCGCTGCTTGCTGGCCCGCTGACATGATACCCATACCCGCTTCGCCGGCACCTACCGCAATGGCTGCGGCCGCCAATATCAGCGTAGCAATGCTGATTCCGCTCGCAACCGATGCTCCTTCGTTAAATCGAACGGCGTGGCCTCCCGCGACATGACCTAATTCATGCGCGATGACGCCCTGAACTTCATTTGCGGTGCTGGCTGCATCAATAAGGCCGCTATGGATATAGACCGCTTGACCACCCGCCACGAACGCGTTGATCGACTTGTCGTTGATCAGGACAATATCGACATTTTTCGGATCGAGGCCAGCCGCCTGAATCAGCGGTGCGGAAATCTCGTCGAAAAAGGCTTCGGTTTCGGCATCGCGCAAAATTGATTGTGCCATTGCGGGCTGCGCCGTGATAACGCTTGCGAGAAACACAACAAAAGCAGCACGGATGCGGCGCAGGGTGAAAATGGCCATTTATAGTAAATGGCCCGAACCGCCTGAACGCGCAATGAAGAAGTTACGCAAAGAAAAGCCCCGCCGGTCATGCGAGCGGCGGGGCTTTGATTTTTTCGGAGTTATTTATCAGCCAAAGGTGCGTTGCCACCAACCCGAACGCGGTGCTTCGTCAGTCGCACCGGTTTCGGTTGATGCGACCTTTTCAGCTGCGTCTTTGGCTGCAGCCTTTTTGCGTGGAGCTTTCGCTTTAGGCTCAACTGGCACGTCCTCAGCAGGCGTTTCGGTTGGCGCAGCCTTTGCCCGGGTGCGGGTTTTTGCAGGGGCCTTGGCCTTTTCTACAACGGCTGTTTCCACTGGAGCTTCGGCTTCGATCGCTTCTCCCTCGGGCTTCGCTTTCGCACGGCTGCGGCGTTTCGGCTTGTCGGTTGGTTCTTCTGCCACAACCGGTTCGGCTTCGGGTGCTGCATCAAGCGTCTCTACGACAGCAGTATCATCGCGGTCACGACCGCGCCCACCACGGCGGCCCCGACGGGCTTTGGGTTTGCTTTCGAGTGCGGTTTCAGCCGCTTCGACGAATTCATCCGCTGCAACGGGAGTGCTTTCTCCCGCGCCTTCGGCAGCGACCGCATCGCCTTCAGCGGGTGTGTCACCATTTTCTAGGCGACCCTCGCGTTCACGGCCCTTGCCGCCACGGCGGCCACGGCGACGTTTGCGTTTGCGGCCTTCGGCACTTTCGCCTTCCTCGCGAGGGCGTTCCTCACGGGCGCGGCCTTCGCGTGCATGGGTGGTTTCACCCGCCTCGTCTTCCTCTGCGATTTCGAAATCGTCAATTTCGTCTTCGATATCATCATCGTCGATGTCTATGATCGGGGGCAGAGCAATTGGAGCTTCAGGACGCGGACCCGAGCTTGAAACTGCAAGTTTCGCACCCTCGGTTTCACCGTTGGGAACGATTAGCACACGGACATGATAGCGTTCCTCAATGTCGGCCAGTTCGGCGCGCTTGTTGTTGAGGCAATAGATTGTCGCTTCTTGGCTGGCTTGCAGGACGATCTGACTGCCATTGCCCTTTGCGGATTCCTCTTCAATCAGGCGCAGAGCAGAAAGCGCTGACGAGGACGCTGTTCGAACTAGTCCAGTCCCTTCGCAATGCGGACATTCGCGGGTCGAGGCCTCCAGCACGCCAGTACGAAGACGCTGGCGGCTCATTTCCATCAGGCCGAAGCTTGAAATACGGCCGACCTGAATGCGGGCGCGGTCGTGCTTCAGTGCTTCCTTCATTGCACGCTCGACTTTGCGCGCGTTGCCATGGTGCTCCATGTCGATAAAGTCGATGACGACCAAACCGGCCATGTCACGCAAACGCAGCTGGCGAGCGATTTCGCGCGCAGCCTCAAGGTTGGTCGAAAGCGCCGTCTGTTCGATGCCATGTTCTTTGGTCGACCGGCCAGAGTTGATGTCGATCGAAACCAAGGCTTCCGTCGGGTTGATGACGATATAACCACCCGATTTCAGCTGGACGATCGGCTGGTACATTGCATTCAGCTGATCCTCGACATGGTAACGCTGAAACAGTGGCACGGGGTCGGCATAATGCTGAACACGTCTTGCGTGGCTCGGCATTAGAAGCTTCATGAAATCCTTGGCGGCCTTGTAGCCGTCGGCTCCCTCGACAAAAACTTCGTCGATGTCCTTGTTGTAGATATCTCGGATGGCGCGCTTGATGAGGTCGCTGTCGGTGTGGATCAGCATCGGAGCTGCGCCTTTTAGGGTGTTTTCGCGGATACCGTCCCACAAACGTGCGAGATAATCGAAATCGCGCTTTATTTCAGGCTTGGTGCGGGCTAGCCCGGCTGTACGGATGATGCAGCCCATCGTCGATGGCAGCGTGAGGTCCGACATAATCGATTTTAACCGCTTACGGTCGGCCGCGCTGTGAATTTTGCGGCTGATGCCACCGCCATGCGAGGTGTTGGGCATCAAGACGCAATAACGACCAGCTAAGCTCAAATAAGTAGTGAGCGCCGCCCCTTTGTTGCCGCGTTCTTCTTTGACGACCTGTACCAGCAACACCTGACGGCGGTGGATAACGTCCTGGATTTTGTAGCGGCGACGCAGGTTCATACGCTTGGCGCGGACTTCGTCGCTCGCCTTGGGTGCGCGGCCTTCGCCGCCGCCATTACGGCCACCACGTCCACGACGGCGGCGGTTGTTGCGGTCATTGCCGCCACGACCATTTTCTTCTGAAGACTCCTCGCTGCCATTTTCGTCACTGTTACCGTCGAGGTCGGGCTCTTCGCCTTCGCTCATGTCGATGGTGTCGACGCTATCGTCGCTGTCGACTTCGATCAGGTCAGTGACATCATCTTCGCGCTCTTCCGAACCCTGCATGATGTCCGAAGGCTCGTCATAATCATCTTCTTCCTGCTCGCGCAGGGCAGCTTCTTCTGCAGCCGCCTCGGCCTCTTCGGCAAGAAGGCGTTCACGGTCTTCCTTCGGAATTTGATAATAATCGGGATGAATTTCGGCAAAGGCCAAGAAACCGTGCCGATTGCCGCCATAGTCGATAAAAGCCGCTTGCAGCGACGGTTCGACGCGAGTGACTTTAGCTAGATAGATGTTGCCTTTGAGCTGCTTGTGCTCCGCAGATTCGAAGTCAAACTCCTCGATCTGGTTCCCTGTTACGACTGCGACCCGGGTTTCTTCCCGGTGACGCGCGTCGATTAGCATACGCGTGGTCATTGATATTACTCCAGCGGGCGGGCCGTCCGGTTGTCAGCCAGTGGCCGCTCGCTCTATTGTTGATGCTATGCCGCATCGGACGCAGTGCGTCGGCGTCGGCAAGGCGAGATTGTTGATGAGAAAAAATTGCGTCTGCTGCTTGTGCATGGCGGGCGAATATCGCGCGCGCTTGGTTTCCAGCCCAAGCGCCAGTCCCGTATCGGGCGGCGGGGGTGGAAATATCATGCCTCATGCAGCGTCAACCTGTTAAAATGCCGGGCGGAAAAGCGTCCGGTCACGAAATCACAAGCATTTTTTGAAAAAACATGCCCGTGACCGGTAGCTAGCACTCCCGTTGCGGCTCGGCAAGGGCAGCGAGATTATTTATCCTCGGATCGTCGTTAACAAGGGCTGGATGCTGTGATGTGCGTCTTAATGCCAAGGGAACTGCTCATCTTAAATGCGAAGCATGGCCGTGGAACAAAGAAATATCTGGACGGGGCGGTCGGCAGAATCGCATAAGACAGTCATGATGTTCGCCGCGATTTTTGCCGCAATTCCACTTACCCTCGTACCTGCGTTTGCGGGGACGATTGGTTCGATATACCAAAATGACCGCGGATCCGCCGTCCATTCTGGTGCAGGTACCGCGCAGGGTATCGTTGATATTTGCGTCGTCCTGGCAGCCACCGGCGGCAAGTTTTCAGCCTATGGCAAAAGCCTGCGTCAAACTGCGACATCCGGATATTCGCACCACGCCGGCCACGGCAAAACTGAAATCATCCCGCCATTAGCGTTTCGCGCTGAACCACCAAAACGCCGTTATGAGGTTTCGGCGCCGATTAAAAAGGGCGTCGCAAAAGGCTTGCCCAAGGTAAGCGGTCCGTCGGACAATAAACTGCCTTTGGTGGTCATCGACGCTGGCCATGGCGGTCATGATCCGGGCGCGATCAGCCCGCATGGCGGAAAGCGCGAAAAAGACGTCACGCTGGCCATCGCCCAATCCGTACGCAACGAAATGTTAAAAAGGGGACGGGTTCGGGTGGCACTGACGCGCGATACCGACAAATTCCTCGTCCTTGAAGACCGCTATGAAATCGCGCGCAAAATGAACGCCGACCTGTTCATATCTATTCATGCCGATAGCGCTGAAAACCCCGAAGCCAGTGGCGGCACGGTCTATACTCTGTCGGAAGTTGCGTCTGACCGCGAAGCACAACGGCTCGCATCGCGAGAAAACAAGGCAAACATCATCAACGGCGTCAATCTGGGCGGGGCAGATGCCAACGTGTCGTCAATCCTCATTGATCTGACGCAGCGTGAAACGATGAATGTCTCGGCCGATTTTGCGAAGTTGTTACTGCGTGAGGCGCAGCCCAATATGCGCATCCGGACAAATTCACACAGATTCGCCTCTTTCATCGTTCTCAAGGCGCCGGACACGCCTTCGATACTTTTCGAAACCGGCTATCTCAGCAACAAGGATGATGTCGATTTCCTAGCGTCGACAAGCGGGCAGCAAAAAGTTGGGCGAAGCGTCGCCAATGCGATTCAGATTCACTTCGCCCGCAGGCTGGCTGCGCGCTGAACGTAAATTTGCGCTGAGCGGCCTATTAACTTTCTGGACCTCGTCGGCAAATCGGCTAGAGAGGGCGGGCAATGGACAATAACCCCACGCCTGCCGAAGAACCCAATACTGTCAGTTATAAGCTGAAACGCGATGTCGATGGTTTTGTCGGTCGTTGGCAGGGTTGGTGGCAATTTCGGCGGTTCCGTTGGGCTACTTATGCCGCTGGCGGCCTGCTTGTGCTGCTTGTGCTGTTTTGGGCGTTTTTTGCCCGTAATCTGCCCGATGCCGAGGCGCTTATCGAATATGAGTCGCCCCTGCCGACTGTGGTCCGTGACATAAAGGGGCAGCCATTCCACAGTTATGCACGCGAACGGCGGGTACAGCTTGAATATGCGGATTTTCCAAAGCTTTTGATCCGGTCCTATCTGGCAGCGGAGGATAAGACGTTCTTCAGCCATGGCGGCATCGACTATCCAGGAATTTTATCGGCGATTTTCGACAATGTGTTCAGCAGCAAACGTTCCCGCGGTGCGTCCACCATTACGCAGCAAGTGGCGAAGAATCTGCTTCTTACCAACGAGTACAGTTATACCCGCAAGGTAAAAGAGGCTATACTGGCAAAGCGCATCGAAGGCGCTCTGACAAAGCCGCAAATTCTCTCGCTATATCTCAACGAAATCGCGCTTGGCCGTCAGGCATTTGGCGTAGAAGCCGCAGCGCAAGCCTATTTCGGGAAAAGCGTCGACCAGTTGTTACTCCACGAAATGGCATTCTTGGCCATTCTGCCCAAAGCTCCGGAGCGTTACGGTCGTGCCAAAAATGCTGAAGCAGCGCTTGCGCGGCGCAATTGGGTACTTGGCGAGATGCGGGCGAATGACTGGATTACCGACGCGCAGCTTGCCGAGGCGCGCGCACAACCACTTGGGCTGGTCGCGCAGCGCGGCACCGGCTACAAAAATATCGGCGGCTATTTCACGGAAGAAGTGCGTCGTCAGTTAATCGAACGTTTCGGTGAGACCGATAAAAATGGACCATATAGCGTCTATGCGGGCGGTCTTTGGGTCCGCACGTCGATGAACCCGGATTTTCAGGTGTTAGCCACGCAGGCGCTGCGCGACGGGCTGCTTCGCTATAATGCAGGCAAGGCGTGGAAAGCCAATATGGGCACCATCGATGTATCCGACGACAAATGGGCGTCGCGATTTGCGTCAACCAATATTGGCATCGATTATGCCAATTGGCGTGCGGGCGTCGCGCTTGGCAAGGGGCGTGTTGGTTTTGCCGATGGCAGCGTAGGCATTCTTAATGGCGGGCCAGCAGCCATGAAAGCGGGCGATGTTATCGCAGTGGTTCCCAATGGGGGCAGCAGTTTTGCAGTCCGCACTGTACCCGAAGTCGGTGGCGGTATGGTGGTGCAGAACCCGCTCAATGGCCGGGTTCTAGCCATCCAAGGTGGTTTCGATAATCGCATCTCCAGCTTTAATCGCGCCACGCAGGCGCAACGCCAGCCAGGATCGTCTATCAAACCCTTTGTGTACGCCACCGCGCTCGATAACGGGATGACACCGACGTCGATCATCGTTGATGGTCCCTATTGCGTATGGCAAGGCGCTTCCCTGGGCCAGAAATGCTTCCGCAACTTCGGCGGCGGCGGGGCAGGGCCGCAGACCATGCGATGGGGGCTCGAACAGTCCCGCAACCTTATGACCGTACGTGCAGCGGCAGATGCCGGCATGGACAATGTTACCGATACATTCCGTGCGATGGGTATTGGCGACTACCCGGATTATCTGTCTTATGCCCTGGGTGCCGGTGACACGACGGTGCTAAAAATGGTCAATGCTTATTCGATGCTGGTCAACCATGGTCGCGAACTGAAACCGACGCTCATCGACTATGTCCAGAACCGCAGGGGCAAAGTCATTCTGCCGGCGAATTGGAAGTCATGCAAAGGTTGCCGGGCGAAGGATTGGGACGGTAAGTCAATGCCGCGCTTTGCCGCAGCTGGTAAGCAGGTGATGGACCCGATTACTGCCTATCAGGTGGTCCACATGCTGGAAGGTGTTGTGCAACGGGGCACGGCAACGATATTGCGTGATCTTAACCGCCCGTTGTTTGGCAAAACCGGTACTACCACTGGCCCAACAAATGTCTGGTTTGTCGGAGGCTCGCCGCACCTTATCGCCGGGGTATATCTGGGCTACGACCAGCCGCGCAACATGGGTGGCTATGCTCAAGGCGGATCGCTCGCCGCACCGATATTCAAACAATTTGCGCGGGTGGCGATGGCCGATATGCCAAAAACGCCGTTCGTAGCGCCAGAAGGCACACGCTTGGTTCGGATAGATCGCAAAAGCGGCAAACGAGTATATGGCGCATGGCCAGGTGATGATCCCAAAAGTGCGGTGATTTGGGAGGCTTTTAAGGCCGAAACTGAACCTAAACGCTCGATCCGTCAGGAAGAGCTGGCCGCGCGCGGTGACAAGCCGAAGAAAAAACAACCTTCGTCGTCGGATAACAGTTCGAGCAATTCGGCTGGCTCACCAGGTCCGAGCGCTGCTAC
>JANMQN010000066.1:0-2524 GCA_031370535.1 Sphingomonadales bacterium | reverse complement strand
TGGCGAGTCGAACCCGCTTTGGTGTATGCACACACGTTGCAGGAATCATCGTTCAAGACCGACGTCATCAGTCCCGCAGGCGCGCGGGGACTGATGCAGGTCCGTCCCGGCACCGCGCAGGATATGGCCCGATCACGCGGTGTTACGTTGGCGGCATCCGAGCTCGATCGGCCAGCTGTTAATCTTGAATACGGCCAGTCTTATCTTGAGAAACTGCGCGACCTGCCGTCAACTGGCGGCCTTTTGCCGAAAGTTATCGCCGCGTATAATGCGGGTCCGACACCGGTTACCCGATGGAATACGGAAATCCGCGATAATGGTGATCCGCTGCTGTTCATCGAGTCGATCCCCTATTGGGAAACGCGTGGTTATGTTGCGATCATCCTGCGCAATTACTGGATCTACGAGATGCGCGAGAACAAGGCATCGGGCAGCATGAATGGCCTCGCCCAATATCTCTGGCCCAAATTCCCCGACGCCAACGGGCATGTTGCATCTCGCCGCGCTTATGGAGGCAATATTGCCGCTCGATGAAAGCCGCCCTTTCAAGCCAGTGAACATTGCGCTGCTAACCGTTTCTGACACCCGTACCGCAGATAACGACACCAGCGGCGACATTCTCGCCGAGCGAATATTGGCCGCGGGCCATCGGATCGTCGAACGCGCGATTTTGCATGATGACACTGCGAAGATAACGTCGCGATTACACAACTGGATCGATAACGAACGCATTGATGTTGTAATCGCAACCGGAGGGACAGGTCTTACCGGACGCGATGTAACACCCGAGGCACTAGATCGGGTAAAAACCAAGGATATTCCTGGATTTGGGGAGCTTTTCCGCTGGCTCAGTTATGCAGGTATTGGCACCTCGACCATCCAGTCGCGTGCCTGCGCGGTGCTGGCACGCGGGACCTATATTTTTGCGCTGCCCGGTTCAAATGGCGCTGTTAAGGATGGCTGGGACCAGATTTTGGTCCATCAACTCGATAGCCGCCACAAACCGTGTAATTTCGTCGAGCTGATGCCACGGTTGAGTGAGAGTTAGGACAAGGTAGTCTAATATTCTGATTTAAGAAGATGTGGCGCTGTGGGCCGTGCAGAAGTTGGCGATGCGGCTGGTACAGGGATAATTTTTTTGTTGGCCTCATCTCTGACGTACATTGAAAAGCTGTTCAATCCTCTCAACCAGGTATCCACAACATCCGTAAAATTGTGCTTGGTTACACTGCCCATCGTTTTCAAGTCATACGTCAGCCGTAGTTCCTTGTTTTCCCTCGCGCTGCCTGCAAACAGCGATACTTTAAATTGTAAGCGTTGGCATATTCCGCTGTCTGATCAGGATGCGGCTTAAAAACGGTGTCCTGCGCGGAGTCATTTTCGTCTACAGCGATGGCTGGCGCTGACGATGTTACAACCGTAGCTGTGGTAACAATGAAATGTGATCGCGTAGTAAACTCCTTCGACGGTGTTTTCTCGGCCAACAAGCCCGGCAGGCACAAGCTTTCCGGTGTACTGGTATCATTGCGGTGTGGATTAATGTTCTTTATATGTTCTTTTAAATGTGCCATCGTCAGGAATGCAAAAACTTCAACCTGTCGAAGTAGTCAAAGGACGTGGAGCAACTAACAACGCCACCCCTATTCGCTTCAATCTAATGGAGCGGGAGCATGACGGCGATTGGATAGACACTCGGCAACATATCGATGGAGCCATGCTTCAGCTAAAAACCACCGTAACTGAAGAATTTCCAAAATCCATTCTGTCCTTCAATAGTTCACCGGACCTTCCGTTTGACCGATCGGTCAACGCATATCGGGGATGTGAGCATGGCTGCATATATTGCTACGCGCGGCCAAGTCATGCCTATCATGACCTTTCGCCGGGGTTGGACTTCGAACGCGTGTTGTTCGCCAAACCCAACGCGACGGATTTGCTTCGCAAGACGCTAGCGAAACCCGGATATAAGGCTGCGACGATTGCAATTGGCACCAACACGGATCCTTACCAACCGATAGAGCGCAACTATCGAATTACCCGTGGGATACTGGCGCTGATGGTCGAAACATCCCACCCGATCGTCATAACCACAAAATCTGCGCGGGTTGTGGAGGATATCGAGTATCTTACCCAGCTTGCGACCAAACAGCTGACCGGGGTGGCTATTTCGGTGACTTCGCTCGACGCGAAGCTCGCCCGAATATTAGAGCCGCGAGCCTCTTCGCCTATGACCAGGCTCGCGGCGGTCCGAAAGCTTTCGGATGCGGGAATTTATGTTCATGTGAATATCGCGCCAGTCATACCTGCAATCACCGATGGCGAAATCGAGGCCATTGCTGCGGCGGCTGCCGAACATGGCGCATCAAGCATCAGCTGGATTCCGATCCGCCTGCCCCATGAAGTAGCACCACTGTTCCGCGATTGGCTGGACGTGCATTTCCCAGACCGGGCGTCCAAGGTGATGAACCATATTCAGGCAATGCGCGGCGGGAAGGACAATGACCCCGAATTCTTCACGCGCATG
>JANMQN010000060.1:0-8681 GCA_031370535.1 Sphingomonadales bacterium | reverse complement strand
CAAGGTCGGGCTTCAGGATCATGTCGGATTCGTTGATCGCTTTCCAGCCTTCGATCGACGAACCGTCGAACATCAGGCCGTCTTCCAGTTCGTCTTCGCCGATCACGCCTGAGCACATGGTCAGATGCTGCCATTTGCCCTTGGGGTCGGTAAAGCGGACATCGACCCACTCGATTTCCTCGTCCTTGATACGCTTGATGATGTCCTTCGCGGTGGTCGCCATGTTGCTTTCCTTCTTTGACTTGTCTTTTTTCGATTGTTTGGATTTAGACGGCATCGTTGTCACGCTCGCCGGTGCGAATGCGCAGCGCGGTTTCGACAGGGATGACGAAAATCTTGCCGTCGCCGATTCGGCCGGTTTGCGCGGCGGCGGCGATGGCTTCAACCACGCGGTCGGCGAGGCCGTCCTCCACCACGACCTCAAGCTTTACCTTGGGCAGGAAGTCGACGACATATTCGGCACCACGATACAGTTCGGTATGCCCCTTCTGGCGGCCGAAACCCTTGGCTTCAGTGACGGTGATGCCGGAAACACCGACTTCGTGCAGCGCCTCTTTGACTTCGTCGAGTTTGAACGGTTTGATGATCGCTTCGATCTTTTTCATGACTTTCCCCTATGTGACGCGTGAGGCAGAGGCTCCGCGCGCGCGGATTATATGCGTTGCTTCGCAAGTTGCGTGCCAGTTCGAAGCAACGCAATTCCGCTATTTGCGATTCAAATCAGATGCTTGAGCTGCCTAAAAATTAGGCAGCTGTGCGATTCATGGGCAGCATCATTTGTTGGCGAGTGTCTTGTCGTTAGCCTTCGCGTAATGTGCGCGGCTGATGACATAGGCGCGCATCTGTTCAGCTTCTTGCGGACTCAGCACGCTAGCGAAACTCACCATACCATTGCCCTTTAGCACGCCGTCAACGACTACCGACTTCCATGTCGACGCATCTGCAATCGCTCCCGATTTGCGCAGATCTGGCAGAACCCCGTTGCCGACTGCGCCGGGGCCGTGACACACGAGGCAGTAGCGTTGGAAGTTAGACTGGCCAGCCGCGATGTCGGACGGCGTGCCAGTCGGCGTTGGCGGCTCCCAGACATAAGGCGGAGCTTCCGGCAGCGCAGGCAACGTTGCCTGGCCGCCCAATTTCAGCACTATCAAACGCGGGATATTGGGGACTGCCGAGCTTGCCGAACCGGCATAGCCCGAAACCAGGGGAAACGCGCCGCCCTTGCTGGTCAAAAAGGCGACATATTGCTCGCCATCGACGGTGTAGGTCGATGCACCAGATAGCACGCCCGACTGAACGTTAAGGCTGTAGAGTTGCTTGCCGGTGTCGGCAGCGTAGGCACGGAATTCGCCCATCGCGGTTCCCTGAAATACCAGATTGCCAGCCGTTGTCATCGTCCCGCCGTTCCATGAGGCGGGATGATCTACGGTCCATTTCGCCTTGCCGGTTTTCGGGTCGAAGGCGACAAGTTTGCCTTTTGTTGCGGCTTTGACTGCTTTTACAAAATTGATATCGTCGGGCAGGTCAGCGGTCGCCATCGCACCGCCGACATTAAAGCCGAGCGGCTTTCTTTCCTGCTCGTTTGGCGCAGCGGGTGGAAGATACGCTCCACCGATGTAGAGCGCAGGAATATAGACCAATCCAGTTGCCGGATTATAGCTCATCGGGTGCCAGTTGTGTGCGCCTAGTGCAGAGGGGTTCGCCATGTAGAGCTTGCCGGTCTTCTCATAGCGCGCCTCGGGCTTCTCGATCGGCCGCCCGGTTTTCATATCATATCCGGATGCCCAGGTGATGCCGTCGATAAAGGGATTGGCGGACAGCATCTTGCCGCTGACGCGGTCTATTGTGAAAAAGAAACCGTTCTTCGGTGCGTGATAGAGCACTTTGACATCCTTGCCGCCGCGCTTTTCGGTTGCGAGAATGATCGGCTGCGTCGCAGTGTAATCCCAGCTCTCGGCAGGGGTTTCCTGATAGTGCCAGACATATTCGCCAGTGTCGGGCTTTAGCGCAACGACTGAGGACAGGAACAGATTATCGCCTTCGCCATTGGAGCGGATACCGTGGTTCCATGGATTGCCGTTGCCAACGCCTAAATAGAGTTGATCTAGTTCGGCGTCATATACAATTGCGTCCCACACCGTCCCGCCACCACCGCTTTCGCGCCAGTCACCCTTTTTAGGTTTGGCGCTCCAGGTGGAGGTTGCAGCGGTTTTCAGGATTTCGTCGCTTGCCGCATTGTCAGGCTCGCCCTTTGGGTTCGGCGTTGTGTAGAAACGCCATGCCTGCTTGCCGGTCGCGGCGTCATAGGCAGTCACATAGCCGCGCGCACCGAACTCCGCGCCGCCGAAGCCAATGACAACCTTGTCCTTCACGACGCGCGGAACGCCGGTGATCGTGCCGTTGGATTCCAGATCGAGCGTTTGGGTGCTCCAGAGTTGCTTGCCTGTCGCTGCATCAAGTGAAATCAGGCGGCCGTCGATGGTGCCCACAAAGATGCTGCCTTTCCAGAATGCGATGCCTCTATTGACGACGTCGCAGCATGCCTTGACGCCGCGCGCCTTGTCTACTTCGGGGTCGAAACTCCAGAGTGGCTTGCCGGTTTTGGCGTCATAGGCGAAGACTTTGGACCATGCCGTCGAGATGAACATCTTGCCGTCTACCACAACAGGCGTTGCTTCCTGTCCGCGCGGATCGGGGAGTTCGGCGAACCAGGCGATGCCGAGGTCTTTGACATTCGTATCGTTGATCTGCGTTAGCGGGCTATGGCGTTGTTCATCATAACTGAATCCGGTCATCGCCCAGTTGGAACCATCGCCGCCGGTTCTGAGATAGTCTCCATTGATCGCCGCAAAGGCTGGAACGTCGCTCGGGCCGCCGACTTTCTGGCACGAACCCAAGGATAATGTTGCGACTGCGGCAGCCGCAACCAGCCAAAGCTTTTGAATCATGATGCTCTCTCCCGAAGGAGAGGCTATGCCGAACGCGGCACTGCGTAAAGTGCGAATTTAATCGGTGGATTAAATTGCGTTTTTGATGGCGGTTTCGAGCTGGCTTGCAGCGTCCTCATAGACGCGCGCGCGCAGGCTGGCGAGGATATGCCCAGGCGCTGTTGCGGGTGTGCCGCCGGTAAATGGCGGAGCAGGGTCATATTCGAGCGCGAGTTGGATGCTGCGCGCAACATCCTCGCCTGAGATCATCGCAATCAATTCAAGGGCGAAATCTATGCCCGATGTAACGCCGCCTGCAGTGACCAGATTGCCATCGCGGACGACTCGAGCGTATTCGTGCGATGCGCCTACCAGCGGCAATAAATGGGTATAGCCCCAATGGCATGTGGCGCGCTTGCCTTGCAACAACCCTGCAACGCCGAGGATGAAAGCACCAGTGCAAACGCTGGTGATCCATTTTGCATTCGCCGCCTGTTTGCTAACAAAATCGACGATTTCGGTGTCAGCAACGGCTTCGCGCACGCCATGGCCGCCGGGGACGCAGATGATATCGGCCTGCGGGCAATCGGCTAAACTTGTGGTGGGCAGAATAGAAAAGCCGCAGTCGGTGGTGACCGGCTCGCCATCCCTGGAGGCAATGTAGAGTTTCGCGCCGGGCATCCGCGATAGAAATTGCACCGGCCCCGAAAAATCCAGCTGGGTCACATTATCGAATAGGACGAAAATAATGTTCATCGGGTCTGACTAGCCCGCCTCACGCGCAAAGAAAAGGGCCGCCGGATTTCTCCGACGGCCCAGCTTTACATGGAAACGTTCCGGGAGGATGAAACGTTACCAGTAAAAACCACGATAGGCTTGAATGACGCGGCCGGTGCGGGTGTTGACCAGCAGCACGTCGTTATAGTGACGCACATAGGTCTGGTAGCGACCTGGCTGCGGCAGACGGTAGCTCGAATAGTTCGTTACGCGGTAGCGCGGTGCGTAATAGCTCGCGCCGATGTTTACGCCCGAATTGAATGTGCGATACCGGAACGGTGCGTTAAAGCGCGCACCACGGAAGGCGTTGCGGTTTTGCTGCTTGTACGAACGCCAATCGCGGCGATCCTCACGCAATTCCTGCTTTGCTTCACGCACATCGCGGCGCTCTTCACGGACGTCCTGACGATCACCATAACGCTTGGCTTCTTGTACGTCGCGCTTCTGCTCGCGCACTTCCTGACGGTCTCGTTGCAACTCGCGTGTTTGCGCTTGAGCCGCCATGGGGGAGAGGGTGGCGGTGACAGCTGCGACTGTTATCAAAAATTTCTTATTCATTGTCTGTCTCCTATGGATCTACAAACACATGTCTGCGTCTGTTGTTCCTTGTTTAGGAGGCGGAGCTTGAACGTGCGGAAAACAACACGTTCAGAAACAAGACATTAGTGTCGCAATTTGTATCAGACGAGTTCGACTGCAAGGGCGGTACCCTCACCGCCGCCGATGCATAGCGAAGCAATGCCGCGCTTTTTACCGTGGCGCTCGAGAGCCGCGATCAGTGTCGTGATGATCCGCGCTCCCGATGCGCCGATGGGATGGCCCAAAGCGGTTGCACCACCATGAACATTGATCTTGTCATGCGGAATGCCAAGGTCATGCATCGCGAACATCGCGACGCAGGCAAAGGCTTCGTTGACTTCGAACAGGTCGACATCACCAACTGACCAGCCTGCCTTTGCAAGGCATTTGGTGATCGCGCCGACCGGGGCAGTGGTGAACGCCGATGGCTCCTGCGCATGTGCCGCGTGGGCGACGATACGGGCGACGGGCTTCAAGCCCTTGGCATCGGCAACCGACTGGCGGGTAAGCACGAGCGCGGCCGCTCCATCGGAAATCGACGAGCTGGTCGCGGCGGTAATAGTACCGTCCTTGGCAAAGGCAGGACGCAGGCCGGGTATCTTGTCGGGCATGCCCTTGCCGGGCTGTTCGTCGGTATCCACGATAACATCACCCTTGCGGGTAGCGACAGTAACCGCCACGATCTCGTCCTTGAACGCACCATCGGCAATGGCTGCTTGCGAACGACGGAGCGATTCAATCGCATAATTGTCTTGGGCTTCGCGGGTTAGCTGATATTCGTTGGCGGTATCTTGTGCGAAAGTGCCCATTGCGCGGCCTGCTTCATAGGCGTCTTCAAGGCCATCGAGGAACATATGGTCATAGGCGGTGTCGTGGCCGATCCGTGCCCCGCTGCGGTGCTTTTTGAGGAGATAAGGTGCATTGGTCATGCTCTCCATCCCGCCTGCAATGACGTAATCAACCGAACCGGCAGCCAATGCCTCGCTGCCCATGATGACGGTCTGCATGCCTGATCCGCACACCTTGTTGACCGTGGTCGCCTGAACCGATTTGGGCAGGCCCGCCTTGATGGCGGCCTGACGGGCAGGGGCTTGGCCAAGGCCTGCTGGAAGCACACAGCCCATATAGATGCGTTCGATATCGGCGCCATCTACGCCCGAGCGTTCGACCGCTGCCTTGACCGCAGTTGCGCCAAGGTCGGTCGCCGAAACCTCGGCAAGCGCACCTTGCATACCGCCCATTGGCGTGCGCGCGTAAGACAGGATGACGACAGGATCGGTGTTGCTCATGGATGAGTCCTTTATGTGGGAATGCGCGCCTTATAGTGCGGCGCAGCATCGCTGACAAATGTGAATTCATATGGTGAAGATGTCAGAATAATTCTCTGAGCTCGCGTTTCAGGATTTTGCCATTGGCATTACGCGGTAAAGTACCGGCCGTGAACACGATCCTGACTGGCACCTTGAATCTGGCCAGTCGTTCGGCGACCCACGCACGCAACTCTTCTTCGGTTGCGGTCATGCCTGGGGCCAAATGGACAACGGCTGCCGGTTCTTCGCCTAAGGTCTGGTGCGGAATCCCAACCAGCGCGGCGTCGGTCACGGCGGGATGTTCGTAAAGGATGTTTTCCACCTCGGAAGAATAGATATTCTCGCCGCCGCGAATGATCATGTCTTTCGCGCGGTCAACTATAAAGCAGAAACCTTCCTCGTCGAGCCGCGCCAGATCGCCGGTGCGTACCCATCCGTTTACGAAGGTCTCGGCTGTTGCCTCCGGGCGGTTCCAATAACCTTTGACGATCTGCGGACCGCGCGCCCACAATTCGCCCACTTCGCCGATGGGTAGTTCGGTCTCTCCGTTTTCAGACATGATCTTGAGATCCGAAACCGGGACAGGCGGACCGCAGCTATCCGGCCGATTGAGATAATCTTCCGACGTGTGCGACGTAACCGTCGCCATTGTCTCGGTCATGCCCCAGCCATTGCCGGGATAAGCGCCGAAGATTTCGTAAATTTTACTCACCAGCTCGGGTGCGGACGGAGCGCCGCCATAGCTGATCGACTCGATTGAGCTCAGGTCATATTTTTCGCGATCGGGATGCTCGATCAGCTGCCATGCAATGAACGGGACGCCGCCAGTGGCATTGATTTTCTCGCGCTCGATGATCTCGAACGCCTTTACTGTATCCCATTTGTGCATGAAGACGATTTTGTTTCCGGCCTGGATGGTGGGAATCATCGATGCCGAACATGCGGTTACGTGGAACATCGGGACGACCACCAGACCCGCCTTGACCATTGGCTCAGGCAAAGGAACGCCGCGCCGCAATATTGTCGCAGCGCCAGAATAGCCCGTCGTAAGGCCATTGGTCAGCAAGTTGCGGTGCGAACCCAGCGCACCTTTTGGTTTTCCGGTAGTGCCACTGGTGTAGAAGATCGTAACCGCGTCATCTGGGTCGATATCCACATTTGGCAAGGACTGTTGGGGCAAGTCGGCATAGGATTTCGGGTGGCCGATAGCGTCTTCAAGCGCGCGGGCCGGCTCCGCGAACGTCGTGCTCCCACCGCGTGTTACCAGCACATGTTGGAGATCGGGCATCCCGGCCATGAGTGGTGCCATCCGTTCCCAGCGCTCGGTGTCGCATATCAACACCGACGCGCCGGAATCGGCCATGCCGAACGCCAGCTCTTCGCCGGTCCACCACGCATTCAGGGGAACGACAATAGCGCCAATGACGGCGCCGGCAAAGAAGGCGACGGGCCATTCTGGCAAATTGCGCATGGCAAGTGCGACACGGTCGCCTTTGCCGACACCCATTTCCTGCAGTGCAGCACCGAGGGTTGCAACTGCCTTGAACCAGGCCGCATAGGTTACCCGTTCATCGTCGAACACCACAAACTCGCGATCACCAAAAGCTTTGGTACTTTCGGCAAGTGCAGCCAGATTGGGCAAAGCGTTCTTCCAGACCCGGGTCGGGATGCCGTCAACATCTACAGTGTCTATCTCGAATGGCATGCCGGGGGCACATAAGACCGCCTTTACCTGATCGCGTGTCATTGCAGGCCAGCCCAAGGGCGGCATCCATTTTTTCCCGGCTTCGATCATTGTCTCTCCAATATGTTCGCAGCGTCTTGAGCGCCTTTCGGATATGCCGTTACGCCATTTTGGTTTCAATGTGCAACGCTTCGCGCTAGCAATTCATCGAGCGATTAAATTGGAGAGAAAAAAATGTCTGCGAATATGCAAACCGTACTGGAAAAACAGCGTGCCGCGTTCACTGCCGCATTGCCGGAACCGATGTCGGTGCGGCGCGACCGGATCGATCGCGCGATTGCATTGCTGATTGATCATGCCGAAGACTTCGCCAAGGCGGTATCGGCAGATTTCGGTCATCGCAGCCGCGAACAGACGCTGATGACCGACATCATGCCGTCGGTTAGCGCGATGAAGCACGCAAAAAAGCATTTCGAGGCATGGGCCAAGGGTGAAAAGCGCAAGCCGACCTTTCCGCTTGGCCTGCTCGGCGCAAAGGCCGAAGTCGTTTATCAGCCCAAGGGCGTGGTCGGCGTGGTTGCGCCGTGGAACTTCCCAGTCGGCATGGTGATGGTGCCGATGGCGGGCATTCTGGCCGCAGGCAACCGCGCGATGATCAAGCCGTCGGAATTTACTGAGCGCGTGTCAGCTTTGTTCGAGGAAGTCGTGCCAAAATATTTTGCCGAAGAGGAAATGGTGGTGTTCACCGGCGATGCCGAGGTGGGCATTGCATTCTCCAGGTTGGCATTCGACCATATGATCTTCACCGGCGCGACCGGTGTCGGCCGCCACATCATGCGCGCGGCTGCGGACAATCTAGTGCCGGTAACGCTGGAGCTCGGTGGAAAATCTCCGACAATCGTCGGACGAAGCGCCGACAAGAAGAAAGCGGGCGAGCGGATTGCGTTGGGCAAGATGATGAACGCGGGACAAATCTGTCTTGCGCCCGATTATCTGATGGTGCCCACCGATCAGGAAAGCGACATTATCGAGGCTGTTAAGGCAGGCGTAACCGCTCAATATCCGAAGCTTCTCCATAATGACGATTACACATCGGTCGTGAATGGCCGCAACTATGAACGGCTGCAGGGCTATCTTGCCGACGCGCGTGAAAAAGGTGCTGAACTGATCGAGATCAATCCTGCGGGCGAAGATTTTGCATCGTCGAACGGTAACAAAATGCCGCTGACGATTGTCCGCAACGTTACCGACGACATGAAGGTCATGCAGGAGGAAATTTTTGGTCCCATCCTGCCGGTGATGACCTATTCATCGATGGACGAGGCGATCGATTACGTGAATTCTCATGACCGGCCGCTGGGGCTATATTATTTCGGCAGCGACAAGGCCGAAGAAGAACGCGTG
>JANMQN010000045.1:0-3068 GCA_031370535.1 Sphingomonadales bacterium | reverse complement strand
AAGGTAAACGCGCTGGGAATTGGTGCGCAGGGGCTGGGCGGGCTTTCGACCATCCTCGACGTGAAAATCATGGACGCGCCATGCCATGCTGCGGGTAAGCCTGTGGCGATGATCCCCAATTGCGCGGCCACCCGTCATGCGCATTTCACGCTTGATGGTTCAGGCCCGGCGTTTCTGGAGGCACCGAAGCTCGACGAATGGCCTGACGTAAACTGGCAGCCAGATGCCGCAGCCAAGCGCGTCGATCTCGACAGGCTGACCGCAGAGGACGTGCGGGGCTGGAAGCAGGGGGACCGTCTGCTGCTGAACGGAAAAATGCTGACCGGTCGTGACGCAGCGCATAAGCGTATCGCCGACATGCTCGCCAATGGCGAGGAGCTGCCCGTAAGCTTCAAGGGCCGCGTGATTTATTATGTCGGCCCGGTCGATCCAGTTGGCGAAGAAATCGTCGGTCCGGCAGGCCCCACCACCGCGACGCGCATGGACAAGTTCATGGACATGATGCTCGAACAGGGCCTGATGGCATGCGTCGGCAAGGCTGAGCGAGGCGCTGCTGCCACCCAGAGCATCGCCAAACATGAAAGCGCCTATCTGATGGCGGTTGGCGGTGCAGCCTATCTTGTTGCGCGAGCGATAAAGGGCAGCAAAGTGGTCGGGTTCGAAGATCTCGGCATGGAAGCGATTTATGAGTTCGAGGTGCAGGACTTCCCCGTGACGGTCGCGGTCGACAGCGAGGGGAATAACGTGCATAAGTTGGCTCCTGCTTTGTGGCAGAAAAAAATCGCTGAGGAGCGCCTGTTGGCCCTTACATGAACAAGCCGGGTAGCTTCCGCCACTTCCTGTCCCGCCTTGGACCCGGGCTGGTTACCGGCGCAGCGGATGATGACCCATCTGGTATAGGCACGCACAGCCAAGTTGGTGCGCAATTCGGTTATGGGTTGAGCTGGACCTTTCTGTTCAGTTTTCCCCTGATGGTGGCGATACAAGAAGTCGCTGCGGAAATAGGCCGCGTTACCGGTGCGGGGATAGCGCGCAATTTGCGCCGTCATTATCCAAGGCCTTTACTGGTTCTGATGGTCGGGTTGCTGCTGATTGCCAACATCGTCAATCTGGGTGCCGATCTCGCGGCGATGGGTGCAGCGGTGGGGTTGCTGATCGGGGGGCCGTTAGGCCTTTACACACTTCTATTCGGCATCCTTTGCGTCGTTATAGAGGTGTGGCTATCTTATGAACGTTATTCGTCTGTCCTTAAATGGGCGACCTTATCGCTCTTTGCGTATGTAGCCGTAGTCGTGGTTGCGCAGGTTCCCTGGGGGGAGGCACTCACTTCGCTTGTGGTGCCGCGCATCGAATGGACTGGTGCTTACGCTATGGCTGTCGTGGCAATATTGGGCACAACCATCAGCCCCTATCTGTTTTTCTGGCAGGCTGGGCAGGAGATCGAGGAGCAGAAAAGGCACAAAGTCAAACCGCTGTGTATCACGCCCAAGGAAGCAGGGCCGGAACTGAAGCGTATCCGGATCGACACTCTGACCGGAATGGCGTTTAGCTCGATTGTGTCGTTGGCGATCGTTTTTGCAACAGCGGCGACGCTGCACGCCAATGGCGTGCGCGATATCGAAACCTCGGCGCAGGCGGCCGAAGCGTTACGTCCGATAGCAGGGAACTTCGCGTTCGCGCTGTTCGCGCTTGGCATTATCGGTACCGGCTTGCTTGCCGTGCCAGTGCTGGCAGGTTCGGCGGCCTATGCAGTGACCGAGATGTTCGGAATAGCCGGAAGCCTCGACGCCAAACCGACCAAGGCGCGGCTGTTTTACGGGACGATAGCTGTAACGACTTTGCTCGGCGTATCGCTTCAATATGTCGGTATCGACCCTGCGCGCGCGCTTTATTGGGCGGCTGTCGTCAACGGGGTATTGGCAGCGCCGTTGATGACCATGATGATGCTAATCGTACGCAACCCGCGGGCGATGGGTCGGTTGACGCTCGGGCGGCGAGCGACAATCACTGGCTGGTTTGCAACAGCGGTGATGACGGTTGCGACGATCGTTTTTTTCGCAACGCTTTAGTTATTTCGATGGCGCCTGCCGTTGCTGGAATTCTCGCGTTTGTTTTTCAATTTCCTCTTGCACCTCTGGTGGGATCGTTGGCTGCCCAGCTCCAGCGGCTCCGCCCTGCTGCTTTTGCATTTCCTGCATCTGCCTTTGCATCGCTTCAACCTCGGCGCGTGACTTGTATTCCAGAAGTTCGACGTCGAATATCAGCTCGCTGCCGCCAGGAATGGCGACCTGACCGGTTTGCGGGTTCTTTTGGTCTTCTGGACCATAGCCAAGCTCTGACGGGATCCACAGGCGGTATTTGCCGCCGCGCTGCATTACCTTTAAACCTTCGGAAAATCCTGGAACTACACCAGTAACCGGGAAACCGGCCTGCGGGTTCTGGTCGAATACCGTGCCGTCTTTCAGCATGCCTTTATAGCTTACCAGCACGACGTCATCGTCGGTCGGCGATTTGCCTTCACCGGTCTGGACGACCTTGTAGCGTAGGCCCGACGCAGTCGTGACGACGTCGCCATATTCGGACCGCACGTTGGCGGTGCCCCAATAAGCAAGGCCGCCACCAGCCGCCAATACCAGCGCGATGGCCGCCCAATATTTGGCAAGCGAACCCTTTTTGATAGGCTGGATCGGAACGGCAGTGACTGACATATTTGTTTTCCTGATGCATTACGTTGCGCGCTGACTAGCAGAAAGCAGCGCCGATTCCAGATACAAAAAAAGCGCCTCTAAGGCGCTTTCCTTGTTTGCAGATTCGTCGACTTACGCTTTCGCGCCGTCACGTTCCTGCTGCTTGCGCTCCATCTTGCGGGCGCGACGAACAGCGGCTGCTTTCTCACGGGCACGCTTTTCCGATGGCTTTTCGAAATGGCGACGCAGCTTCATTTCGCGATAGACGCCTTCACGCTGCAGCTTCTTCTTCAGTGCGCGTAGGGCCTGATCAACATTATTATCGCGAACCATGATTTGCATAAAAAAACTTCACTCCGCATCGAATCGGCAAAATGGCTG
>JANMQN010000039.1:0-8747 GCA_031370535.1 Sphingomonadales bacterium | reverse complement strand
TCCTTGCCATCGGCTTTTGCCAGAGCAGTTGCGGTCACAGGACCATCGGGCGAAGCATCGAACTTCCATAGGCCGATATCTTCTTCTGCGACATATAGAATCCCGGTGCGATCATCCACCACGCAGCCTTCGGATTGCGTGCCAAGCTTCATGCTGCGCACCACCTTACCGGTTGGTACGACGCCGCTGGTATCGATGTCGACCTGATCAATGCGACCGTCCTTCATTACGACGAAGCCGAACAGCGCTTTATCGCTCGCCCGCTGCCATAGGCACATCCCATAGGCTTCGCCCGTCCCGACCGGAATCGCGCCCAGCGGCACAAGCTTTTTCGCCTTGGTATCGAGCCGGAACATCGCTATCTTGGCGTTGAGTAAATCCTGCCTATCACTGGCAACCACCAGCACGCCGGTGGTTCCGCCGACATCCCGCAAATCGACATTGTTGAGACGCGGCGACGGTTCCGAGTACAGCTTGTTGCCTGCAAGATCGTAGACATGGATCGACGATTTCTTGTCGGTCGCCACGATCAGGCTCTCTGCGGGATTGACGGCATTGCGCCAGATAGCCGGATCATCTGCGGCATCGTCGATCGTGCCGACCGGTGCGGTTTCAACCTTGGCAGTGACGCTGGCGGTCGTCAGGGGGCTGATCGCCGGCTGCACGCTCGCGCAACCGGTGATCAGCAATGGCATCAACCAGACAAATGCACGCATCAGAAGTTGACGCGTATGCCGCCCGAGTAACGCCGCCCAAACCGCTCCCACTCTATCGTATACTGCCCGTTGCGCACCGCTGGAATACCCTTGGCATTCAGAATGTTCGACGGGTCGGAATAGCGGCGACCGGGATTGTTGAGCAAGTTCGACGCATCGAAGTACACTTCAAAGCCGTCGAACAATTCATAACGCGCCGAGAAATCCAGCTCGTCATCGTCGGCCCAATAGGTATCGCCAGCATCGTCGAGCGTATCGGCAAAACCATCGCCCCAAGTCGTTCGGTTTTGGTATTGTAAACGGAGCGACAGGCCGTATTTTTCGTAATAAGCACCGAGATTATACGAAACTTCGGACGTGCCTGGCAAGGGCACACTGCGTTCGGGAGTAACCGTAATCAAACCGGTGACATCGAATACGGCGGGTTTTTTGACTTCGCTGTCGTTATAGGTCGCGTTCGCTGTAAGGCCGAAGCCGCCCATCCAGTCGGGCAGACCGAGGCTTTCGGTATAGGGCTCAAGCTGAAACTGCACAGCGGCTTCGAAACCAAATATCCTGCCCTTGCCGCCGTTATTGATCCCGCTAAATGCATAACCGGAACGGTCGATACCGCCGGTATCGAGCGCGTTCGAACCAAAGATTCGGCGCTGGGTATACAGCACATCTTCCACTTTCTTATAGAATGCGCCGAGCATGAAATAACCCTGCGGCTGCGCGTAATATTCGTAATACGCATCGACGCCATAGGCTTTTTCAGGCTTCACCGCCGGGTTGCCGCCCGAAATACGCTGATTGGAATCATCCACGACGACGTTCGGACGAAGCTGGTCATAATCTGCGCGCGCCGCACCGCTCGTAAAGCCGATACGTAGTTTCTGCTCGTCTGTGACATCGAAGTTAAGATGAAGGCTAGGAAACGCCAGCGTGGTGCTGCTTTTCGCAGTAATTTGACCGGTCAGGCCCGGAAAGTTTGCAAAAGCAGTACCGGTGTTGGACACTTTTTCGACGCGCACACCGCCGACCAAACTGCCCCAATCGAATTTGCTGTTGGCCATCAGATAGCCAGCGAGAATTTCCTCGCGAACCTCATACTGGTTGCCGGTCACAGGGGTAAAACCTTGGACGGTCTTGGCACGTTCAAAATAATCGCGCATGGCGTCTAGGTTGAAATACCGGAAAGTATAGCCGAGCGGTATTTTGCCCTTGAAAGGCGTGTCGAGCGAAAACGGCAGATAGCTTGTGCCAATACCGGCGGCGGCGATCTGCGCAGCTCCCGCTGGGGTGGTGGCATTGATAAGCAATTCGCGTTCACGGTTGGTCTTGGTCCGCTGGTCATATTGAACGCCCGCGCGGATCGTTGTTTCGCCGCCGAACATCTCGATATTGTGCGAGAGCTCGCCTTTGAAGGTGTAAGCCTTGGTCGGATCGACTGCATCGAGCGAACGGAACGAGCTTAAAGGTTTCGTGAAGCTGTCGATAGCCGACACCGGCGTGCCAGCCTGAAATCGCGTCGGTCCGCTCAGTTGGTTGGTCGTAAACAATTGCACGCGGGCAAATTGCGGATTGCTGAGGTCATAAGTGACGGTCGGGCGCAATGTCCGCGTCGGGGGGCTGTCCCAACGCGTTTCGCCCACCACAGAACGGTCATCGACCGACTTGGTATAATTGGCAACCCATTTGAAACCCCAGTTATCGCCAAACTGGTGCTTGCCTTCCAGCGTGTTGGTAAACACCGACTGGCGGAATGCACGCAGCGTCGATCGCTGGTTGATGTCGATGCCGTATACCGTCCCGGCAAACGGGCTGTTGACACAGGCGTCCGCGTAAGCGCTGGTCGTCGGCGTGGCGGTTCCGCTAGTACAGGCAGCGGTGCTGCTCACCAAGTCATTCTGCCGGTCGTCGAAGTCGAAGATATAATTGTCGCGCGCCTCGTCATCGGTGAAGATGGTGTAAAGCGAACGCACCGAAATTGTGTTATCCGCATCTGGCCGGAAATCAACCCGGCCCGATATCGACCAGTTTTTGCGCGTAAGGCGATACAGCTTGTTCTCCGTCTCGCGCGCCCAGAAGCGGGTCTGGTAGCCGGGGCGCAAATCTACGCGGTTGTTGACGTCGGGGTCGGTTCCAAAAGCTAGGTTTGCGGCACCGCGGCGCGGGATTTCCCAATCAGTTTCGAAATTGTCGGTGATCATATTGCGCTCATAATAGCTGCCCGACACAAGCACCCCGATCTCACCAACATTGGTGTCGAACACATTCGACAACGTCAACGAACCTTCATATTCGCCGCGCTTGCCGAGCTCGGTTTGACCTGCACCCAATTTACCCGAAATGCGGAACCCATCATAATCGAGCGCCGAGCGGGTGATTATGTTGACGTTACCCGAAATGGTTTCGCCAGGCATGTCGGGGGTCACGGCCTTGGAAACGATGATTTGCGCAGCCAATGCCGACGGTATGCTGTCGAACCGCGCATCGCGGCCTTCCGGGCTAACAACGTTGATGCCGTCGAACGATAAAGTGGTCCAGTTATTGGGTGCTCCGCGCAACGATATATAGCGCGCCTGTCCCTGGTCGCGCTCGACCGCAACTCCTGGAAGCCGCCCAGCGGCCTGAGCAATATTCTGGTCGGGCAAGCGGCCAACCGAGTCGGATGCAACCACGGTCACGAGCGAGTCCGAATTTTTTTGAATTTGCAGCGCGGCGGCTTCCGATTCGGCGATCGGACGCGAGCCGGTGACGACAATCGCATCTTCTTCGGCCGCAGCATCAGCCGGAGCCTCTTGCGCAGCGACGATCGCCGGCAAAAATGCCAGCATTGTGGCGCTTCCCAGCATCGACGCGCGGAAAAATGCGGATGAACGGTTCGAACGCCTTGTCATATGAATTGCCCCTGAATGACCATTATGGTTTCGGGCGCATTAGGCAGGGCTTGTGACTCCCCCACTAATCAACCATGACAAATTGACGACTCTAATGTTACAGTTCGCGCATCTGATTGCCGTAAAAGCGCAATGTTTTAATGGCACCGCGCAGCGACCGGTTTGAAAGGACATTTTTTGTGACCCCCGCCCAAGGTTTAATCAGTATTGATGACCAGAAAAACCTGGCGGCTAGTCGCTATTTCAACCGCGAACTTTCGTGGCTCAAGTTCAACGAGCGCGTGCTAGAAGAGGCGGCAAATCCAGCGCACCCACTGCTTGAACGACTTCGATTCCTCTCGATTTCGGGCACAAACCTCGACGAATTTTTTATGGTTCGCGTGGCTGGCCTACGTGGACAGCAACAGCGTAAAATCGAGGAACTGTCGATAGATGGCAGAACGCCGTCCGAGCAGCTTGCGGCTACCGTCGCTGCCGCCGACGCGTTGATGGCCCTGCAGCAAAAGCTTTGGAAAAAGTTGATTAAGGAGCTCGCCGCTGAAGGCATCAAGGTCATCGAACCCGCCGCCATCGGCAAAACGCATCAGGCTGAGGTCGAAACCTATTTCCGCGAGCAGATCCTGCCTGTTCTCACGCCTCAAGCACTAGACCCGGCGCATCCATTTCCGTTTATTCCTAATCAGGGGATCAGCCTGATTTTCGACATGCGGCGCAAGGACGATGGCGAGATCGTGCGTCAATTGGTGATGATCCCTCAATCACTTGCACGCTTTATAAAGCTTCCCGGCCCCGGCACACGGTATGTTACCATCGAAGCGCTCATCAAGCATTTTGTCGGACAAATGTTTCCCGATTACCTGCTCATTGCGGCGGGCGCCTTCCGCGTTATCCGCGATAGCGACATCGAGGTCGAGGAAGAGGCGGAAGACCTTGTCCGCTATTTCCGCAGCGCGATTAAAAGGCGGCGGCGCGGGAAGATTATCCGGCTGAAACTGGAAAAGGGCCTGCCATTCGAACTGTCCACGCTAATCCGCACCGAACTCGGTGCTGGATCATCGCTGGTTGCTGAGACCGTCGGATTTCTTGGCATTGGCGACCTTGCGCAACTCGTTGAGGTTGATCGCCCTGCCCTCAAATTCCCGCCATATTCGCCGCGTTTCCCCGAGCGGATATTGGAGCATGACGGCGATTGCTTTGCCGCGATCCGGCAAAAAGATATTGTCATCCACCACCCGTATGAAAGCTTCGACGTGGTGCTTGCCTTCCTGCAGCAGGCGGCGCTTGATCCCGACGTCGTGGCAATTAAGCAAACGCTATATCGCGCTGGCAAGCAGTCGGCGGTTATCCGCGCATTGTGCGAGGCAGCTGAGGCGGGCAAGTCGGTGACCGCGATAGTCGAACTCAAGGCCCGGTTCGACGAAGAACAGAATCTGCACTGGGCTTCGCAGTTGGAAAACTCGGGCGTGCAGGTCGTCTATGGCTTTGTCGACATGAAGACCCATGCCAAAATTTCGCTCGTCGTCCGCCGCGAAGCCGATGGTTTCCGTACCTATTGTCATCTTGGTACCGGCAATTATCATCCCATTACCGCAAAGATTTACACCGATATCAGTTTCTTCACCGCAGACCCGCGCGTCGGCCACGATGCCGGGCAAATATTCAATTATATCACCGGCTACATCCCTCCAAGCGACCTGCAATTGCTGACGATGAGTCCATTAGGCCTGCGCGAAAAAGTACTTTCGCTCATCGACGACGAAATTGCCAATGTCGCTGCGGGCAAACCCGGCGCGGTCTGGGCCAAGCTAAATTCGCTGGTCGACAAGGCGGTGATCGATAAATTGTACGAGGCGAGCGAAGCCGGGGTCGAAGTGGACCTTGTCGTGCGCGGCATTTGCTGCCTGCGTCCAGGCGTCAAGGACATGTCCTCGCGCATCCGAGTCAAATCTGTAGTCGGCCGCTTTCTTGAACACAGCCGCATCTGGGCAATGGGGAATGGCGCAGATTTGCCTAATCCGAACGCCAAGGTTTTTATCTCATCCGCCGACTGGATGTCGCGCAATTTCGACCGCCGTGTCGAATATATGCTACCGATCGAGAACCCGACGGTGCACGACCAGATTCTCGATCAGGTTATGGTTGCAAACCTGCTCGACAACCAACAAAGCTGGATGCTGCGGTCCGATGGACGTTACGAGAGGGTCAAGGCGGGCAAGATGCCGTTCAATCTGCACCATTATTTTATGACCAATGCCTCCCTTTCGGGACGCGGTGGTGCGCTCGCGGACGATAAGAAAGTGCCGACACTCAGCCTCGTCCGTCAGCGATGAAATCCATTCGACAGGCCGTCATCGATATCGGCTCCAATACCGTTCGCCTCGTTGTCTATGCAGGCCTGCCGCGTTCGCCGATGCCTATTTACAATGAAAAAAGCCGTGTGGCGCTGGGGGCTTGCCTTGCGGGCGATGGCGTCATCAGCGACGCCACCATGGCAAAGGCGCTGGCAGCGCTTGCGCGGTTTGAAACGCTCGCGCGATCAATGAAGGTCGACACATTGCGTGTTGTTGCGACGGCAGCAACGCGCGAGGCGAAGATCGGGCACAAGCTCGTCGAAGGCGCCGCCGCTTTGGGCATTCGGGTTGACGTGCTCGATGGCGAAACTGAAGCGACGGCTGCGGGGCTGGGGGTGCTTAGCGATAATCCGAATGCCAATGGTTATGTCGGTGATCTGGGTGGAGGCAGCCTTGAACTCATTCGCGTTGCCGATGGCAAGCTTGGCGAACGCGTTTCGTTGCCGCTCGGTACATTGCGGCATGATGTACTCAAGGGAAAATCGACAAAGCAGATAACCCAGCTGTTGCGAGACGACATCACCGCGCTAAACGGCGATGACGGCTTCCCCATCGAGGCCGGTCTGCCCTTTTACATGATCGGCGGTTCGTGGCGCACCTTCGCGCGGCTGCACATGCACGATGTCGGCTATCCGCTTACAATATTGTCCAATTACCAGATGCCCGCTGATTCCCCGACGCGGCTTATGCCGTTGGTCAATAATCCGGTCGCGCTGGCACAGACCAAGGTTGTGGCATCTGCCCGCGTTGCTGCATTGCCGGGCGCAACAGCGCTGCTGGCAGGCGTCGTAAAACTGCTGGAACCAAGCGAACTGGTCACCAGCATCTACGGCTTGCGCGAGGGATTACTATTCGACCAGCTTTCGGAAGCAGAGCGCCAGCAAGACCCGCTAATTTCAGCCACCCGATTTGAGGGCGAACGGCTTGCACGTTTCCCCTTCCACGGCGATGCGCTCGCCGACTGGATCGCACCAGTCTTTGCCGGACAAAGCGAAGGCGATGCGCGCCTGTGTCGCGCTGCCTGCCTGCTTTCGGACAGTGTGTGGAATGTGAACCCAGAATATCGCGCCGACCATGCACTCGATCTCGCGCTCGATGGCAGCTGGCCCGGCGTGGTGGCGAGCGACCGGGCAATTATCGCTGCGGCATTATGGACAGTTCACGCAGGGAAGCGGACCTTGCCTGAAATGCTTGGTGGTTTGGCGAAACCCGGAGTGCTTGCCCAAGCCGTAATCTGGGGGCTTGCGATCCGTCTGGCGCAAAGGCTCGACGGCGGCACCGGCGGTGCACTCGCGGATAGCCGAATCGAGGGTGACGATAACGTCCTGAGGCTGCGCCTAAGCCGGCAGGCGGTTCGGTTGCGTTCGAACTCGGTACAACGCCGGTTGCAGGCCTTGGGCGAAGCGTTGGGCTATAACCGGGTGGAGATTGTCATCTGAAATCACCCCATCGGGTACAGTATGTCTTTCGTCACCTTGTGCACCGCCGTCATCACTTCATCGCTTAACTTTAGGTCGATCGCGGCAAAAATCTCGTCCAGCTGATCTTCGCGACTCACCCCGACGATAGTGGAAGCTACAAAGTCATTCTGCTTCGACCATGCAGTAGCCAACGTTACTGGCGACATTCCAGCGTCCGCCGCAATACCAAGTATTCGTGCAGTCGATTCCAACGCTCGTGGCCCGGCAAATCGCTGGGCCATTTCAATTTGTCGTGAACCCTCCATCCCCAGATAGCGCGAGAAACGCGCGCCTTCAGGCCGCGCGCCGTCGAGATATTTGCCCGACAATACGCCTCCGCCCAAAGGCGAGTATGGCAGCAGCGACACGCCTTCCTGCCGGCACACCTGTTTCAGTTCGTCCTCGAATCGCCGGTTGTTAATAGAGAAGTTATTCTGGATTGTATGGTAACGCGCCGTCCCCAGCCGCTCCGCTGTTGCGATACTCTTCATTAAGCCGAAGCTGGTTTCATTGGAGCAACCGAGTACGCGCACTTTGCCAACGCGAACGAGTTCGTCGAGCGTTTCCATCGTTTCGTCATAGGCTGTGCCGTGGTCGGGCCAATGGGTCTGGTAGAGATCGATATAATCGGTCTGCAACCGGCGCAGGCTATCCTCGACCGCGACGATTATGTTGTGCCGGTCGAGCGCAGTCATGCCACCGCGTTTGGGGGATTTGAACCATGTATGGCTTGGCCCCGACACTTTGGTCGCCATGATAATCGCGTCGCGGTTCTTGCCCTTCATCCAGCGCCCGACGATCTCCTCCGTGCGGCCGACCCATTTGATATCCGGCGGCACCGGGTAGCCCTCGGCGGTGTCGAAGAAGTTGATTCCCACGTCCAGGCATTTGTCGAGAATGCGATGCGCTTCCGCTTCTTCGGTTTGCGAGCCAAAGGTCATCGTCCCCATGCAGATGTCGGACACGTAAACGGCACTTTTCCCGAGACGACGATTTTCCATATTCTCTCCTAATATTTACCGGCGGCACCAACGACGAGAAACGCCAGCGCTGCTAGTAACCCTGCCATCCGGTTCGACCGGAAAAGCCCCAACGCGTTGCTGCCATCCGCCTTGAGCGAAATCAGCTGAATCGCAAAGTGAATTGCGACTGGCGCGAGCGCAACCAGCGCCTGTTTCTCGGGCCGGACGTTCCAGATGGCCAGTCCC
Organism: Sphingomonadales bacterium; assembly: GCA_031370535.1. GTDB lineage: Bacteria > Pseudomonadota > Alphaproteobacteria > Sphingomonadales > Sphingomonadaceae > Sphingorhabdus_B. The sequence goes on along the minus strand of JANMQN010000039.1, from coordinate 130 downwards.
CACCCGCTCAACGCAAGCATATAAAACAACGCGACTCCCGTCCTTATATGTCCGCCCAATCGCAACGCGCTGGATTTGATGCCAACCAGCGCGTCGTCCTCGCGGTCCTGCATTGCGTATATCGTGTCGT
>JANMQN010000011.1:0-19368 GCA_031370535.1 Sphingomonadales bacterium | reverse complement strand
CGAGCGGCAAGAGAAAGGGCAGCTCCCGCGGGACAAAGCGGATGCAAAAGGCCCTGCGATATTGATGCCCGCATGCAAGCAGGACCAGCCAAAGAAAAAAGATTTTCCAATGGCCTGATTATTATTGGGCCAACATCCTTACACGATACTCAACCAACTCCGCACTAGGGCTTGCAGCATCACGGGCCACCATCGAGCGCAGGAACACCACACTGGCAATCCGCCACACCGGCACGTCAAGTGGCATCGCGGCAATAGCGTCTTCGACTTGCGCTATGAGCCTTGATAACCGCGAAGTTTATTCGCGATCGTCCCACACATTGAGCGCCAGCTGGATTTCGCGTCCGACTTCGGTCTTCGTGCTCCATTCCCTGCCGATACCATAGGCAATCGACACATAAGGATTACCGTGGTCGATTTTCCCAACGAGTAATTTGGGAACTTTCACCTAGCCCGTATTGCACTTCCAGCCGGCATAGTCCCAGCTTTTGCCGATTTGCTGGCAATGTTCAATGCCGGTTTTCTGCAGGAACCAATAGGTCCCGGCAACCAGCAGCAATATGCATAATGTTATGAAAATCCACCGGCCCATCCGCGGTGGATACGCTAAAATGTAAGAAAAATACAGATGGGAGTTTGTGATGCCTAAACAAAACATGCAGCCGCTGCTCGAACGTGCCTCCGAAACCGGCGCGCGGAGCGCGCTTGCGCGGTTGGGGCTAGACGATGCCAGAGCCGCCAAGGACATGCACCCGCTGCACGAGTTGCTATCTAACTGGCGCGATACAAAACGGTCAGCGCAAGGCGGCGACTGGTTGGGTAGTGCGGATGGGGCTTGTGCTGTTGCTGATTGGGCTGACGGTGAAACTCGGGCTGCCAGGTTTGGTAATCCAATGAGGATGGCAGTTACGCAGCGATTTTCAAAGCTCCTGACAAAGGAGGCGAAATCGTACGGAAGCGTGTGATCGCGCCGCTTGCGGCGGCATTTTCGCCCATTGGTATTCCAATTTTGATTGGCCCGCACGGTGTTTAGGGGAAGCAAGGACCAATCGCGGACATCATCGACTGCGGCACATTTAATTGAGGATCATATCACGCCCATAATTCAACTCAAACGTCGCCTGAAGGCCACGTTTGCCCTCGACATCTATGCTGGCTAGCGAAGCGCATTTCACCCCTGACCGCGGCACGCTGCATGTTGCGACGGGTGCGGCCACGAAGTAGGCGGTGGTGGCGCCGATCGATGATCTGGCAACTGTTGCGGCAGTCGACGGAGCTGCAGATTTTCTGATTTTCTATGACGCGTCTGCGACCGGACAGTAAGACGGCAAGATCACCGTCAACGCCTTCAAGACGGCACTCAATATTCCGGCTTCAAATTTCGACGACAAAGCGGCGATCGGATCAGGCAGACCATTTGGTTATGTACGGGGATCTATTAGAACCGATTAGGTTATTTGCGTTAACACGTCAATGGCATGGAGCAATTATACAGGCAATGCCTTCGTCACGCTCGCCGTCGGCGATGTGGACTTTGGAACCTTCTGATACCCAGCCTTGCGCACAAGCGCGGGACGAGCGCGCAGATTGATGCTACGGCTGGCGTCAATGCAGTGCGGACCGGTGAAGTTTACCTACTGAACAATGAAGCGCGGTTGACGGTCGGCACCGCTGCTAACGCGCATAAGCCGCTTGTCAAACAGGACAAGGGTGGAGGCAGTAATCCTTGGACCTGACAGAAACCGAATGCCGATGTTTTCAACAGCACAGAGACAGACACATTGGCGGTCTGGACCAGATGATCCAGAAGCATTTGCGCGTGGTCGCATTGATGCGGTTGTTTCCCGACGGGGAACCCTTCGACCTGGTGATGTTTCTGGTCCTTTCCGCGCACAGCAAAAAGGGCCGCGACGTTTCCGTCCGGCCCCGCTTTTGGCTTCGTCTGTGCGAACCACATTTTTAGACCATGCTTATTTGCACCCCAAATAGTTACTGTATCAATTAATATTTACCATATAGGCTATTTTACCTAAGCTAAACGGATGGGTCGGTTCAGATCGCAGGGCTCAAATGGCGGGCACGCCGCCATCCACCAGCTGCGCCGCGATTTCGTCCATGCTGCCCGCCACAAGCAAAGGCTGTCCACCGACAATGCCCACCTGCGTTTGCCCGTTCTCGGCCGAACGAAGCCACGCCACGTTGGATGCGACCACCAGATAATTCCCGCCACGTGAGTGGAGTGCTATAAATTTCATGACTTGATGTCTCCTGACGCGTGCAACGTTAGGTGACAGATGTGAGGGTTGGATTAACGGGCTGCCTATCAGCGGACAATATTTCTCATTGCCATTTGGCATTATTTATGTCATATGATGCCACATTGAGGAATATCATATGACTGCATTGCTCCGTGTTGACACGCTGGCGCCCACATTCCGGCCCGAGCCGGTTACCGATGCCGAGGCTGCGGCGATGTTTCGTGCGGCGGTCAACATGTTCGCCAAATGGGATGTCACTGACGAACAGGCCGCGACCTTGCTCGACCTTCCCATCCGTTCCTACCGCCGGTGGAAGGCGGGGGATCAGGGGCGGATCGACCGCGATGGCAAGGCACGGCTGTCCAACCTGATGGGAATTCACAAGGCGCTGCGTTATATCTTTCGCGAGGCCGGGCGGTCCTACGCCTGGATCAAGGCGCCCAATACGGCCTTCGGCAGCAATTCGGCACTCGACATCATGCTGGGCGGAGAGCTGACCGACCTTATGCGGGTGCGGCGCTATCTGGATGCCGAGCGCGGCGGCTGGTGATTGACCGCACTAAAGTCCCGACGTCGAAGATCAAATGGACAGGCGCGGTGCGGATCATCCGCAGCATCTACCCGCCCATCGACCTGTTCGAGGATATCGCTGACCCGGCGGACTGGCCGCTGCTCATCTCCGCCGAACAGAAAACCAATCCGCGCATCATGCCGAATATCGGTAATCTCGATCTGGTGCCAGAGGATCGCCGCACCGGCGGCAACGGCGCATCCTTCCTGATGGCGCCATTCACCCATGTCAGCTCCGACCGCAAAAGCCGGTTCAGCGACGGCAGCTATGGCGTGCTTTATGCAGGGAACATGTTCGAGGTCGCCTTGTTTGAGACCGTACATCACCACGCGCGCTTCATGGCCCACACCAAAGAGGCACCGGGATGGACGTCGCAATTCCGGGAAATCATATTGAATATCGACGCACGACTGCACGACCTGCGCGGGCCAAAGCCCGAATTTGCCACAGCACTAAACCCCGAAGATTACGCACCCAGCCAAGCGTTGGCAGCAAGCCTGCGCGCCGGCGGATCGAACGGTATCAGCTACCCCAGCGTCCGCCACGAAAAAGGAGAATGCGCCGCCTTGTTCTATCCCGACCTTGCTAGCAACGCGATTCAAGGGCGACATCTGGATTATCACTGGGATGGAGAGCGCGTAGATTTGTATCGCAGTCCGGGCAATGGGGAGGTGTTCAGGATCGTGGATTAGGGGGCATTAATGCCCCGCCACTTCCGCTTTCACCTTCGAAAAATCCTTCCGTGTGAGGTCGGCCGGCGAAATGTAGAAGGTAGCAATGCCAAAATTGCCGAACATCCAGCCAAGTCCTGCATTGCTCGCCAGGTTGAGCAGGCAATGAAAAGCAAGCCGCGTTTTGGCAATGGCGTCGCAAAGCTAGTGTCGGCGCAATCGACCTGCGCGAGGAATGGAATCGTGGCAGTCCGCCGAACTTCGAATTGGTGCGCGGTGTGCTTTGCGGGGGATAAGGCCGGTACAGTAGCACGACTTTGCGCTTCTACTTTTCAAACAAAACGTCGAGGGTGTTTTCTTTCATTCACGCCACATAACTGATGAGCGCCGCCACTGTCGAGGTTTGCAGGATTGTCGATTTGGAGACCGCTCCTTGATCAAACCCACAGGCAACGGTCTTTATGGGAGCGCCGCCAACTCTGCATCCGGTAAGGCCACGCCCATCACCTTCGCCAAGGTCGGCGCGATTGCCCTCATGTCGATTTCGCCGAGATTGCGTCCCTTGGCGATGCCGTTGCCCATCATCATGAAGCTGGAGCGCATCAGCGGGTTGGTTGGAAAATAGCCGTGGGTTCCTTTACTGCCCGATGGCCCGACCAGCGGGGCATCCTTACCCTTGAAGCCGCCCGCATACGCGTTGGGTTGAAAGCCGACATAAAAGCTGGCTTCCGAATTGCCGCCCATTTTGGCCACTTCGCTACGGTCAGCGATTGCGGCGATACGGCTTTTGGGATCGGCTTTCAGTTTGGCAAGCAGATCAGCGACTCTCGCCTTCAGTGCTTCATCATCGGGTCGGGATAGGACAACCGCCGACGAACCGCCCGAGTTCCACGGACTGGCTTCCCAGCTTTTGACCTTGCCATTGGCATCTAATGTGATGAGGCCTGCATCGATGAAAGCGCGGTAGAGGTTGATCTCGGTGTCGACCTTGGAAAATCCGTGATCGGACGCAACCGCTATCACGCTGTCTGGGTGGGCCTGCAATTGCGCCTCGATTAGCCTGCCGATAATTGCATCTATGCGCTTGAGAATGGCATGGGCTTGCGGCGTATCCGGTCCTTCACTATGTTGCTCATGGTCGAGCGCCGTCAGGTAGACGGTAGCAAAATCGGGTTTTTCACGCGTTATAAGCTCGACAGCAAAACGGCCGCGTGTCTCGTCGCCTTGGATGCTTTCATCGATTCCGGGCGCGTAATCGCCGAGCTTTGCTTCGAGCGATTCAATCAGCCCCGGTGTTGCCAGCGCTTTCAACAGCTTTGCATCGTCGGCATGGCCCGTCCGCCAGATTTGCGGGATATTCCATTTGACGGCATCGGCCTTCACGCTGACGGGCCAATGCACATTGGCGGTGGTCATCCCCGCCTTGGCCGCCGCGTCCCATAAGGTGGGGACCTTAATATCGCTCGCATACCAATACCAGCCGCCCTGGTTGATTTGCATCGGGTCGAAACTATTATTGCCGATGATGCCGTGCTTGGCAGGACTGGCGCCGGTCATCAGCGTCGCGTGGCTGGGATAAGTGACTGTGGGCAGCACACCGCGCACGCCGCTAGCGTAGCTACCTTCAGTTACAAAGCGTTTAAGGTTGGGAATTTCGATCCCGCGTTTGTCCGCCTCGATCACATCGGCGGGCTGCAGGCCGTCGATGGAAATCAGCAGCACCGGCTCTGCCAGTACTGCCGATGGCAGCGCACCCAAAAAGAGCGCGCTGCTGATCAACCAGCCCGATTTCATCAAAACCCGACCTTCACGGTAGCGAAGAGCTGCTGTGGCGCACCCGCAAGCAGCGTCTGGTTATCACCGCTATTGCCAAAACCGTTAGAACCTATGGTCGACACATATTCCTTGTCGAGCAGGTTGGTCGCGTTGAGCTGGATTTCAATGGGCGAACGAAGCCCGGCGTCGAACCGGTAACCCAGCGTCGCATCGACAAGTACCCGGCTCGATACCGAACGGTCGTTGAGATAGTTGAAGTACCGCTTGCTCATATAATTGGCTCCGACACGCCCGAAGAACGTATCGCTATCATATGCGATTTCACCGCGCAGCAGGTGTTTGGGCGTGTCGACAACGTCCTTACCTTTTGTAGCGATGGGCCCCGTCGGGGTAATCACATTGTCGCGGTAGGTAGCATCGGTATAACTGTACGATGCAAACAGCGTTAGCCCGCCGCCGAGCCGGACATCGCCCGCTGCCTCGAAACCTATCGACCGCACGCCGCCAACATTCTGGAGGATAGCAGGGTTGCCGACGATACCAGCGCCGGTTTGCACACCCAAAAGGCGGTTGCGGAAGTTGACATAATAGACGCCGATGACTCCGTTGAACACATTGTCATTATAGCGTGCGCCGAGTTCATATGTGTCCGATTCTTCCGGTTTCAGACCGCGTGCGATTAGCGCGTTGAAACCAGCCTGCGTGGTCGAAAACGGACCGCTGGTCGCCGACGACACAAACGCACGGGTAACTTGCGTAAACCCGCCGAAAATTTCGGCCTTGTCGTTCAGCTTGTACGCGACACCTGCATGCGGCTGAAACCAGTCTTGCGACTTGATTTTACCCGCAGCCAACGCGCCCTGAATCCGGGGGTCTGATTCATTGTTGACCTGAAAACCTTTCCAACCAAGGTTTATGGTCAGATCGCCAAGGCTGATTTTATCTTGCACGTAGTATTGCAGCGTGTCGGTGTTAAAGTCGAACAGCCACTGGGTGAAGAATGGGTCACGCTGGAAATCCAGATGATCACGACCCGGGGTGGTCAGGCTTTGATAGGCGTAAAAGCGCCGAGCCTGCGTGAAGTCATTATGCTCGTACCAGCCGCCAACCGTAACCTCATGGTCGCCGATCTCGGCATTCAGCGAGCTGAAAACACCGCCGCGCTGGATATCGTATTCGGTGGTGCGGATCGACATCGGAACGCCGTTCGGGCTTGCGACATAAGGGGTGCCCCAAGTGCCTTGGCCCGTATTGTCGTGATAATAAGCCTTGATTTTGAACGTCACGCCTTCGCCCAGCGGTGCAGTCAGACCATAAGAGGCCAGCGTGTCCCTGCGCAGGCCCGATGCATCATAATAACTGTCGTCGAGATTGTTTATCGGCGCGACAAATATGCCGCGTGCGGCGTTGATTGCTTTGGCATAGTCTGGGAAATAATTGTCATGACCATAGCCGAGGCGATTGATCATTTCGAGCGACAGATCCTGATAATCCTGCTCGGCCCGGTCCGAATAGCTGAAATAGGCGTCGAACTCGGCCTCCCCCACAGGGATGATCGCCTTGGCGTTAATCTGCCAGTTACGCTGGTCGCCGCCGCCCTTCCATTTTTCAGCATTATGATAGACGCCAGAAATAAAGCCACGAATGCCGCCTGCTTCGCCGAAATTCACCCGGGCAAAGCCGCGCAAAGTATTTTCGGAACCATAAGTCAGATTGGCGTCGAGGCCGAAGCCACCCACAGGATCGGCGGAAAAGAACTCCAGCGTACCGCCCAGATTGTTCGTCGCCTGAGTACCGATCGATCCCGAACCCTGCGACACGCGTGTGACACCGATATTTTCAGAGATAATCGCGCGGCCAATGTGCAGGCCATTGTTGTTGCCATAGCTGGAATCGCCGAGCGGAATACCGTCAAGGGTAAAGCCGAGCTGGTTTTGGTTAAACCCGCGGATCGATACTCGGCTCGACCATTCATATGTGCCGAACGGGTCGGCCGACTGAAAGTTAACACTCGGCAACTTTTCGATGGCTTTGAGCGGGCTGGTACCCGGCGCGAGGATCAGCAGTTCCTTGCTCGTCAACTCCTGCACCTGACGGGTTTCGCCTTGGCCAAAAACAACGATTTCCTCGCTCGCAGTCGCGTCATCGGCAGGAGTATTGGTCAAATCTTGTGCTGCTGCCGATGTCGCTAACGCGGTTCCGGCGAGTAGAGCAGTAATGAAGCGTCGCATGCTATTTCCCTCTTTGCAATCGTTATGATTCGAGAGGGCAATAGGCTGGGGCTGTGACAACCTGCCTTCGGTTTTACGTTCATTTGATGACGGTGTGGCGGACCATTTATGACATTCCCATGCGTGCTAGATGAACTGTCTGATCACTATCGGTCTTCTTTGATTTTTCGAGCTGCATTCAGCAGTCAAAAGCTTCAGCTTTATCCTAAGCCGAGCATCTTGCGCTCCCGCCGAATCCAGTCGGCAAAGCTTGGCCTCGCATGGATGTTGGCCAGATTGGATGTTAGCTTGGGATGCGCGTCTGCATCGAGTACATAGCCTGCGTGGGCGGCGTTGACGAAGGGGCTTGCGACCGAAATATCGGCCAACGAAAGCCTTTCGCCGACCAGATATCCCGATGGCCGGATGACGCCTTCCAGATAATCGCAGATCGGTACCATATCCGCCTCGCCCTTGGCCGCTGCTGCTTCATCGCCTGGCTTGCCGACAAATTTGGGCGAAACAATCCGGTTGAAAAACATGGCACCCGCCGCGGCGACAACTATCGTGTCTGCGAATTCGTCGAACCAGATGGATCGCGCGCGGTTTTCGGCGTCGGCGGGGATTAGCGGAGTGCCGGGATATTTGGTGTCGAGATAAATGACAATCGCGGTCGAATCCGAAATGCTAAATTCGCCATCGGTAAAACCGGGCATTTTGCGAAATGGGCTGCATGCCAGAAAATCGGGGTTCTGGTCGCCAAGGCCAATCGGCACGAGCTCAAGCGGGAGCGTCTTTTCGGCGGCGAAGGCTAGCACTTTGCGGACGAAGGGGGAAACGGGGGCGCCGTACAGGATCATGAGGTATTACTCCAGAAATGACCGCAATCGGCCTTGGCAGTCACACTGCCAAGCCAGTAGCATTTTGCAACTGTTAATGCGCCAACGGAACAAATCCCCCCGCCGTCGCTTCTTGCCGCATCATTTCATGCAAAGGGAGCCCGTATCATGATCGAAGAACGCATCACCGAAACCACCGACGTCAATGGCAATGTTGTCGAACGCACCATTGAACGCGACACTGGCCCTACACCGGTCACTGTAAATACTGCGCCTGCCTCAGGTGGAGGCTCCGGCGTATTCATCATGGTTATTTTGCTGCTGGCACTGGCTGTCGGCGGTTATTTCTTTTTTGCGAACAGCGGCAGTGAGGTTCGCAAGGATGACGCCATTGCAGAAGCAGCCGACAATGTCGGCGCAGCCGCCGAAAAAGCGGGCAATGCGGTCGAAAAGGCGGCGGATAAACTCGCCAACTAGCATGCAGCTAGCACTGCTGTACTCGTGGCCGCGTTCAGTGTTCCAACCCCCCGGAACCTGACGCGGCTTCATGCATTTACATTCTATGTCCATTCCAAACAACGCGCTCATTCTGGTTGCTGATGGCACCACCATTCTTTTTCTTCGTAATAGAGGTCAGGGTCAGCAAGTCGATCTGGTGACCGAAGCGTATCACCACCGCGAAGATCGCAAAAATCATGAAATCAAATCCGACGCACCGGGGTTGACGTTCCAAAGCGGGGGTTATGCAAGACCTGCGGTCGCTGAAACCGATTTTCATCAACAGGATGAAGACCGCTATGCGGCCGACGCGGCCGATCAATTACGCATCCGCGCACTAGCTGGCGATTTTGATGCGCTTGTGATTGTCGCTCCGCCCAGAACCCTTGGCGAACTGCGAAAACATCTGCACGAGGAAGTCGAAAAGCGGATCGTCATGGAATTACCTAAGGAAATGACGAACCGGCCCATCCCCGACATCGCGGCCATGCTGATGGGGCGGAGCGAAATGCCGGACTGAGTCCACCAAGGCTTGCTCTAGTGGTTGAAACCGCGATAACAGGCATCAGTGTCTGAATCCCTCCTGCTTCTCGCCATTGTCGGCCTCGGCTTTATGTTCTGGCTGCTGCGAGCCGATGTGAAATTCTTGCACCGGCGGATTGCGGAACTTGAAGAGCGGCTCGGCGGCTCAGCGATATTGCCTGAACGAGGGACCAAAACGCCACGCGTAGCTGTCGCAAAAGCCAAGCCGGCGGCAGTGGTCACCACTGTGCCGATAAACGCGCCCGCATCGCGCGAATTACCCCCTGCACTTCTGCCCAATCCTGAACATCCGCGCGAATCGCGCATGGCCGACTTCAATTTCGAAAGCCTTGTCGGGGGCAAGCTGCCGATCTGGGTCGGCGGAATTGCGCTTGTCTTCGCTGGATTCTTCCTCGTCCGCTATACCATCGAGGCCGGGCTGTTCGGTCCCGGCGCAAGATCGATCACGGCAACGATATTCGCGGGGCTCATGATTGCGATGAGCGAACTGGGTGGCAAGCTGCCCAAGGTTGGCGCGTCTTTCTCGGCAGACCCACGTATAGGGCAAAGCCTTGCAGGTGCCGGCGTTGCAACGCTGTACGGGACGCTCTACATGGCCGCCGAAATTTACGGTCTGGTCGGCGTTGGCACGGCCTTCATCCTGGTCGTCATCACCACCGCAATTGCCTTTGGCCTGTCGCTGCGCCACGGCCCGCCGACCGCTTTGATGGGCCTGACCGGAGGATTTGCTGCGCCGTGGGTCGCAGGCATGGGCGCGAGCAACCTGCCTTCCTTGCTGCTCTATCTCGCGGTGTTCATCGCAGCCCTGTTCGGGCTTGCCGTATGGCGCCGCTGGTTGTGGCTACTCGTGCTTGCGAGCGGAGGTGGCCTAGCGTGGAGCCTAGTAATGCTGGCAACCGCCAACAGCAATCTGGGGCTGCTCGGCGGATTTATCTTTATAACCGGCGGCGGCGCACTGCTGGCGGCAAAACGCTTCGAGCCGACCAGTGGCATCTGGATGCAACTCGCGCTTTATGCGCCAATGGCACTGGCGCTGGTGCAGCTTTCGCTGTTGCTGCCAAAGATGGAATTCTCCGTAATCGCATGGCTGTTCTATTTTGCGCTTTCGGCACTTGCCGTCATCATTGCGTGGCGTGAAAAGGCCCTGCTTCCGCTCGTGGCTGGTGCGCTCGTGCTGGCACTGGGACCGCTGGGGCTCGCGTGGGCGGATGCTGGGTCCAGCCCAAGCAATATCGCCATAACAGTCGGTCTGGTCGCGTTATTCGGCGTTGCTGGCCATGTTCGCGCGCGACAAGCCGAGGACAGCGCAACATATTGGGCGATAATCGGGCTGGCGGCGCCGGTGCTTTACTGGTTTGCAGCTTACTTGTCGTATTCGACCGATGCCGACCAGATATGGGCCGGGTTGGCTGTGTTAACCGCGTTGCCCGCTGCATGGACAGCGTGGGAATGGCACTCAAAAAAGCGCGAGTCCGCCGTTCAAATATGGGCTACTGGTGCAGCTGCACTGATGCTGTGGACGGCCGCAATTCTGCTGTTCGATGCGAAATGGTCGGCGAGTTATACCGCCGCCGTCGCCCTTGCAGTCGCCGCCTGGGCCAAGGTTACCGGCGGACGAGGAGAACGCCGACTATGCTGGATACCGCTAGGCGCAGCGATGATCATCACAAGTGCGATGTCCTATCAATTTGTCGATGCGATTGGCGCATCGCTGTCAGGGGCAGGCGCGTTTTTCGAACGGCTTCCGCCCGTTGCCGAATCTGTCCGGACAACGCTGATCCCTGCGCTTCTGATCGCGGCGGTCACCTGGGAAGTATATTTTGCAACAGGGCGAAGGACACGCCAGCTTGCATTCATCGTCGGGGGTGCTGGTGCGACGGCGTTCCTGTGGTTGGTCGCCAAACAGGTGGCGGAAATTGTTTCGCCATCCGACTTCATCCGCTTGGGCTTCGCCGAGCGCGCGGTGCTTACACAAATATTATTTGCCCTTGGCTGGTTGGCATGGGCGCAGGCTAAGATGCGGCCCGCGTGGCCATCGCTTCGCACTGCGGGATGGGTGCTATCAGGCACTGCGCTGTTCCGCGTGGTCTGGTTCGATTTTCTGGTGCACAATCCGGTCATGGACGCACAGGCCGTTGGGCCAGTGCCAGTTGCCAATCTGTTGACCGGGCATCTGGCGCTGGTCTCGCTCTGGCTGCGGTTGATGGCACGCGATGTACCGCCGCGAGTATCGCTTGCCGTGCAAGGTTTTTCGCTGGGTGCAATGATCGTCACCGTGTTGGCTACGATCAGACAGGCTGTGCAAGGCACTCTGGTATCGGGAGCAGACGTCGATACCGGTGAAAACTATCTGTATTCCGCAGGTCTCATGCTGTTGGCGATTGCCTGGCTGATTATAGGCATGAAGCGGGAAACAAAGCTGTTACGTGTTGCCGGATTGTCGCTGCTGACGGTGGTGACATTGAAGGTGTTTCTCGTTGACGCGGCGGCACTAACCGGGTTGCTTCGTATCCTGTCATTCCTCGGTCTGGGCATCGCGCTTATCGCGATCGGCTGGGCCTATGGGCGGGTGATGGGTCTTCGCCAGGATGTTAAAAAGCCATAGATTGCAACGGCGCTGGAACAAGTTGCTGCGTACCTCGTTTTGTTCCTCAAGGAGCAATATATGGCGGAGATATTGGACATTGCTGGCAAACCGATGCCGCCACGCAATCGCTCAAAGCAGCGGTTGCGGGCGCAGGACCTACGTGATATTTCCAAAATCGTCGTGATGCTGTTGCTAATTGTGGCAGGCTATTTCCTGTTTGCGCCTGCGCGCGACGCCGCACGCGATATCCGTGCTGAGGCTTCACAGAACACACAAGGCTGACCTCAAAAAGCTTGGACAAAGCTGTTGGCGCGCTTTACCGCCGCCGCCCATGCTCAAACGCCTTTATGACTGGATGATGGAAAAGGCGGGACATGCGCACGCCGAGCGCTGGCTTTTCCTTTTTTCCTTCATTGAATCGAGTTTCTTCCCAATCCCACCGCACCCGCTTCTGGGATTGATGTGCTTGGCTCGTCCCGACAAAGCGCTGCGTTATGGTGCCGTCTGCACATTGGCTTCGGTGCTGGGCGGATTATTCGGCTACTCGATAGGCTACATGGCCTACGACACAATAGGCATCAGTCTATTGAAAGCACTGGGGCTTTGGGAAAGCTTCCCCGCAGCAGCCTGCTATTTACGCGAATTTGGCGCAGAAATCATATTGATCAAAGGCGCCACGCCGATCCCGTTCAAACTGCTAACGCTGACGGCTGGCTTCATCCATATGGATTTGTTCACCTTCATCTGGGCAAGCATCCTCAGCCGTGCGTTTCAGTTCATGCTGGTCGGTTTCCTGTTCTGGAAATTCGGTCGCCCGATAAAGGCCTTTATCGACAAATATCTTGGCTGGGTGACAGCCGCATTTTTGGTGGCTGTAGTCGGCGGCTTTATCGTTTTTTCGATGCTTGCAGGCGGCGGCGAGAAAAGCGACAAATGTTCGCAGGCTATGTCTATGGAGAAGATGCGTGATGCGGTGTAGCTTAACCTGGCTAAGGCTCATTGAAGTGCACATGGTTTCGCAGAAAAGCAGGATAAGGATTTAACGCTTGGACAAAAATTCGCGTAATGTCGTCAAGTTCATCGCCACTATCACATTAGCGGCTTTGCTCATCATGGCGGCCCGTTTTTATGCCGAATCCCAAAAGCAACCGATGCCTTCGGCTCCTGCCGAGCCAGTTACCCAGCCCGTGAAAGTCGATGCAAATCCTAAGGCGGAGCAACCTCTCCCGGTACCTGTGCAGAACGATCCGTCGGCAAATGCCGAGGAGCAGATTCTCGCCATTACTGGCGAACCGAGCGTCAACATTGAACCGAGCGAACCAGTCCAGCAAGAGGGTTCGTCTTCCGAAAAATAATGACTAGCGCGCGAATATTTGGTTATCGTCAGCAAAAGCCTTGAATTCCAGCGCATTGCCGCTTCGGTCGTAAAAGAACATCGTGGCCTGCTCACCCACCTCGCCCTTAAAACGGATGTGCGGTTCGATGCCGAAATGGACATTATGCGCTTTTAATCGCGCGGCCAGCTCTTGCCATTGCGACATAGTCAGAACCACGCCGAAATGGGGAACCGGGACGTCATGACCATCCACTGGATTATGCGTTGCGACCGCTCTCGCCGACACGTTGAGATGCGCGACGATCTGGTGCCCATAAAGATTGAAATCGATCCAGTGATCTGACGACCTTCCCTCTTCGCACCCCATCAAGTCGCCGTAGAACGCTCTCGCCTCGGCCAGATCATGTACCGGAAACGCAAGATGGAAGGGCCGCAAATTCGATGGATTCGTCATTGCGCTTTGACCGGCTTTGGCAAGGGTACGTTAGCTGCGTCAGCTATTGCCAGCTCGGCTTTCATTTGTCGGCTGCAGGCGGCAACCGCCTCGCTATCGATGGTACGTGTGGCACGCGATTTGGCTGCTTCGTTCATCGCTACCGCCACCAGCTCACGAGGCTGCCCGGTTTCATACATGATCCGGTCGCCAACAATCCCGGCCCAACGCCTGCCGTTCGCCTGCACATCGGTGCCCTCCGCACTTCCGCGCTTTTGCGCCTCTGCCAGAACGGCAATTTCAACCACACAAGATATGTCGCGCTGATGTGTTTCGGTGAGTGCGGAAGGCGCAGCAAAAGCTAAAGCGAAAATAAGCATATGGACGAATTAGCAGAGGTTGGCTGAACCGCAAGCAACGACGAGCAATGGTCGATTGCATTTGTAATATTGCATAGGCAAAGACCCGGCGTGCAGAAAATCTCCGCTTTGTTTCAAAACTATCCCCGCTGGACCAGCTTGTTCGCAGGTGCGATTTCGGCTTCCGGATTCGAGCCTTGGGGCCTTTGGCCGCTCACGCTGATCTGCTTTGCGTTGTCCATTCATCTGATCGCGCAGGCGGATAGCTGGCGGCGGGCGGCGGTCATCGGCTGGCTGTTCGGCGTCGGTCATTTTTCAATTGGCAATCAATGGATCGCTGTCGCATTCACTTTTCAGGCGGCGATGCCGATCTGGCTCGGTTACTTTGCGGTCCTTGCACTGGCACTGTATCTGGCGATCTATCCCGCTCTCGCGGCGTGGGGGGCATGGCGGCTTAGCAGGCTCACCGTCTCCGCAAAGCCCTTCACGACGCTTCCGCTTATCCTCGCCTTTGCCGGATGCTGGATCATTACCGAATGGTTGCGAAGTTGGGTGTTTACGGGCTTTGCTTGGAATCCGCTGGCGGTGATTTCAATTTCTCGCTTAGCCGCACCTGCTACGTGGTTAGGAACATATGGCCTGTCCGGTCTGATAATTATGTTTTGCGGCATGCTCGTGCTCGTTCTCAAACAACAATGGCGTCATAGCGCGATCATTGGCGGCGCGGTAGCCTTGGTGTTTATCGCAGTCAAAGTCGGAAATTTAGGTGTCGATGTCGACTTTGGGGTCAGAACGAAAAGGGCGGACCGCCCAGCTCTTACCATAGTACAACCCAACATTAGCCAGGCGGACAAATATGCACCCGGCTATGACGCAATCAATTTTGCTAAGCTCGCAATGAACAGCCGTCCGCTTCCATTTACGGAATCGGGGCGCAATCGCCCCGAAAAGCATCCATTTGAGCAGACGGTCGATGCTGCGCGCACTACGGCGAAAAAAGCTTCTGATTCGCCTCGCCTGATTCTCTGGCCCGAAGCAGCGCTGCCCGACTATCTGGAGGACGGTTACCCGTCGCGTTATTACCAGTTCCAACCCGGTGAGAGCGCCGCAGGGGCACGCAAGCGGCTAACCACCCTCATGGGCGAAGGCGATGTGTTGGTCACCGGCGCAAACCGGTTGGTCATCGAAAAAGGCCAGCTCGTTGCCGCGCGCAACAGCGTGTCGGCGCTCGACGCGGCGGGCAATTTGCTGGGGCATTATGACAAGGCGCATCTGGTACCTTATGGCGAATATCTGCCGCTGCCCTGGCTTCTGCGGCCGTTGGGGTTGGCGCGGCTTGTTCCTGGGGATCTAGATTTCTGGCCAGGTCCGGGGGCGCAGACGATGACCATCAGTGTCGGTGATAAGCCTGTGAAGATTGGCATGCAAATCTGTTACGAAATCATCTTTTCCGGCCAAGTTGTCGATCGCAAAAACCGTCCCGATTTCATTTTCAACCCGTCAAATGACGCGTGGTTCGGAACCGTCGGGCCGCCGCAGCATCTGGCGCAGGCGCGGTTACGGGCGATCGAGGAAGGCCTTCCTGTGGTACGCGCGACGCCGACCGGTATCAGCGTGATAATCGATGCCAATGGCCGCGTAGTCGAAAGCCTGCAGCTAGGCACGGCTGGCAGGATTGATGCACGTCTTCCGGTCGCCAAGGCGCCGACGCTGTTCGCGCGCTATGGGAATACCCTACCGCTGGCTTTTGCGGCACTGCTCATCGTCTTTGCGTTGTTACCGCTTGCCCGCTGGCGCACATCCCGCTAAGGGCGCGCCACGATATAAAGAATTCTTTATACGCAGATACAGCCAATAGACTGGAAAAACCATGCGCGCCAATTACCTCTTCACTTCCGAATCCGTATCCGAAGGCCATCCCGACAAGGTGTCCGACCAGATTTCCGACGCCATCGTCGATCTGTTTCTCGCCAAAGACCCCGAAGCGCGCATTGCATGCGAAACGCTTACCACGACGCAGCTTGTCGTGCTAGCTGGCGAAATCCGAGGCAAAGGTATCATGGACGAAGACGGCAATTGGGCTGCTGGCGTCAAGGAAGAGGTCGAAGCTACCGTTCGCCGTACCGTTAAAGAAATCGGCTACGAACAGGACGGGTTTCATTGGGAAACGCTTCGCTTCGAAAACAACCTGCATCCACAATCTGCGCATATCGCGCAGGGCGTGGACGCGAGCGGAAACAAGGACGAAGGCGCTGGCGACCAGGGCATCATGTTCGGCTATGCCTCGACAGAAACCCCCGACCTCATGCCAGCAACGCTCGACTACAGCCACAAGATCCTGGAGCGCATGGCCGCCGATCGCCATTCAGGCAAAGCGCCATTCCTTGAACCCGATGCCAAGAGCCAGGTCACTTTACGCTACAATAACGAAGGCGTGCCCGAAGCCGCGACCGCCATCGTCGTTTCGACGCAACATGCCAAGGGCTATGACGAAGGTGAAAAAGAAGCCCAGCTTCATGCGTATGTCAAAGATGTAATCGCCGACCTAATCCCTGCGAGCCTGCTGACCGAAACCGAATATCATATCAACCCCACCGGAAGCTTCGAAATAGGCGGCCCTGATGGCGACGCTGGTCTTACTGGTCGCAAGATCATTGTTGATACCTACGGTGGCGCTGCACCACACGGTGGCGGTGCATTTTCCGGCAAAGACCCAACAAAGGTCGACCGCTCCGCCGCCTACATCACGCGCTATCTGGCAAAGAATATCGTCGCAGCGGGTCTTGCAACGCGCTGCACCATCCAGTTGGCCTATGCCATCGGCGTGTCCAAGCCGCTTTCGCTCTATGTGGACACACATGGCACCGGCACAGTCGGCGACGATATAATCGAGACCGTTCTGCCGAAACTTGTCGACCTCACGCCGCGCGGTATCCGCACGCACCTTGGTCTCAATAAGCCCATTTACCGCAAATCCGCCGCTTATGGCCATTTTGGTAGAAAGGCGGAGGGTGATTTCTTCCCGTGGGAGCGGACTGACCTTGTAGAGGCTCTAAAGGCAGCGCTGACCTAAGCTGCGGCCAAATTGGCTGGATTTGCGACAATTTGGGGTGCGAGTAACACTCGGTTGCGTCCTTGCTTCTTTGCTTGGTACAGCGCCATGTCAGCCCGTCGCATGGCCGAACTGACGCTTTCGCCTTTAAACATCAAAGCCACGCCAATACTCGCTGTAAAACATATATCAGCCATTGGTGAGTCAAGCCGTATCGAATATATTGCCGCGTTCAACAAACGCGCAAGCTCGACGCTCGCGGACCTGTGCGTGTCAAAAACGAGTACGGCAAACTCCTCGCCGCCCAGCCGTGCGACCGTTCCCCAGCCATTGCATGCCTTTTCTATTGCCGAAGCCGTGGCTGACAAGGCTGCATCGCCCGCAGCATGGCCGTGCGCATCATTGATCGCCTTGAATCGATCCAGGTCAATCATCATCACAGCGCCAATTGCCGGCGCTCCCCTCCCCTGCAGTTCGATCATTTTTTCATAGCCACGCCGATTAGCAATACCAGTCAAAGGATCGATCGTCGTCGCCATGTGATGTCGATCAACGATATCGGCGGTTATGGTCAGGATCAGCAAAGTCGCCAGCACCAATGTGATGATTGCCGACGTGAAATAGAACATCATCATGTATTGCGACCATAGGCTGCCCTGAGCATACTCTTGCGATTGATCCATCGTAAAGTAGATACCGAAACGAATAACGTAGGACAGCAATGTCGCGACAATGGCTCCAGCCGTAAGCCGATCAAGAAGGCGCATTCTTGGTCTGAAAAAGCGCGGCAGCGCCAGAGAAATCATTAAAATACAAACGATACTCGCGTTCGGAACACGGATATCGACGCGGTCGACAATCAAGGTGGCCCACAGGTTGACGGCCAAACCAACTGCAAAAAGAACAGCTGCGGGCTTACGCGGAGTGTGGTCTCCATGCCGGGCGAGAAACGCGTCGGCGGTCAACATCAGGACCAACCAGTGCAGCGGAACGGCCAGCGTAAAGAACCAGAAAGGGAACAGGCTGCGCTGCGTGTCGAGGATGATCGCCAACACGGCGATGGCAAAGGCTGCCCCACCTTTGCGCGCGCACCCCTGTTTTCCCTCTGCTATCGCGATCGCAATAAACACGCCTGCAAACACGGCATACATTACGGGCAACAGCCAAAAGAAAATGGTGTCAGAAACCATGCTGTTCACCTAATCGCCAAAGTATAAATTAGCTTTAAGCGAGGCTTAGCGAGATATTTAGCATATCACCGCGGCTCTCCGACTTGTATTCGCCAACATATCGAGTAATCGCGCTGCGATGACTGCAAACAAGCCTGGAGACCCGACCACGCTGAACCGCCTTTATGGTCGGTCGAAGGGTAAGAAGTTACGCTCGGAGCAAACCGAACTAGTCGAGCAACTACTACCGCAAATTGCGGTACCGGCCGAAGGCGACATTACAAGCCAAATGCTTTTTGGTGACCAACGATCCATGCATTTCGAGATCGGCTTTGGTGGAGGAGAGCACCTTGCATATCGCGCGGACTTGTTACCCGATCATGGATTCATCGGTTGCGAGCCTTTTGTCAACGGCGTGGCGCAAGCGCTCACTCATATCCGCGATGGCGCGTTACGAAATGTCAGGCTGCACATGGGCGATGCGCTCGATGTCTTGCGGCGTGTGCCGGATGGATCGCTTAGCTTGGTCTATTTGCTGCATCCCGACCCTTGGCCCAAAGCCCGTCATGCCAAACGACGCATGATGAATGAAGGTCCTGTGGATCTAATCGCAGCAAAACTGAAATCAGGCGGGGAATTTAGATTCGGCACCGATCATCCTGTGTATTTACGGCACGCGCTAATGGTTATGCAGAACCATCGTCACCAGTTCGATTGGCTGTGCAAGAATGCGGCCGACTTCCAGACGCGTCCTAGTGGTTGGCCCGAAACCCGATATGAAGCCAAAGCGCGGCGCATAGGGCACGAGGTCTGGTATTTTCGCTGGCAGCGTACGTAACGGCTACTATGTCGTAGAAATGTCAGGGTTTTTCTGAGCATTGGTTACGCTACACTTAGCGTTCCTTGGCGGCTTTTTCCGACTCGGTGATTGCTCGGTGATTGCTGGAAACCGCACTCAGGAGAAAAAATATGGCAACTGGAAAAATAACAAAGCGCTTGATCGATACAGTCCGAACGACGGGATTTGCAGGATTTCTTTGGGATGAAAGTATCAAAGGTTTCGGTG
>JANMQN010000004.1:0-19355 GCA_031370535.1 Sphingomonadales bacterium | reverse complement strand
GATTTCGTTCAGATAATGCACCTTCTGATCTTCGGTCCCGAATTTGAGCAACGCCGGTCCAAGCATCCAGATGCCAAAGCTGTTCAGCGGACTGCGGCATCCGAGCTTCGCCATTTCCTGACGCAGTATTTTGGTTTCTTGCGGGGACAGGCCCGCACCGCCATAAGCTTTCGGCCAGTCGGGAACAGTGTAGCCCTTGCCCGCACAACGCTCCATCCAGACCTTTTGCGCTTCGGATTGAAACCCGAAATTACGTCCGCCCCAGCAGACATCTTCGTCGCCCTTCACCGGCGTCCGCATTTCGGGCGGGCAGTTTTCATCGAGCCACGCGCGCGCTTCGGCGCGGAATGTTTCAAGGTCGGACATGATGCTCTCCTATTAATTGCTTGGCTAAATTTTGGGCTGGCGCGCGGCGAAACGCAAGCGCTTATCGGCGGGCAATGCATGCCGTAACGTCAAAGCGCTGCCGATTGACAGGCGAGGCGTCAGCCCTAGCATAGGGGGAGGAATGAGGAGCCTTCCGCCCATGCGATTCGCCGTAAAACCGACGTTGCCCGCGGCATGATCGAGCCAATGCGCCTTCCCCTTTCGCTCAAGGTCTATCACGGGCTGGGCTCGGTGGCCTACGGTATCAAGGATAACGGCTTCTCGGTTTTCCTGCTAATTTTCTATAATCAGGTCATGGGGCTTGATGCCGGAGTGGTCGGCGCAGTCATCATGGCAGCGTTAATCTTCGACGCCTTTGCCGACCCAATCATCGGCGAGCTCAGCGACCGCACGCAAAGTAAATGGGGCCGCCGCCTGCCGTGGCTGTATTTCTCCGCAATCCCGCTCGGCATATTATGGATGCTGTTGTGGCACCCGCCCACGCTCAGTGATAATCTGCTCATCGTCTGGCTATTCTCTACCGCCGTTTTAGTGCGCACCTTTGTGTCGATGTGCGAAGTCCCATCGATCGCCTTGGTACCCGAACTAACCAGCGATTATGACGAGCGGACCCGGCTGATGCGCTATCGATTCCTGTTCGGCTGGGCGGGCGGTTTGATCGTGCTTATTCTGGCCTATGGCGTGTTTTTTGCCGGCCCCAAGGGCGTGACGGACATCGATGGTTATAACGCCTATTCGCTCTGCGGCGCACTGATGATTGTCGGCGCTGTGCTTGTATCGGCAGTCGGCCAGCACAAACGGGTCGCCAAACAATCGCCACCGCCACAAACCTATCACGGGTTAAAGCATATATTGGGCGAAATGCACGCGACGCTTTCAAACCGCGCGTTCCTCTGGCTAGTGTCCGCCGCATTGTTCGGGCTGATCAACCAGGGCATCACTTTTGCATTGAGCAACTATCTGCTGGCTTTCCTGTGGCAGTTGGCGATGCTCGAGATGCTGGCCTACGCGCTCATCCTGTTTGCGAGCATGGTGGTCGCGTTCCTCATCGTCCCCCCAATCTCGGCGCGAATGGGCAAAAAAAATGCGGCAATATTATTTGCGATTTTGGCACTCGGCATCAACACCGCGCTATATAGCTTTTGGTTGCTCGATCTGGTGCCCGGCGCACCTGCGAACCCGGACGCGCGTTTCATGTTCGCCTTCACCATATTTTCGAACAGCTTTTCCATCGCGATGATGATCCTGACCTCCTCCATGATGGCGGACGTTGTCGAAGCATCGCAGACCGAGACCGGACGCCGGTCAGAAGGACTTTTCTTCGCAGGCTATTTTTTCATGCAGAAATGCGCCATTGGAATCGGCACATTCATTGCGGGGATGATCCTGACCTTCGCTAATTTTCCGCAGGAGGCGGTATCCGGAAAACTGGACGCCCCGATCCTCGACCAGCTTGCACTCTTCTACATGTTGGCAATTTTGCTAATCGGGATCACTGGCATATTAATATTGCGCCATTTCCCGATTTCGCGCGAAAGCCATAATGAACGCTTGCGCGTCTTGAACGAAGCAGCCAAGTCTGTCAGTTAAGCGCGCGATTAAACAAGAAGGACGAGGAATATGGATTTCGATCTCACCGAAAAGCAGACCTATTGGCGGGATCGCGTCCGCGACCATATCGAGCGCTTCATCCGTCCACGAGTTGCCGATTACAAGGCGGAGGACGCACAGGGCGACCGTTGGAAAGTGCTGCAGGTTGTCGAGGAAGAAAAGGCGCGCGCTAAGGCGGCTGGTATCTGGAACCTGTTCATGCCGCCGACGTCGGGTCGTGTCCATGTCGACGACAGCGTCGCATTCGAAGGTCCGGGCCTAACCAACATGGAATATGCGCTTTGCGCTGAAGAAATGGGCCGTGTTGGCTTTGCGTCGGAGGTGTTCAACTGCTCCGCACCCGATACCGGCAATATGGAAGTGTTCCTGCGCTACGGCACTGCGGAGCAAAAACAGAAATGGATGGTGCCGTTGATGAACGGGGAAATCCGTTCAGCGTTCCTGATGACTGAACCTGCCGTCGCTTCGTCCGACGCAACCAATATTGAAACCTCGATCCGCCGAGAAGGCGACGAATATGTACTCAACGGCCGCAAATGGTGGTCGTCGGGTGCGGGCGACCCGCGCTGCAAGATCGCGATTGTCATGGGCAAGACCGATTTCGAAGCGAAGCGCCATGCACAGCAGTCGATGGTGTTGATGGAGCTTGACGCACCGGGCGTGAACATCCTGCGCCACCTGCCAGTGTTCGGATATGACGACGCACCGCATGGCCATATGGAAATCGAACTGACGGACGTTCGCATTCCTGCATCGAACATGCTGCTTGGGGAAGGTCGCGGGTTCGAAATCGCGCAAGGCCGTCTTGGACCTGGCCGCATCCACCATTGCATGCGTACGATTGGCGTGGCGGAGGAAGCGCTGGAGAAGATGTCCAAGCGGCTCCAGACCCGTGTCGCTTTTGGCAAGACCATCTCCGAACACAGCGTCTGGGAAGAGCGCATTGCACGGGCACGGATCGACATCGAAATGACGCGGCTGCTTTGTTTGAAGGCAGCGGACATGATGGACAAGGTCGGTAACAAGGCCGCGGCAGCGGAAATCGCCATGATCAAGGTTCAGGCCCCGAATATGGCGCTTAAAATAATCGACGATGCGATTCAGGCGCATGGTGGTGGCGGTGTGTCAGAGGATTATGGTTTGGCTCAAGCCTATGCGCATCAGCGGACTTTGCGTCTCGCCGATGGGCCTGATGAAGTCCACGCGCGCGCGATTGCCCGCATGGAACTGGGCAAGCATGGTGCAAGGCCATCAAGTAGCATGTCGAGCGGCGATATCGGGGTGGCCCGGTGAAGGCAGCGGTACTGATCGAAGCGGGTAAACCGCTCCAAATTGAACAGGTAAACATATCAAACCCCGGGCCGCATGAGGTGCTGATCCGCACCGCGGCCTGCGGGCTATGCCATAGCGACCTGCATTTTATCGAAGGCACCTATCCGCATCCCCTCCCCGCCATTCCGGGCCATGAGGCGGCGGGCATAGTCGAAGCTGTCGGCAACGAAGTCCGCACGGTTAAGGTCGGCGACGCTGTTGTTACCTGCCTGTCCGCGTTCTGTGGCCACTGCGAATATTGTGTCACGGGCCGCATGTCCTTGTGCCTTGGGGGTGAAACCCGCCGCAAACCGGGCGAAGCACCGCGTTTGACCCGGCCAGATGGTAGTATGGTCAACCAGATGCTCAACCTGTCAGCTTATGCCGAAATGATGCTGGTCCACGAACATGCGTGCGTCGCGATTGATCCCGAAATGCCGCTCGACAAGGCTTCGGTCATCGGTTGTGCAGTGACCACGGGCGCAGGCACGATCTTCAACGCCTGTAAGGTAACACCAGGCGAAACCGTCGCCGTGATCGGCTGTGGCGGGGTTGGTCTCGCGACCATCAACGCCGCAAAGATCGCAGGCGCTGGCCGCATAATTGCTGCTGACCCGATCCCCGAAAAGCGCGCGCTGGCGTTGAAGCTGGGCGCAACCGACGTGGTCGATGCCATGGCTGATGATGCAGCCAAGCAGATTCAGGAACTCACCAAGGGCGGTGTCGATCATGCGATTGAGGCCGTTGGCCGTCCGGCGTCTGGTGAGCTTGCGGTCAAGTCGCTCAAGCGCGGGGGGACAGCGACGATCCTTGGCATGATGCCACTCCAACATTCGGTTGGCTTGAGCGCGATGGACCTGCTGTCGGGAAAGAAACTGCAAGGCGCGATCATGGGCGGTAATCGCTTCCCCGTTGATATTCCGCGGCTCGTGGATTTCTACATGCGCGGGCTGCTCGATCTCGACAGCATCGTATCCGAAACGATTCCTTTGGAACGCATCAATGAAGGCTTTGACCGGATGAAACGCGGTGATGCCGCCCGTTCGGTCATTGTATTCGACCAATGAGCACGCCCACTCCGATTGACGCACAGACCGCGTTCACCGGTACGGTTGAACCGACGGGTGCAGACATATTGGACGAAACCAAACTTGCCGAATGGATGACCGCCAATGTCGCTGGCTTCAAAGGCCCGGTACAGACGCTGAAATTCGCGGGCGGACAGTCGAACCCCACGTACCGGCTCAACGCCAAAAGCGGTTCTTATGTGCTCCGCCGCAAACCTTTGGGCGTGTTGCTCCCGAGCGCGCATGCGGTTGACCGCGAGTATAAGGTGATTGCTGGGCTTCATCCGACGGGCTTCCCGGTCGCCAAACCCTATGGCCTGTGCACTGACGATAGCGTCATCGGCAGCTGGTTTTACATCATGGACATGGTCGAGGGCCGGACGGTGTGGGACGGCGCGATGCCCGCCTCGAACCCCGCCGAACGTCGCGCCACCTACGACGCGATGATCAACACGCTAGCTGCTCTCCACAACATTGATGTCGAGGCGGCTGGGCTTTCCGATTTCGGCAAGCCCGGCAATTATTTCGGTCGGCAGGTCGACCGCTGGACCAAGCAATATCGTGCGTCCGAAACCGAAGTGATGCCCGAAATGGAGCGGCTGATCGAATGGCTCCCCAAGACTTTGCCAGAGCAGACCCGAACGAGCGTTGTCCACGGTGATTACCGTATCGATAACATGATCTTCGACGCGAAAGAGCCGGTCGTTCGCGCGGTGCTCGATTGGGAACTGTCCACGCTCGGGGATCCGCTTGCCGATTTTACGTATGTCGCGATGGCATGGGTCACACAAAATGAGGGCCGCTCGGGCGTGATGGACCTCGACCGTGCTGCGCTCGGTATCCCCGAACTCGATACGATGGTCGAGCGTTATTGTGCGGCAACCAATCGCGACGGCGTGCCCGATATGAACTGGTATTTTGCCTACAATTTCTTCCGGCTGGCGGGGATCATACAAGGCATCAAGAAGCGCGTCATCGATGGCACCGCGAGTTCATCGCATGCACAAGCAATGGCCGAACGCGTTTTCCCGCTGGCGGAATCGGCCTGGAAGTTCGCTGAAAAAGCAGGCGCCTGACGCCTGCCACATATTTGGAGAGTAAAATGTCGCTATTCGATCTGACTGGCAAGGTCGCCATCATCACCGGCTCGTCCCGCGGGATTGGACAGGCGATTGCGCAGGAAATGGCCGATCACGGTGCGAAAGTCGCAATCTCAAGTCGTAACATTGGACCTTGCGAAGAGGTCGCAGCTGGTATCAACGCCAAGCATCCCGGCGCGGCAATTGCGGTGGCGTCCAGCCTGTCGTCGAAGGAGAGCCTGCAAAATCTCGTAGATGAAACCCGAAAGGCTTTCGGCAAGGTCGATGTCCTTGTCTGCAACGCCGCGTCGAACCCGCATTACGGGCCAATGGCGACAATCACCGACGAGCAACTGCGCAAAACGCTCGATCATAATATCGTCTCTCAACACTGGCTGATCCAGATGGTCGCGCCGGAAATGATTGCGCGAAAATCGGGTTCGATCGTTATCGTCTCGTCCATCGGTGGCCTTCGCGGATCGCCGATATTGGGTGCTTATGCAATTACCAAGGCTGCCGACATTCAAATGACCAAAAATCTGGCGCGCGAATATGGACCGGACAATGTGCGGATCAACTCTATCGCACCGGGCCTCGTCAAGACCGATTTCGCCAAAGCCCTTTGGGAAAATCCAGAGAATTTGAAGGCATCCACTTCGGGTGCCGCGTTGGGACGTATCGGCGAGCCGCGCGAAATAGCAGGCGCTGCCGTGTTCTTGGCATCAGACGCGTCAAGCTTTATGACCGGGCAAACGATCGTGGTAGACGGAGGCGTAGTCGTATGACCGGAGCATTGAACGGCAAAATTGCCATAATCACAGGCGCTGGTTCGGGCATCGGTCGCGCGTCAGCGATCCGTTTTGCTGCTGAAGGCGCAAAGGTTGTGCTCGGCGATATGGCGGCGTCGGTCCGCGACACCGCAGCCATGATCGGTGAATCAGCGACGGCTGTCCAGATGGACGCCGGCGATGAAGCCGATGTGGCGGCGCTGGTCGCCAAAGCGCTGGAACTTCATGGCCATATCGACATTGCCTTTGCCAACGCAGGGATTTCCGGCGGCATGGAAGGCATCTTCGACAACACGGTCGAGAATTTTACGAGCGTCCTGCGCGTCAACCTCATCGGCCCTTGGCTGATGGTAAAACATGCGGGTAAGGTCATGGCCGATGCAGGAAATGGCGGCTCGATCATCCTGACCGCTAGCGTCGCTGGCATCCGCTCGGGTGCAGGCGGCCCGCCTTATTCGGCATCAAAAGCAGGCGTCATCAACCTTGCCAAGGTCAGCGCGCAGCAACTCTCCGGCACCAATGTCCGCTGCAACGCGATTTGCCCCGGCCTTACTGAAACCGGCATGACCAAACCGACCTTCGATTATGCAAAGGAAAAAGGCGTCACCGATAAAATCGGCCGCCTCAACCCGCTGCGGCGCGGTGCGCAGCCTGAAGAGCTCGCCAACGTCGCCTTGTTCCTCGCCAGCGATCAGGCAAGTTATGTCAATGGCCAAGCCATCGCCGTTGACGGCGGGCTATCCAGTTCACACCCCGTAACCCGCCAATTGACAGGACAAACCGCAGTATGAGCGCCGACGAACTAGGCTTTCTTCCCGACCGGTTGACACGGATCACGGATTTCATTCAGGCGAATTATCTCGATACCGGTAAGCTGCCTTTTGCCTCGTTGCTCGTCGGTCGTGGTGACGACATAGCACTTAGCTGGTCATCGGGCGTTGCAGACGACGCGATCTTCCGGATTGCGTCGATGACCAAGCCAATCACCTCGGTTGCGTTCATGCAACTCGTCGAACAAGGCAAAGTCGCGCTCACCGATCCGGTCGCCAAATATATCCCAGAATTTGCCAAATTGGGCGTCTTTATCGCGGGCGGCGGCAATGTGCCTTTCGTCTCGCGTCCACCCTCATCTCCAATGCGGATTGTTGATTTGCTGCGCCACACCAGCGGCTTCACCTACAGTTTTCAGGAACGCAGCAATATCGATGCGGCATATCGCAAAACCGATATCGAAAGCTGGACCAAGAGCAATTCAAAAAGCTTCATCGACACGCTGGCTCAAGTCCCGCTCGAGTTCGACCCCGGCACCCAGTGGAATTATTCGGTTTCAACCGATGTCCTCGGTATAGTCATTGAGCGCATCAGCGGCCAATCGCTCCCTGATTATTTCCGCGAAAATATCTTTGCGCCATTGGGCATGAACGACACGTTCTTCACTGTACCAGCCGACAAGGCGTCTCGGCTTCCCGAATGCTTTGCCTTCGACGCCGAAACCAAGACAAAGTTATTCGATAAAGCTGGCGCCGAGAGTCTTTGGACCAAAGGCTGGTCGTTCAACTCTGGCGGCGGCGGCTTGGCTTCGACTGTCGCCGATTACCACCGCTTCAGCCGGATGCTGCTGAACGGCGGCGCGCTCGACGGTGTACAGATAATCAGCCCCAAAACGCTCGAACTCATGACTGCAAACCATATCCCCGGCGGCCAAGACCTGACGCAGATGTCGAAATCCTTGTTCAGCGAGGCCGAAATGGCAGGCATCGGCTTTGGCCTCGGCTTTGCCACGACCATCGACAGTGCTGCCACGCTTACTCCCTGCTCCACTGGCGATTTCTATTGGGGTGGGATGTATTCGACGGCCTTTTTCGTCGATCCGGTCGAAGACATTATCATGATCTTCATGACCCAATTGATGCCGTCGAGCACCTATCCTGTGCGCCGCGAAATCAAGACGATGATCTATTCGGCATTAGCTGCCTGATTGCCAGTTGGGTCGAAGCCACGTAGCTTCCTCTATCATAACGGTACGTCCCGATATAATGGATGAACGCCGGTTCAGGCGGCAGTGATTCCTCCCAATGATTGGTGTAACGGTAATATGGCAACTGAATCGGGTCTGGATCATTGGCAACGACAAAGTTTGATGCCGCTTGCTCGCTGCCCCATTCGTTGAAGCGCGGTCCAACAGCGCGACCAACGTCAGTCGCAAATCGTTCGGCAAGCGCACGACCTCCAGCTGATTGGCTAAATCCTGCAAATCCAGCGCAACCGCGAATATATTTGAGGCCGTCTGCTCCCGGCACATCTCGCAGTGCCGATTCAATCACAGATTGGATATGCGGATAGAGCGGACCAACAGGATAAATATCGCGGATCATTTGCGGGATCGTCATGAAGCCATATTCAACATCCTCCACCCCGCCGCCGAGGGTGAAGCTGCGGTTCCCGGCAATCGCAGCCGTCACCTCCGGTACCGGCCCCAGCGTCACCGTGTCGGAATCGAGCTGGATGACATAATTTTCACGGCGCAGATCCAGAATTGCCAACAACCGTTCCCAACAATTGCCCTTGGGGCAGGGCGCGGTGTCAATGTCATCGAACGTCAGGATGACAGGATTGCCGACATGATAGGCCAGAACCGCCTTGTCCGCATCGGTCAGCGTGCCGTCGTCAAGAAGCATCACCCGCCCGCGCTGCAACTGCGCGTGCAACGACTTCACTGCCAAGAGATAAGGCAACAAAACCGCTGTCCCGATCATCGAAAACAGTATGATTCCGTCGTCGTTAGGCACAATCGGCGGCGTATCCAATATATGCCGTACCGCGCGCCTATGTTGCCACGCAGCTATCTTGCGCCCAAACGCCAACCAGTAATTCGCGACCATCATCGCAAAGGCTTTACACCGTGGCGATTTCGACTTGATTAATGGGATCCGGCTTAGCGCGGGCAGCAATCAGGCTACCGCAAACGATCAAAGCGGTCCCCAGCAATACGGGTAAAGTCACTGGCTCGCTGAAAAACAGCCAGCCGAAAAACGCGGCCCAAACGAACGCGGTATACTCGACCGGTATCAACACTTGTGCCTCCGCACGGGCATATGCCCAACTCAAAAGCAGGAGGGAGATGACCGCGAGCACTGCAGCAGCACCAATCATCGGCGCATGCGACACGGAAAATGGTTGAAGAAACCAGGGAGCGGCCAAACTCAATGTCGCAGCAACAAACAGGTTCTGGAAAAATGCTATTTCCAACGGCCCGGCAACCTGCGCCTGCTGCCGCGCAAGAATAAGGTTGTAAGCGAAGACGACCGCCGAAAAAAGTACCGCCGCAGCGCCCCATAAATGGCCGGTGGTGTAATGCCCGCTCAATCGCCCGGCCATGATGATGCCAACGCCGACAAGGCCCGCGAGTGACGCCCAGATCGCTTCGCGCCCGATGGTTTCGCCAAGCATGACCGCAGCGAGATATAGCGCAATCACCGGCGCAATGAAACTGAGGCCAATGGCTTCAGCCAGAGGCAATTTCGTCAGCGACCAGAAAAAGCTCACCGCCATTACGGCGACCACAATGCTGCGCCACAGGTGGATCTTTAAAATATGAATTTCCGGCCATTTCTGACGTGTCCCGACGAAAATCAGCCCCATAAGCAACGCGCCGAGGCTGTTGCGCCAGATCACCGCATTATATGCTCCCAACCCCAATGCGAGATCTTTCATTGCCGCGTCCATTAACGAAAATGTCGCGATACCAGCGCTGGCAACAGCAAAAGGAACCAACGGGCGGGGGTGGAGTTTAGCCATCCCTGCGTCTTGGCCGACTTGGCTTGGCAACTCAACCCGTTGCAGCGGCTACGGACCGTGCTATTTCGGGCCCTGCAAAAGGAGCGCTTATGAAACCGACCGGAATTGCCCTGCCGCTGATCGCGCTGCTAGCATTGCCTGGGTGCAAGATTCAAGGCGGCAGCGCCGAAAGCGCTCCACCGCCTGTCAGTGCAGCCTCATCGCCATCAGCTATCCCGGTCACGGTAACACAGGTTCGCGATCAGGCCGCTCTCGAAAAGTTGCGCGGCAATAGCGGGCTGACCCTACAGTGGATTGGCTGGGACAAGCGCGGCACCCTTGATGTAAGCCAGCGCGGGCCGGTGGTCCATCTGAGAGGCGCACAGATCGCGCCCGATGGTATGGGTCGCCTGGAAATTGAAGGCGATGTGTTAAGCATTGAGACTGATCGGTTCACGTTCGTTGGCCGCATCGCGATTACCAACACCCCAGATGGTGGTCGCCGTTGCGTCAAGGATGGCGCGGTTGAATTCGCCATAACCCAAGGTCGCAAATATTGGCGGATGCGAGAGTTCGAGTGGTGCGACCAGTTGACCGACTATATCGATATTTATTTTTGATCAGTTCCAGACCATTTTGTCGTTCTGGATGTTTACAGAGCCGACCCGCGCCAGAAAGCTTTGGCCGAGCAACGATACATCCAACCCTTGCGGGATGATCGCTGCGCGAACTTTGTTTGCCTGAAAATTGCCGATCTGCATTTTATCGAGCACCACAAGCTTTCCCCGCACATCACCGCTGGCACCGCGCGCGATCGTTTCGAGCTCGACATCATTCCAAGTCAGCCCAAGTTTTTGGGCATCGTCCCCAGTCAACGCGACCATCGATGCCCCGGTATCGACCAGAAAGCGGACCTTACCGTAATTCACATCTAAGTCGGCATAAAAATGCCCATCAATAGCCCGGTTCAGGGTAATCTTGTCGGGCGCTATTTGCGGAATGTCATTGGCGCGCTCCATCTCCAATTGGGGAGCGCCTCTTTCTTCAGGCGTCGAAGCCTTGATGATCTGGACTGGCTGCTCTGTCGGACCAATGACGAGCTGGCCTGTTCCATCTGAAGGCATAAACCAGCCGATCGCAATCGCGATCACGAATAAAGGCAAGACATGCTTCAATTGCATGCGCCAGACATAACGTTAATTGTTTAAGTCGGCGTAAACCCGTCAAAGTAGCGAAAAATATCGTCCTCAGGACGGCTCGCGGCATTTCGCCAGCCAAGCGCGTCTTTTTTGGTGTTGAGCAATTTGCCATCCGCCGAAACGACCATCACCACCGGTGTGCCCTTAATCTTTTTAACTCCGAAGCGTTTCGCGATATCGACGTTGCGACCCTTGCCGATTTGTGGCGTGCCGACATCGACATAGACGGTTACATAGCGGTCGCGCATCATCGCCATGAATCGCGGCGAGTCGAGCCAACCGGCGAGACCGATACTGTCATGACACCAGTTCGCGCCCATGACTATTAGCACATTTTTGCGGCTTAATTTTGCTTCATCCAGCGCCTTTTCGACATCGATCTGCGCATTGCGGTCAGCTAAGAAAGCAAGGCTTTCTGGATTGCCTGTGCGTTCGACAAAGGGAGGCGGCACCGGTGCAGCAGGCGTCGTCGTGTGAACCAGCGTTTGCAGCAGTATGCCAAACAGCGTTGAATTCATTTCAATCCCTTCACTTCTATCGACAAATCGTCCCTCACCCTGCTTGTGCCATCAATTTGGGGATATTGCCCATTGCCGCCATCGCCTGCGTGCGGAACTCGGTCATCACCGCGATCTTGTCGGTTTCATCGGGTTTGACGCTCGCGATCATTTTGCCGAATCCATCGAGACGGCTGTTCAATATCCACGCGCGCACCTTCTCATTTTGCGTCCATGTGACCTGATTCATCATGTTGGTCATGCTCGCCGCTGGATATTGTGCGATGCCATCGGGCAACGGCACGGGCACGCCAAGGCGGTTCTTTGTGTCGTCATCATCGAAACTCGCCTCGATGAACGCGGTCAATGCCGCGCTGAACGCCGGTTGCGGCACACGGATCATTTGCAGTGTAATCAGGTGGCCCTGAAATTGCGGCACCACCGGGCGGCGCTCGACCGCCGTTGCCGTGCAGTCGATGTAGATGGGATTGCCGTGAACCGGATAATCGCCCTGCTCCAGCTTCATGCCGGTTGCGTCAATTACGTGAACCCGGCCCATGCGGACGACGTTTTTTATGTCCTGCAGCATCGCCACCTCGCCTTGTGAAATGGTGGCGTAGTGGAACATGCTCGGCTTTGCAGATGGGTCGATACGAAGCATGACCCCCGCCTGCTCAAGCATTTTGAATAGCGCGTCGGCATCGGCGGCTTTTGCAAGCGCCTGCATAATCGAGAGCTGTCCGCCCATTGTCGAGTGAAAGAACTCTGCCCCCGGCTGCGTCGTTCTGCGGTTGAGCAGCCAGCTGTCGCGCGGAGTTACCCAGATGATGTCTTCAGCATGGGCCCCCGTTCGCAGCAGCCAAATACCAACATCCATCGCCGTCTTACCTGCACCCAATATCACGAACGTGTCGGGGCGCGCCGATTTGCCCTGCCAAAGTAGGGGTAGGCCGTTCGGCGGGATGACTTTGACGCCGTCACCGATCTTGAATTTGGGGATGTGGGTCGAGGGGACATTGGTTCCATAATAAGTCGCATCAACCGTCTTGCGGCGAATATCGACCTTCGTCTCTTGGCCGGACAGCAGCGACACAAAGCGGCCGTCGCCCAGATAATCCGACATCGGGAAATAGCTAACTCGACCACTCGGGATGAACCGCTGATCCATCACGCGTTCGAAATAGCTGCTGACTTCCGAACCGGTGGCCAGTTCGTAAAAGCCTTTGTTCAGTCCCGTCACATCCTTCTCGCCGCTGCCCAATCGCATCGAATTTACACCGTAGAAGGCCGATGGCTGATGCAGCGCGACGAAGGGATAGGCATCGTTCCAATGCCCGCCAGGTTTGCCGTGACGGTCGATGATGGTGATGTGCGCGTCGGTCTCGTCAAGCAACGTATCGGCAAAAGCCATGCCTACCGCCCCGCTGCCGATGACAAGATAATCGGTTTCGACTTCAGGCATCCACCTCTCCCGTTAAGATGCTAACCTAGGTGGAGTTGGCGAGCGCGTCGAGCGCGTCACCATCGAGGCGATTGATCGTCCATTCGTTCATGGGCTTCGCTCCCATTGACTGATAAAAACGGATTGCTGGATCATTCCAGTCGAGCACCGACCATTCGAGCCGTGCACAATCGCGCTCTATCGCCAACGCCGCCAGTCGTGCCAGCAACGCCTTGCCTAGCCCAGATCCACGCGCTTCTGGACGAACAAACAAGTCTTCCAAATAAATCCCTGGCTTGCCCTCGAACGTCGAAAAATTGTGGAAGTACAACGCAAAGCCTTGCGGCGTGTCGTCAATCTCGCCAATCAGCACCTCGGCATAAGGCCGCGCACCGAACAACCGATCAGCCAAACCCACCTCATCGAACCGCACCTCATGCGCCAAACGTTCATATTCGGCGAGGTCGCGGATGAACTGCGCGATGAGAGAGAGGTCATCCCGCTCGGCAAACCGGATCGAAAGGCTCAAGCCGCCTTCCCGTGCAGCGTGTCCATGCTTACCGAAGACCCCGCGTCGATTTCCGCTGCCTTCGCCTCGACCAGCTTCACGATGTGGCCAATCATGTCGTCATCGGCGACATGATGGTCAGTGACTCCCGACAGATAAACCATATGCTTGCCATTGCCGCCGCCTGTAATACCGATGTCGGTTTCGCGTGCCTCGCCAGGACCGTTGACGACGCAGCCGAGTACCGAGAGCGACATCGGGGTCTTGATATGGCCAAGCACTTCTTCAAGCTTTTGCACGGTGCGGATGACATCAAAGCCCTGCCGTGCGCATGAAGGGCAGCTAACCACGCGGACGCCGCGGGTGCGCAGGCCCAAGGATTTCAGAATTTCATAACCAACGCGGACTTCTTCTTCGGGTTCAGCTGACAGGCTTACGCGAATCGTATCGCCGATGCCGGCCCACAGCAGATTACCCATGCCAATCGACGATTTGACAGTGCCGCCGATCAGGCCGCCAGCCTCAGTTATCCCAAGGTGCAGCGGGCAGTCGACCGCGTCTGCAAGACCCATATAGGCTGCGACCGCGAGGAATACGTCGGAAGCCTTAACCGCGACCTTATATTCGTGGAAATCATGGTCCTGCAGCAGCTTGATGTGATCTAGCGCGCTCTCTATCAGAGCCTCGGGGCAAGGCTCGCCATATTTCTCGAGCAGGTCCTTTTCGAGGCTTCCTGCATTCACGCCGATGCGGATCGCGCAACCATTGGCCTTTGCGGCGTTGACGACCTCTTTTACTCGCTCGGACGACCCGATATTGCCGGGATTGATCCGCAGGCATGCCGCGCCTGCATCCGCTGCTTCGAGCGCACGTTTGTAATGGAAATGTATGTCTGCAACGATCGGCACATTGGCCGCTCTGACGATTTGCTTCAGCGCCGCCGTCGATTCGACATCGGGGCACGAAACCCGGATGATGTCGACACCGGCATCCTCGCACCGCCTGATCTGGTCGATGGTCGCGCCGGGATCGCTGGTCAGCGTGTTGGTCATGGTCTGTACGGCAATCGGCGCATCGCCGCCGATAGGGACATTACCGACCATGATCTGGCGGGACGAGCGGCGCGATATATCGCGCCAAGGGCGTATCGAAGACATGGAACTGATATAGGCGGCGCAGACGGCCAAGGCAATTGCTTGCCTGTTCCCGATATTTGATTGAAAAGACTGGCAACAAAAGGGAATGACATGAAACAGTTTTTCGGTTCAATCTGGTTGCTGTTGATACTAACGCTCGCCACACCCATTGCTGCCCACCCAGGCGCGCACGACCATGATGCAAAGGACAAAAAAGTGGCAGAAAAAAAATGGACTCTTGTCATTCACGGTGGCGCAGGCAGCATGGAGCGCGGCAAGCTACCGCCCGAAAAAGAGGCGGCTGCCCGCGCTGGTCTCTCCCGCGCACTTGAGGCTGGATCGGCTGTGTTGGACAGCGGTGGTGGCGCGATGGACGCGGTGTCTGCCTCCATCATGGTGCTAGAGGATGACGAGAATTTCAACGCAGGGCGCGGCGCGGTGTTCACATACAAAGGCGTAAACGAACTAGATGCGTCGATCATGGACGGCAAGACGATGGGCGCAGGCGCGGTGACCGGCGCTCGCTATACCAAAAACCCTATCCTGCTGGCACGCGCAGTGATGGAAAAAAGTCCGCATGTTATGCTATCACGCGAAGGCGCGGACGAATTCAGCCGCGAACAGGACCTCGAACAGGTCAGCCCCGATTATTTCGCGACGCCTGAGCGCTGGCGGCAACTAGAAGAACTGAAAGCGAAAAAGCTCGGCTGGTACGATGTCGACCTGAAATATGGCACAGTTGGCGCGGTTGCAGTCGATAGCGACGGCAATGTGGCTGCAGGCACCTCGACCGGCGGATTGACCGGCAAGCGCTGGGGCCGGATCGGCGACAGCCCTGTCATCGGTGCGGGCAATTACGCCGACAACCGCGCGTGCGCCGTGTCAGCTACGGGCGCTGGAGAATTCTTCATCCGTCTGGGCGTTGCGCACGAAATCTGCGCACGGATTCGGATGCTCGGCGACAATGCCAAGACCGCGGCCGATCATGTCATGACAGAACTCAAGCTGCTGGGTGGCACTGGCGGCGTGATCGTCGCAGCGCCCGATGGCACCGCAACCTTCAGCTTTAACACGCCCGGAATGTATCGCGGCCGCGCAACAAGTGATGGCGAGAAAATGGTTGCTGTTTATGGCGATGAGTGACCAACTGCTCACAGTCCATCTATAACCAAAGCCATATATGTATCTGACATTAATTTACTTTTCCACTCGACTGTCTTTCGGTCGCAGCTTCCCTTGACCCGCTGCCTCACCTTCCGGCGGTTCAGCAATGCGGAGCGATCGGCAATGAATACCGGCACGACCCGCGAATGGAGTGAGGAAAACTGGGTGGTGTCGCGTGACATCGCTTATGCCCGCGCTGTGGATGGCGACCCGTGCGGCCCCAAGCCCGAAAAGCCGGTGACTGTCGATGAAGCCGATGTAGCGGCATCGCGCGCGGCATTGCGATTGCAGGCTGAACGCGGCGGGTTGCGACTGGCGCGGTTAATGGACGAAACTTTGAACTAAGCGTCATAGTCGCCACGCCATTTCCATTCACCCTCGGTGCGTTTACGCACTATCGCGAGCAATATTGCGGTGACGACCAGGACGAGCGCCAAGGCTACAATCTTCGGAACCGCGCCATCCTGTTTTGATAGAAAAATAAGAGGCACAATCGCCAGCAGATAAAATCCGAGAACTACCCAGCCTTGCCATTTAAAGGGCAGCCCGGCGCCATAGCCATATTTTTTTGCTCGGAACCACGGGCCGTTTTCCAAGAACACCTGCAGCATGATATCAGCCTCCGAATCAGCGCCGTTCTGGCTTGTTCTTGCGGTCACGGTCGCGCTTCATTTCGATCAGTTCGTCCATATCGATTATTTCCGACCGGTTTTTTGTCCAGCGAATGAGCGCTAATGCCCATATTGTTGTAAGAATGAGGAAGACGGGAACAACAATCATGACGATTTTCTGATCATCCATCCCGTTGGCTTCCATGGCCGCGCTTACCCAGATATTGAACGCAATCATCCCGAAAAACGGAAGCATCCAGTAAAGCATATAACGCCAGCCTTCGGCGTTGCGCGGAACTATCTTCATGCTCCATTTGCTTTTGTAACAAATGAAAGGCTTGTCCTCGTCGCGGATCATAATTGCCCCTTTACTGGAGGCCGCCCGCGCCTTGGCGCTTTACTGACACCCACTTTTACGCCGCGTTTGGCCAAAGCCTCACGCAACAGACATTCGATTTGTGCATTGGCGCTCCGCAAATCAGCCGCCGCTAGCCGCTCGACCGCCGCAAACAGCGCCGGGTCGATGCGGAGCGGAAAGGCCTTCTTTTGTGGGGGAGCGTCCAATCTGCCGTCCTTAGCTGTAGAGCGTGCCCGTGTTCACGACAGGCTGGGTGTCGCGTTCGCCACACAGGACGACCATCAGGTTCGAGACCATTGCCGCCCGGCGTTCGTCATCAAGCTCGACCACATTTTTGGCGGACAGCATCTCTAGCGCCATTTCTACCATGCCGACTGCGCCCTCGACCAGCGTTTTGCGCGCAGCGACGACAGCTTCGGCTTGTTGACGGCGAAGCATCGCGCCCGCAATTTCCTGCGCATAGGCGAGATGCGTGAAACCGCATTCATCGACCGTGATGCCAGCCACACGCAGCCGCTCCATCAGTTCCAGACGCAACTCGCCGCCGACCTGATCGTGATTGCCGCGAAGCGTCACTTCCTGATGGGTGAAATCGTCATAGGGGTAGCGCGCGCCGATCGTGCGAACCGCGGCCTCGATTTGTGCAATCACAAATGCTTTGTAATCATCAACGTCGAACAGCGCCTGCGCCGTGTCTGTAACGCGCCAAACAACCTGAGCCGCCATTTCGATCGGGTTCCCACGCAGATCGTTGACTTTGATTTTCTCCGATATGAGGTTGTTCGCACGCAGCGATATCTTTGCTTTTCCAAACCAAGGCCAGATCCAGCGCAGACCTTCATTACGGTCAGTGCCTCGATACGCCCCGAACAGTGTCAATGCGACACCCTGATTGGGCTGGATCATGAAAAAACCGATCGACACAAAAAGGAAGGCTGTAGTGCTAAGCGCCAATCCAACGAACGCCGAGGCAGCTTCTCCGTCGCTGGCGATAGCCTGCGTCAAAGCCCAACCGAACCACCCCATGCTAAGCAACATGAGCATTAGCATCAGATAGCCGTTATAACTGCTCGCCGCCCTTTCGAGGCTGGCATTCAAATCACCTTTGGTAGAAACTTCCGTCATCATGACCTCCCGTTTAATATGATATCATTATTATATCATATTGATGACTTTGCAAGTCTAACCGGAAGAAGCGAACCGTGCCTGAGCTAAAGGTCGCCGAACGATATCAGCGCAGCGCGGGCTATTGGCTCGCCCCATTCCTGCACGAAATGGCCGCCGCCTTCGATTTCCATCGGCGGCGGGCAGCGGTTAATCATCGCGTTGAGCTTCATCATTGCCGGCGGGCCTAGCACAGGGTCGGCCATGCCTATCGCCATAAAGCTTTTGCCTTGCCATTCGTTGCTCCAGAACACCGCAGCTTCGCGGCTTACATCGACCCCGTCCATGTCGGGCGAAACGGGCACAAGCGCCGGGAACACCTGCGCCCCTGCCTTATAATCGGGCGAGGGGTAAGGCGCATCATAAGCAGCAATCTCTCCCTCCGTGAGATGCGGCGTGCCGCGCGCTATCAATGCACCGATCGGAAGATCCGGCGTCGACAAGGCGTAATTTTTCCACGCCATGAAGCCGTCGCCCGGCGACGTGCCGACGCCCAAACCCGTGTTCATAACGATCAGCCGATCCAGCCGCGCTTTAAATTTCTCATCGACCGGCAAAGTAAGCCCAAGCAACCCGCCCCAATCCTGCACCACCAGAGTTATGCTTTTCAGGTCCAGTCGTTCCACCAGCGCCAACAGGTAATCACGGTGGAAATGAAAGCTGTAATCCGATTGCTTTACCGGCTTGTCGGAGCGGCCGAATCCTAGCAAATCAGGCGCAATCACCCGCGCTCCGCTCTCCAGAAAAACCGGGATCATTCGACGATACAGGAAGGACCAGCTAGGTTCCCCATGCAGGCACAAGAAAGTGCGCGCCGCATCCGCTGGCCCGGCATCCACATAAGCAATGCGCAAACCTTCATAACCCGGCAAGTCATTGACATAGCCCACAGGGAAATCGAAGTCGGGCAGATTTGCAAAGCGATCCTCAGGCGTCCGCAAAGCTTCGATGGTCATGGTTTATCCTTTCTGGGCCAGCAATCAGCAGCCGCAATCCGTCGACAAGGCTTTCCTTGTCAACACCGTCCTCGCCGCGCGCAATTGCGAACCCGGCGGCATTCATTGCTCCCATAAGAAGAATAGCGACCGGCTTTACCGGCTGTTCGGCAATGAGCCCCGCTGCCATCAGCGCGCGCGTTCCTGCCATCACCGTTTTAAGGCCCAGCCGCGAGTCGACTTCGCGCCATTTGTCCGCGCCCAGCACTACCGGCGCTTCGACAAAGTAGATCCTGTGAAAGTCGATTTGCTCGGCAAAGTC
>JANMQN010000002.1:0-4237 GCA_031370535.1 Sphingomonadales bacterium | reverse complement strand
TCAACGCAACGATGAAAATTTAGCTGCCGAAACCGACGCTCAAGAAGCCGGGCATCGGACCATTCCAGTCGGCATCAGCCGCGACTTCATCAGCCTCTTGCTTCGGTGCAGGCTTTGATCGCGCTGGCTTTTTTTCAGGCTGAGCCGCAACCGGTTGCGGCTTTTCCTGTTCGGGCTTTGCAGCCTTTTGCGTTACTGACGGGGTCCTGCGTCCGCGTTTGGCAGGGGCGCGCGCTTCGTCATCTGCAGCCGGTGCTTCAATCTTGCCTAACCGCTCGATTTTCATGCCAGTCAGCTTTTCGATGCTGGCAATCGCTTCTTCGTCAGCCTTGGTGACGAAGGTGAATGCTTTGCCCTTTGCCCCTGCGCGCCCTGTCCGGCCGATCCGGTGCACATAGTCATCAGGATGCCAAGGCGCGTCGAAATTGAACACATGGCTGACGCCCTTGATGTCAAGGCCGCGCGCAGCGACGTCGGAAGCGACAAGCAAATCGATGTCGCCGTTCTTGAACGCTTCAAGCTGCTTCTGACGCGATGCCTGATCGATATCGCCGTGGATCTCGCCCGAACGTAAACCGTGGCGCTGGAGGCTGGTGTTCAACTCCCGCACAGTCGTCTTGCGGTTGCAGAAAATGATCGCGTTGGAAACCTTTTCGCTGCGGATCAAATCACGCAACACGTCGCGCTTCTTCATCGGCGACACGTTGACCAAAAACTGCTCAATATTGACGTTGGCGGTCGCAGGACGCGCAACTTCGATATATTTCGGGTTCGACAGAAACTTGTCCGCAAGCTTCTTGATTGGGGGCGGCATCGTGGCCGAAAACAGCAACGTCTGCCGTGTCGTCGGCAGCTTGGTGCAGATATGCTCGATGTCGGGAATGAAACCCATATCGAGCATCCGATCAGCCTCATCGATGACCAGCATTTCGCACCCGGTAAGCAAAATCTTGCCGCGTTCGAAAAGATCCATCAGGCGACCAGGTGTGGCGATGAGTACATCCACGCCTTTTTCGAGCGCCTTCACCTGATCGCCCATCTGAACGCCACCTATGAGCAACGCCATAGAAAGCTTGTGATATTTCCCGTATTTCTCGAAATTCTCGGCTACCTGTGCAGCAAGTTC
Organism: Sphingomonadales bacterium; assembly: GCA_031370535.1. Taxonomy (GTDB): domain Bacteria; phylum Pseudomonadota; class Alphaproteobacteria; order Sphingomonadales; family Sphingomonadaceae; genus Sphingorhabdus_B. The sequence continues at coordinate 3,111 of JANMQN010000002.1, read as the reverse complement.
GCGCGTTGGCTCAAGGATAAGGCTGCGCGGCATACGCGCGCGGGCGCGACCATTGGCGAGCACATCAATCATCGGCAGAACGAAGCTCGCGGTCTTACCGGTTCCTGTCTGCGCGATAGCAATAATATCGCGCATCATCTGCACTTGGGGAATAGCGGCAGCCTGGATCGGGGTTGGCTCGTCATAGCCAGCCTCGGTCACGGCTCTTAATAGTTCATCAGACAAGCCGATATCGGCAAAGCGCATAAAATTGTTCCGGAAAAGCGATGCACGCCATGTAAGCGATCAAAGACCGTTGTGGCTTGCGCGGCCTTTGGTCTGCTATTGGCAAAATGTCAAGGAAATTGGCGGTGATTAGCGGGGCACAAGCAGTCGGAATTTGTCTACCTCGCACTTCGCGCCTGTGCGTGCATGCAAAAGGTCGCGGTCAACGCACAATTTCCCATCGGCAGGCCGCTCCATATAGGCACCTGCGTAAAATTCGCGGGCGAGGCAGCCATCGCCCAAATAGGCCCGTATAATAATGCCATCGCGGGTCAACAACTCCAACGACTGCTTTGTCCCGACCCGCGAACCAGCCAGCTTTTCGATCCAGAGGCATTTGCCTATTTTCTGCTCTTTATATTTGATAACAGCCGCACTGGTTTTGCGAAGCCCGTTTGCTCCCATCATTGCCTGCTGGCTGGGCAGCCGAACGATAACACGCTGGTCGACACGCACCTGATAATAAGTCGTATTTAGACGTATAATCGGAGCAAACGGATTTTCTGTCCTGACAATTTCGACTTGACCCCAAGCGCCGTATGACATCGCCAGCAGGCCTGCCGCAAACAACACTGAGGTAAAGGCTGCGCGCAAGAATCGTTCCGGTATCAAGTTGAAGTTCGCTATGCATTAGCCGATAGGGTTGAACGTTGTATGAATTGAACATCGGGACCCCATCTGTCAATCAATCGGAAGACACCGTGCCAAATGTAAACGCATTATCGGAATTACAGGAATTGCTGGGATCAAAGGGCTTTAGCGAAGACCGTGAGTTCATGGCGCCATGGCTAACCGATTGGCGCGGGCGTTTCGCTGGGAAAGCGGCTGCTTTGGCGTCGCCTGCCAATACCGAAGAGGTCGCGGCGGTTGTACGTATCGCCGCCAAATATCGACTGCCGCTGGTGCCGCAAGGTGGCAATAGCGGTATGGTTGCAGGTGCTACCCCCGACGCCAGTGGCGAGCAGGTCATCCTTTCGCTGCGCCGCATGAACACCATACAGACCATTGACGCCGATAGCGGACTGGTACGTTGCGAAGCGGGTGTGATTTTGCAAAATCTGCATGAAGCAGTCGCATCGAAAGGTCGGCGTTTTCCGCTGACCCTGGGCGGAAAAGGGTCGGCAACAGTTGGCGGCCTAATATCCACCAACGCCGGCGGCACCCAGGTGCTGCGCCACGGTACGATGCGACAACTGGTTGCAGGGGTGAAGGCCGTGCTTCCAAATGGTTTCATTTACGACGGCATGACACCTCTCAAGAAAGACAATCGCGGCTATGACTTGAAACATCTGCTTATTGGCAGCGAAGGGACAATTGGCATTGTCACGGGCGCGGTGCTTCAAACCGTTCCTGCGCTTATCGATCGCGCGGTAATTTGGGTTGGGCTCGAAAATCCGGAGCAGGCATACCGGCTGTTATTGTTCATGCAAAGCCGTGCCAACGACAGGCTGGAAGGCTTCGAAATATTACCTCAGCGGGCACTCGACGCCGTGGTCAAACATATCCCCGGCACACGTGCTCCACTCGATACCGCGCATAAGTGGCATGCGCTGATGGAGTTGGTGCAGGACAATCCCGGACAGCCTGCACCCGCAGAACTCGCAACGAGGCTGTTAGAGGTGGCAATTGGATCTGGTCTGCTGGAGAACGCAACCATCGCCAGCAGCGAGACGCAGGCGGAGGCATTCTGGAAAATCCGGGACGCGATCGCCGAGGCTGAACGCGCCGAAGGACCCGCGCTCCAGCATGACATCAGCGTCCCAGTAGAAGCAATGGCGCGCTTTATCGCATCGGAATCACCAGTGATTGAGGCCCAATGGCCGGGAACCAAAACCGTTGCATTCGGTCATTTGGGCGACGGCAACATCCATTTTCACGTCAAGGCTCCGATCGATGTTCCAGTTGCAGACTGGTATGCCGGCGAAGGCAAGGCGATAACGTCGCATGTTTATGATCGTGTGCGCGATTATGCTGGATCGCTATCCGCCGAACATGGCATTGGTCAGGCAAAAATTGATGAGTTTGCAAGGCTGTCGGAACCTGCGCGATTGTCCGCCTTGAGGGCAATCAAATTAGCGTTCGATCCGCTTGGCATCATGAACCCCGGCAAGCTTGTTCCGCTTGCCTAAGCGAGCCTGTCCGCCTAAAGCGCCGCAACGAATTTCTGTCACATTCTCAATCAATGGAGTTTCCGATGGCCACCGCGCCCCAAGCCGCCAATTTGCCGCTTCTATATAAAGACCTGGTCCCGCTGAACAGCAATGAGCATGGGACATGGAAATCGCGTATGCTGGCAAATGCGAAGTTCATGGACGGCCAACATGCCATCCCGCTGACGATCGAAGAATTTGTGCCTGCATCACGCAATTTTCCAATCATTTTTTCGGCTTCGGAAACCCCTGTACCGCTAGTGCTGATGGGAATGAACGAAGGCGTCAACACCTTCATGAATGACGAAGGCCAGTTCGATCGCCCGGTTTACGTACCTGCATATATCCGTCGCTACCCATTCTTGCTCGCAAAGCTTCGTCCGGATACTGACGAACTGTCGCTTTGCTTTGACCCGACATCTGGTGCGGTTGGCGAGTACGACGAAGGCACAGCGTTGTTTGAAGATGGTCAACCGAGCGAAAACACAAAGGCTATCCTGAAATTCTGCGAAGACTTTGAAAACGCAGGCGCACAAACGCACGCTTTCGTCGAAGAATTGCAAAAGCTCGACCTGCTGATGGACGGCGAAGTTTCGATTCAGCAGGAAGGCCAGGAACAGCCTTTCATTTATCGTGGTTTCAAAATGGTCGATGAAACCAAGCTGCGTGATCTTCGCGGCGATGCGGTCCGCAAGCT
>JANMQN010000001.1:0-5863 GCA_031370535.1 Sphingomonadales bacterium | reverse complement strand
TGCGGATGGGCTGGGATCACGCTAGCCTGAACGCTCCTGAATTAGCGCACATTGCTGAAGACCTCGGTGCAAAGATGGTGACGGTCCATGGCCGTACTCGGAACCAGATGTACAAAGGTTCGGCCGACTGGTCATTCGTACGCAAGGTCAAGGATGCGGTATCGATACCCGTTATTGTCAACGGCGATATTTGCACCATCGAAGATGCTGAAACCGCTTTGACGCAAAGCGGAGCCGACGGCGTGATGGTGGGCCGTGGCGCTTATGGCAAACCGTGGCTGCTTGGCCAGATGATGCACTGGTTCCGCACTGGCAACACGCTTGCCGATCCTGGACTGGAGGCGCAATATCATCTCATCATCGAACATTACCGGGCTATGCTGGATCTATATGGCGATGATGTAGGGCTACGATGTGCGCGAAAACATATTGGCTGGTATACGAAGGGACTGACAGGATCGGCCGAATTCCGGAATTTCGTCAATCGCATCGACGACCCCAACATTGTTATCGACGAACTGACGCGCTTTTATGAGCCATTTCTCACGCGATCGGCTGCGTAAACATGCCCAATGTGCTGCAGCGTCCGGAAAGCAGCCATATTCTGGCCAGCGTTCCGATACCGGTGCTGCTCATTTCATCGAATAACAATATCGCTTTTGCCAATGATGCCAGTGAGGCGTTTTTTGGTCGAAGCAAAAAACGACTGGAGAGCCAGTCGATTACGGACGCGCTTCAGTTTGAAAGCGACAGGATGAATATTGCCCTGGTGGCGCGCGATAGCGACATTTCTGCGCAGGATATGGAGCTCAAAACCGCGAATGGTAGCATCACGGTAGATATTAACATCTCGATCCTCCCAGGAGAGCCCGATTGGCGCATCGCTGTCATATCCCCTCGAAACGGCGGCCGAGAGCATATCGGAGACCAGAAAGATGCAGGACAGCAACAAGCGATGGGCGCTCCTGCTATTTTGGGTCATGAAATCAAAAATCCTTTGGCGGGCATCAAGGGCGCTGCGCAGTTACTGGCGCGTCGAGTCGACGAAAAAAGCCAGCCACTGACAGAGTTGATTGTAAACGAAGTCGACCGTATCGCGCGGCTGCTCGACCAGATGCAGAAACTTGGCAGGTCCGAGCCCGCAGAACTTGCCCCAGCAAATGTGCATCTACTGATTGAGCGTGCCATTCGGTCGCTGCGCGCGGCCAATCGAGCAATGCCGGAAATCTCGATAAATTATGACCCGTCACTGCCGGAGGTTATGATTGATGCGGACGGAATGGTGCAGGTATTGATTAACCTTTTGCAAAACGCAGTGGACGCGCTTCAAGGCAGGTTGGACGGCATTATCGGTATTTCGACCCGTTTCGTTATGAGCGGAGCGTTGCGTGAAACCGACGTTGATCGGCGTGCGATAAAACTACCAGTTGAAATCGCAATCTCCGACAATGGACCGGGCGTTCCACCGCATATTGAAGACGAGCTATTTTCTCCTTTTGTGACCACCAAAAGGGACGGTCAAGGTCTCGGCCTCGCCATTGTTCGCAAGCTTGTGCAGCAGATGAACAGTCGCATTTTGTTTGAGCGCGATATAGCAAAGCAAATAACGGTTTTCCGCATCTTTTTACCTGTCGCAACACGTACGGGTGCCGAATGAGCGGTGCAAAGGTTCTGATCGTCGAGGATGACGCATCCATCGGTCTGGTCGTCAGCGCGGCGCTTGCCGCTGAGAATATCGAAACGCAACTATGTGATACCGTTGCAGCGCGCGATGCCGCACTGGCAACCGGTCATTTTGATCTTATGCTGACCGATGTCGTTTTGAAAGACAGTGACGGGCTGGCAACGCTCAAGGACGTAATGGCCAGAACGCCTGATATGCCGGTCATTATCATGTCGGCACAAAATACGCTGGAAACGGCGGTTCGGGCGAGCGAAATAAATGCATTCGAGTATTTTCCGAAGCCGTTCGATCTGAACGATCTGGTATTGGCGGTTAAACAAGGGATCGACAAAAGCAGAACGACACCGTCTGAATCTTTTCAGGCGCTTTCCGAAGCCAACTTGCCGATGATCGGCCGCAGCGCCGCAATGCAGGACGTCTATCGTATGGTCGCGCGGTTGCTGCGGAACGATCTTTCGGTGCTGATTTCCGGTGAAAGCGGCACCGGAAAAGAACTCGTTGCGGAGGCTATCCACGGCTTGGGGCACCGCAAAACCGGCCCTTTTGTGGCGGTAAACATGGCAGCGATTCCTGGTGAGTTAATAGAAGCAGAGCTTTTTGGGCACGAAAAAGGCTCGTTTACGGGCGCCGTGGGGCAGGCAATCGGCCGGTTTGAACAAGCACAGGGCGGCACGCTGTTTCTCGATGAAATAGGTGATATGCCGAAACACGCCCAAACCCGTCTTCTTCGCGCTTTGCAAAGCGGCGTAATCAGTCGGATCGGGGGTAAAGCGAGTATCCGTCTTGACGTCCGTATTGTCGCGGCAACAAACCAGAATCTGGAAGACCTGATTTCAAAAGGCAAATTTCGTGAGGACCTGTTTTACCGGTTGAACGTTGTGCCGATCGATATGCCGCCGCTTCGGGACCGGACCGAAGACATTGGATTGCTGGCGCAACATTTCCTACAGCTTGCAGCGAAAGACGGCTTGCCATCACGAAAAATAGATGACGGGGCAATCGGGATGCTGATGAGCTTGCCCTGGCGGGGAAATATCCGCGAGCTAAAAAATCTGATTTACCGCCTTGCATTGGTATGCCGGGAAGATGTGATCACCGAAGCGACAGTCGTTCAGTACATCGAGCCCGCGCAAGAAGCCGGACTGCCAGCGCAGGGCGCGAGCTTTGAGGCAGCGGTTAGCCAGTTCTTGCGCGATAGCCGTTTGCGCGGAACGGCGCGCGGAAAGCTCTATTCCCGCGCGCTTGCTCAATTTGAGATTCCGCTGTTACAGCACGTTATGCGGCAGGTTAAGGGGAACCAGCTAAAAGCCGCAGCTTTGCTGGGTATAAATCGCAACACGCTACGCAAAAAGCTTACCGACTATGGCATTGGACCTAGTGGCCATGGACAAGGTGAGCATTGATTGCGGCAGTGTGATTTCAGCGTAACCAATTTGTGCTTTAAATGTCACTCGTACGCTGTCACAGTGGCAATATGGCAACAATTGGTATAAACAATGACTTAGACGCTCCGTCGTTAACCCATCGCTTATCATCCACCGTTGGCAGTTTGCTGGGAAACAGCCAGTCGATAAAATTTCTCGAAATTGCCAGCGCCATAACGTTGATTGTCGCAGCGATCGTGACAGCGCTGATACTGGCCGACCAAGGCCCGCAATCCGAACCACTGTCGCCGGCAGGGTCTGCAACGATGCTGGTCTGCAATCTCATGCCTGCAACATTACTGCTCGTCCTATTCGGGCGCCGCGTGGCTCTGAAACGTGCAGAGCGAAGCAATATCGGCAGCAAGCAATTGTTGCATGTGCGGTTGGTCGCGATCTTCTCGGCAATCACTGCAATTCCGACGCTTCTACTCGTGATATTTGCCTCGCTCCTTTTCCAGAGCGGGGTACAGTTCTGGTTTTCGGGATCCGCACGAGGAATGCTCGAAAACGCGGGCGAACTCGCAAAGGGATATTATGAAGTCAATGCCCGCGATGTTGGAGACGAAACGCAAACGATGGCGGGAGACTTCAGAAATGCACTCAGTCAAACTAACCCCGACGACCCTGCTTTTCTGAGCTATTATTTTGAACAAGTTGTCCGACGCCGGTTAAGCGAATCCGCAATTGTGTCGGTGGGAGCTGACGGAATCCAGCGAACTGAAGCAGTCGCGACTGATAATGATGATCGAAAGCAGGACTGGATTGCACCCGACATCCTGAAAAAGTTGAATGCTGGCGAAGGACTGGTTGTCACTAACCGCACGGACCGGATCGAGGTTGTGACGGTACTGTTCGATAACCCCCGCAGCTATTTATATGCGAGCCGGGCGTTGACGGTCCCATCATTCGCATTGGGTGAAAAGGCCCAGTCCGTTCTTCAAGATTATGACAATATGGTCGAGCGCTCACGGGCATTGCAGCTTCAGTTTAATGTGGCGTTGTACGTGGTATCGCTGATGATCATCGGAATCACGCTTTGGGTCGCTTTGCGTGTTGCCGACCGCTTGGTTCGTCCGGTGAACAATCTAGTCGACGCCGCTCAGAAAATCGCAGACGGCGATTTATCGGCGCGGGTCACGGAAGACCAATATCGGGAAGACGAAGTGGGCTTTCTGTCTCAGTCGTTTAATCGGATGACCGAGAGATTGGAGCGTCAGACAGGCGCCCTGATTGCCACCAACCATCAATTGGGTGAACGACGTATATTCATCGAGACCGTGCTGGAATCGGTTTCCGCTGGCGTTATCTCGGTAGATGGCTCTGGTGTAATCCAGTTGGCCAACTCGACCGCCGAGAAGATGCTGAAAGAAGGTTTGGATACGATTGTCGGCCATAACTTCAAGTCGGTTGCGCCTGAATTGTCGGAGTTTGCTGAAAGCCAATCTCGTGGGGTCGTCCAGTTAGGCGACGGACCTGAGCCGTTGACGGTGGCGGTTAGGGTGTCGCCGCGTGACCAAGGTAGTGTGATCACGTTTGAAGACATCAGCCAGCAACTAGCAGATCAAAAGCGAGCGGCATGGTCAGATGTGGCACGGCGAATTGCGCATGAAATCAAAAATCCGCTAACCCCGATTCAATTGGCGGCTGAGCGATTGCAAAGGCGGTTTGGAAAGCAGATTGTGCAAGACGAGTCGATTTTCGCGCAGCTGACCAGCACAATAATCCGGCAAGTTGGAGATCTTCGTAACATCGTTGACGAATTTTCCTCCTTTGCGCGAATGCCAAAGCCGGTATTCCGATCCGAAAACTTGCACGATATTGTCGGGCACGCCGTTTTCATGTTCGAAGTCGCACATCCTGATATCGCCTTTACTTATGACAAGAACGCGGAATCGTCAGTACTCATTTCGGACCGGCGCCAGCTTGGGCAGGCGATCACCAACATTCTTAAAAACGCTGCCGAATCCATCGAGGAACGCAGAAAATCTGCACCCGGTCCGGCCGAAATCAAGATTGCCTTGGACCAGGATGATGACCTGCTTACGGTCAGAATAGCAGATAATGGTGTCGGCCTTCCGGAAGACCGGGACCGGATATTGGAACCATATATTACGAATCGCGCAACAGGATCGGGCCTTGGTCTGGCGATCGTAAAAAAGATTATCGAAGAGCATTTTGGTGAGATTACGCTTTCCGACAACCCAATTGGGGGCGCGGTCGTTACATTAAAGTTTTTTCCTCAACTCGTTGCCGCAAAAGTGGGCAACAAAGCATCGCCGTCCAGATCCACCCGCATTGATGAGGTTTTGAGCTAATTATGGCACTAGAAATACTGATCGTAGATGACGAGCAGGACATCCGGGATCTTGTTTCCGGGGTGCTTGATGACGAAGGTTATGGCACACGGACCGCCGCGACGGCCGAGGAAGCATTATCGGCGCTCGATGAGCGTTTGCCCTCGCTAATACTTCTTGATGTCTGGCTTCGTGGTTCGTCAATGGATGGAATTGAACTGCTGAAGGCCATCAAGAGCCGCGATCCGCAGATACCGGTCATTGTGTTCTCGGGTCACGGCAATATCGATACTGCAGTGGCGGCCATCGCCCAAGGTGCTGTGGATTTTATAGAAAAACCCTTTGAGGCGGGGAAACTGCTCCATCTGGTATCCAAAGCAACGGAAACCGAGCGGTTGCGTGCAGAGAATGCGACTTTGCGGGCAAAGGTCGGGCATTCCGAAGAACTGACGGGTTCTTCT
>JANMQN010000197.1:0-10900 GCA_031370535.1 Sphingomonadales bacterium | reverse complement strand
CCATCTTTGCACCGAGGTCTTCAGCGATGTGCGCTAATTCAGGAGCGTTTAGGCTAGCGTGATCCCATCCCATCCGCATCTTTACAGTTACAGGTACTGAAACTGCCTTCACCGTTGTTTCGATCAAACTGGCGGCTAATGGCAGATCGCGCATCAACGCCGAACCCGCGTCGCCATTCACGACCTTTTTGACCGGGCAACCCATGTTGATATCGATAATCGCCGCACCGCGATCCTCATTGAGCTTTGCCGCCTCGCCCATTTCATATGGCGTGCAGCCAGCAAGCTGCATCGATACGGGCTCTTCGATCGCATCCCATTCGCATTTTTGCAAGGACTGGCGGGTTTCACGGATCATCGCCTGACTGGCGATCATCTCTGTGACATTCAAACCTGAACCAAAACGTCGGACAATTTTGCGGAACGGCATATCTGTTACGCCAGTCATCGGCGCCAATATGACGGGACATGCAATTTCGATATTGCCAATATGAATGGGTTTGATCTGCATTTTTCAAAGATTGCCTAATATTTAGGCAGGCCGTTACAAGCTTTCGGCTTGGCGCGCAACCATGCTATGGCTAAGACGCTGGCATGGCCACCCGTCCACGCATTGCTGCCCTTATCGTTGCTGCCGGGTCCGGCACCCGAGTGGGCAATGGCACGCCCAAACAGTTTCGGCTTGTTGGCGGGCAACCATTGTTGCGGCATAGTTATGCGGTATTTGCCGCTCATCCCGACATCGACCTTATTATCGTTGCAGTTGGAGCAGGTCAGGAACCGAACGCACGGGCAGCACTTGAAGGATTGCCCGAACCCGTTTTCGTGACTGGAGCCGCCACGCGCCGAGGCAGTGTGCTCAATGGACTTAAAGCAATTGCCAATATGGGGGCCGCAGACCATGTGCTCATCCATGACGCTGCACGGCCTTTTCTCTCGGCCGGTATCATTGACCAGCTTATTGAGAGTTTGAAGCATTCGCCCGGGGCAGTCCCTGCCCTCGCTGTTGTCGACAGCCTGGCTCGCGGAAGCGGCATACTCGCTGAAACGGTGGAGCGCGAAAATCTGTGGCGCATCCAGACGCCGCAGGCCTTTCACTTTGATGCCATCTATAAGGCGCATTTGGATTGGTCCGGCGATGAGCCGACCGATGACGCCCGAATGCTAATGGCCTCAGGAAAGGATGTTCGTATGGTGCCCGGCGATGAAGCGCTTACAAAATTCACATTCGCCAGCGATTTTTCAGGAAATGATATGACCCCAAATATTCGCAGCGGTTCTGGCTTCGACGTTCATCGCTTGGTTCCGGACGAAGAACTATGGTTGTGCGGCGTTCAAATCCCACATCCCAAAGGGCTTTCCGGTCATAGTGATGCCGATGTTGCGATGCACGCCCTCACCGACGCAATTCTGGGGGCAATGGCGCTTGGCGATATCGGCGATCATTTCCCGCCTTCCGACGCACAGTGGCGCGGCGCGTCGTCTGCCCGCTTTCTGGCCCACGCCGTTGGGCTTGCGAATGCACAAGGCTATAGATTGAGCAACGCTGATGTGACCATCGTTTGCGAAGCGCCAAAAATTGGGCCGCATAAAGAAGCGATGCGGGGGCGGCTCGCTGAAATAATGTCTGTTGATGTTGCGCAGATATCGGTAAAGGCAACCACGACTGAAATGCTCGGCTTTACCGGACGCGGTGAAGGAATTGCAGCGCAGGCGATTGCCACTTTTGAGAAAATCTCCCTATGAAATCTGTGTTGCCCGCAAAAATTGCCAAACTAGCCGAACGCGTGGTTGCGGAAAACAAGGCTGCGGGACGAATGATTGCTGTCGCCGAAAGCTGCACCGGCGGACTGGTTTCTGCGGCAATCACAGAAGTGCCCGGCAGCAGTGCCGTGCTGGGGTCCGGTTATGTTACCTATAGCAACGACGCCAAAATGAAGATGCTGGGCGTGAACGAAGATATCCTCGACACTTTTGGAGCAGTCTCAGTAGCAGTTGCGTGGGCAATGGCGCAGGGCGCGCTTAAGAAAAGCGGCGCGGATATTGCAGTCGCCATCAGCGGCGTTGCTGGCCCGGACGGCGGGACCGAGAAAAAGCCGGTTGGAACGGTGGTATTCGCAGTAGCTGAGAAGGATAAAAATGCCGGGGAGATGTCGGGCGACAAAATTCAGTTCGGATCTGATAAAAGCCGTGCAGATATCCGCGCCTTTGCGACGCTTCACGCGCTTGAGCTGTTGCTACCTCCGACGCCGTAAAGCGCATCTGCGCGTTCGATAAAGGCCGTTGTCATCTTGCGCAGCGCAGAGTCAAAAAACTGGCCGGCCAATGCCTCAAACACACGGTTTCGGAACGAGAAATCGACCGTGAAGTCAACGAACGAACCGCCGCCAACAGCATCCTCGAATTTCCAAGCATTGTGCAAATGCTTCATCGGTCCATCAAGATAATCAACGATGATCGATGTTTTGGGGGATTTCACGACCCTGCTCGTGAACGTTTCACGCAGCGATTTGAAACCCACCACCATATCGGCCAGCATTTCGGCATCATCATCTTTTCGAATGCGGATGGCGCTCACCCACGGCAGGAATTCTGGGTACCGCGCGACATCGGCAACAAGGTCGTACATCTGCGCCGCGCTGTGCGGCAGGCTGCGTCTTTCGTGATGGTGCGGCATGCCCCCTGCCCTATCTGACCTTTGCCAGTTGCGAAGCGCGGGCATCGCGCATCTTGGCGAAATCATCACCCGCATGGTAACTTGATCGCGTCAAAGGGCTCGATGCGACCAACAGGAAGCCTTTTGCCCGCGCAATCGCGGCGTAGGCATCAAAAGCCTGCGGAGTGACAAAATCCATCACTTTGGTATGCTTTGGCGTCGGTTGCAGATACTGGCCCATGGTTAGGAAATCGATGTCGGCGCTGCGCATGTCGTCCATCACCTGATGGACCTCCATCCGCTCTTCACCCAGGCCAAGCATGACGCCAGACTTAGTGAAGATCGACGGATCATGCCGCTTCACCGTTTCCAGTAGCCGCAACGATGCATAATAACGCGCACCTGGCCGGATCGTGGGATAAAGCCGAGGGACGGTTTCCAAATTGTGATTGTAGACATCGGGCCGTGCGGTGACGATTGTTTCGATCGCCACTTCCGCCTTATTACGGAAATCGGGCGTGAGTATCTCGATCGTGGTGCTTGGCGTATTGCGCCGCAGAGCCTCGATAACTTTCACAAACTGGCTGGCACCGCCGTCGGGCAAATCGTCACGGTCCACCGACGTTATCACGATATGCTCAAGCCCCATCTTGGCTGCAGCAATTGCAACATGCTCGGGTTCCAACGGATCAACAGCCTTTGGCATACCCGTCTTCACGTTGCAGAAGGCACAAGCGCGCGTGCAAACGTCACCCAATATCATCACAGTGGCATGCTTTTTGGTCCAGCATTCACCGATGTTGGGACACGCGGCCTCCTCGCATACCGTGTTCAAGTTCAAGTCCCGCATCAGCTTGCGGGTTTCATTAAATCCGGCACCACCGGGAGCTTTAACGCGAATCCAGTCAGGCTTTCGTTCGCGAGGGGCGCGTTCTGGTGGTGTCATCGGAGCGTTCATGCGGTCCAGATAGCGACGCAGTGCTCTCTTGCCAACTGCTAGTTCGATGCTATCGAGTTGCAAATTTGGTAAGGGAAACGCGATGATATTCGACACGCTTACGTCACCTGTCATTCTCTTCTTCATATTAGGCTTCATCGCAGCGGTGCTGAAGTCAGACCTGAGCGTTCCCGAGGCATTCGCCAAAGCAATGTCGATCTACCTGATGGCGGCAATTGGTTTGAAAGGCGGCGTCGAGGTTGCGTCCAGCGGTTTAACGCCCGACCTCATCGCCGCTGCGCTCGCAGGTCTAGCGCTCAGCTTCCTGCTACCCGTTATCGCATTCGGCTTGCTCCGCCAATTCGGAGGCTTGTCGCAAATCGACGCTGGCGCAGTCGCTGCACATTATGGCTCGGTCAGCGTGGTAACGTTTGTGACGGCAAAGGAAATATTGACTGGCCAAGGACTTGGTCCGGCAGGTTACATGGTAGCAGTGCTGGCGCTGATGGAGACGCCCGCCATTATCACCGGGCTAATGCTTGCGCGGCGGGGCGCGCCAAAGTCAGGCGAGGATGCTGGAACGCCCTGGCACGAGGTGTTGACCAACGCTTCGGTTATGTTGCTTGTTGGCAGCTTCTTGATCGGCATCGTTGCAGGCGCTGACGGTTTCGCGCCAGTCAAACCGCTATTCGATACTGGGTTCAAGGGGGTATTGTGCCTGTTCCTGCTCGATATGGGACTCATCGCTGCTCGGCGTCTGGTCCAGTCCCGAAAGATTACATGGAGACTTGTCGCTTTGGCGATATTCCTGCCTTTGCTGAATGGGACAATTGGAACGTCGGTGGGGACATTTATCGGACTTGATGTTGCCTCTTCTGCGGCCTTGGGGATATTGGCGGCAAGTGCTTCGTACATTGCAGTGCCAGCGGCGATGCGGCTGGCGCTCCCAGAAGCGGATCCGGGCGTTTATCTCAGCATGTCTTTGGGAATTACATTTCCATTCAACATCATTTTCGGCATTTCGATTTTTGCCGCACTCGCTACAGCGATAGGATAAATCATGGTTCAAACCGTCACCCGCAAACGTATCGAAATACTGGTCGATGCGCCGCTCGCCCCCCGCATTATTTCACATATCAAATCGGTCGATATCTCAGGCTGGAGCTTGATCCACGTCGATTCCGGTGGTGGCCGTACAGGTGAATGGCAGCATGACGATGTTACAGAAGCTGGGGCCAAGACGATTGTTCTGGCATTCGCATCTGACGAAAAGGCGCAGCGGTTGGTGGACGCCATCGCTCCCCTGCTTGATAGCTACCGTCTTCTTTTAACAATAGGCGATGTGCAGGTCGTCCGCGGGGAACGCTTTTAATGCCTGAGTTTACCGCGTTGGTCGAAGGTTATCACAGGTTTCGGTCGGAGGCTTATCCGAAACAAAAAGCCCGGTTCGATTCGCTAGCGAGCGACGGGCAGGCCCCGCCGGTCATGATCATTTCTTGCTGCGACAGCAGGGTCGATCCCGCAACCGTGTTCGATACTGTCCCAGGACAAGTCTTCGCTCTGCGAAATGTTGCCAACCTTGTGCCACCATACGAGCTGGGCGGCGGCCTTCACGGCGTTTCTGCCGCAATAGAATTTGGCGTTCTTGGGTTGGAAGTGCGCCATATCGTCGTGCTGGGTCATGCTCAGTGCGGAGGTATCAAGGCATCTTTGTCGGGAAGCGATCTTGTCAAAAACGGACCGAGTTTTGTCGACAAATGGATGGGTCTGATAAGCGAAGCGCGGGATGATGTGCTCGCTGCAAATCCCGACGATGCACAGCACGCACTTGAGCTTGAAGCAGTCAAGGTTAGCTTGGCTAATTTACGCAGCTTTCCGTTCATTGCCGAACGTGAACATGCTGGAGGATTGAAACTGCACGGTGCTTACTTCGGCATTGCGGAAGGTTGTCTGCATGTCCTTGATGAGGCATCCGGGACATTCATTCCACAATGAACGTGCTTCCAGGTGAACAGGTATTTTACAACGATCTGGATCTCAGCTTCAATAAGGCTTGGGGGATAATTGAGCCAGGCGCTTCCAAACGCACCTCTCCGGCGCACACGCCAGTTGTAGCAACGTTGGGTTTGGACGGTTCACCACAAATACGCGTCATGGTACTGCGCAATGCCGATCGAGAAATGCGACTGCTCCGCTTTCATACCGACATCCGATCTGAAAAAACCAATCAGTCAGGACCCGCATCGGTCCTTATGTACGACGCCGAGGAAAAGGTGCAGCTTCGCCTCGGCGGTCACGCCAGTATCCAATCGAATGGAGAAGAAGTCGATAATGCCTGGAAGGAATCCACGACGTTCGCGCGGCGCTGTTATATGGCACTTGCGGCGCCTGGGTCGGTTTCGGCTGCGCCAACGTCGGGTCTGCCTACGTGGATTGAAGGTCGGCAACCTGACGAGTCTCAGTTGACCGAAAGTCGTGCAAATTTTGCCCTGCTCTGGCTATCGGTTACTACAATTGAATGGCTCTATCTTGCCAATTCTGGACATCGCCGTGCCAAATGGATTTGGGATGGCGCTGCAGAAGCATGGTCAGGGCAGTGGCTTGTACCCTGAGTTCTGACAATTCGCGAGATAGGCGCCAATCATCACTCTGTGCCTTCCTGAGGCCAAGGCGAGATCGATTTCCGCCCTGCTCTCGGCGTTGAAATATTGAATTTCCGGACGATTCAGTACGAGATAGTTGGACATCGAGCCATCACTGGTACGCACGCGTTCGTGCCAGAAATGAACACCGGCATTTGCCAGAGCCAGCCCACAACTCGCGGCAGCATCGTCCGGTTTGCCGTTTGCTGCGAGATAAGCCGTTAACCCCAGTGTATCGTAATTCGCCATATCGGGTTGCGGTCGTACAGCAAAAATACCGCCGGGACGCGGCATGAATATCCCTCGTGGGTAAGCCGCTTGATCTAAGATCGTTATGTTACCTCGCCCTCCCCCGCCGTCCCCAGAAAAGCCGTGGCTATTAGTGTGGAGCGCAATCACCGGTTGTCCCTTGGGGATTTGAGCCATGAATGCTTGCGTAAAAATTGGTGCCACGGCATCGAAATTGCGATTGGGATCACATGAAGAAACCACGCCGACCCGAACGCCACAAACTCCGCTGCCAGACTGCCGCCGCAAACTTCCAGTCCCTGAATTGACAACAACCCCAACGCCGCCATGCTCTTTGATTGCAGTAATCAATGCATCGAAAGCTGCATTTTCATCATCGTGAGGCACCATCCACAAAGGCCCGTCAGGTTTCATTGCGTTCGTAAAACGAATGAGGTGCCAATCAAATCCATTCTCGGAAAAACGGGAATCGCTGATTTCGATGCCGTCGAAAAAACCAGTCTTGTCAATATTGCGGGCGATGTCGTCGTCGCTTGTTCGAAGGGCTTCTGCCTGAACCGAAATCCAAACAGGCACGTCAGTCGCCTGAACCGACCTTGATAGCGCCAGAGGCAACAACATAGCTGCAAATATGAGCTTTTTCATAGTGCCATCCGCAAAAACCGAACCGACGACATTGCAGCACAGCAAGTGATCGGCAATTCATGATCGCTATATTCGCCGTCTACCAATACGCCGGCTATTTCATCGTCGCCCGCTATAGTTACCTGAGGCATCGCCCCCAATTCGTCATGCGGACCTTCGCGGAAATCCCGCCGCAACCATGCAATTCCGTGTCCCACCATATCGCCGATATTGTTAGCACGAAAGGCGATTACGGACAGCGTGGTGGCGTCTATCGGTTCTACGAAAACTCCCGCATAAGTTTCTTCGTCGCGACCATCTATCCAGACACCATCATTGGTCAGTGTTTCTGACCACGCGGCTGGCACAATCTCCCTTAACGCAGAGACATCGCCTTGCCGCATTCCTTCACGCACCTCGCCCCAGCGTGTGCACGGGCCAACAGTCAGTCCGGTCAATATTTCCTGATCACCCAGCCGAACTATTGGAAACGGCTCAGCGCTCTCGGCAAGCTGCGCCAATTTTCCGATCAATTCTGATAACGATAACTCGCCATGCAATCTGCGCGACAGCAGGTTCATGGTACCGCCCGGAAGGACCAATATTGCACCGCGCCATCCAGCAAAATTCTTGCCGAGACTGCTGATTGTGCCATCGCCCGAAAGGATAGCGACCACCTGAATGTTGTGCGCTTCTACGGAAGTGCGATCAGGCAAGTCTTCTTCGGGCAGATAAATTTGCTGGGCGACCGCAAAACCGGCCAATTGCAACGCCTGAAGCAGCACATCCTCACCAACCGAATTAGCGCTACCGCTGGCGGCATTTATGATGAGGAGTGTGCGTTTCTTCATGCCTCCATCAACGCGTCATCTTCTTATAAGTTGCACGATGCGGTCGGGTTGCCTCATCGCCAAGCCGGGCAATCTTGTCCTCTTCGTAGGATTCAAAATTGCCTTCAAACCATTCGACATGACTATCGCCTTCAAAAGCCAAAATATGTGTTGCCAAACGGTCAAGGAAGAAACGGTCATGGCTAATAACCACCGCGCAACCTGCGAAGCTCTCCAACGCTTCTTCAAGCGCCGACAAGGTTTCGACGTCGAGATCGTTGGTCGGCTCGTCGAGCAGCAGCACGTTGCCGCCCTCTTTCAGCATTTTCGCCATGTGCACCCGGTTACGCTCACCGCCGGATAATTGTCCGACCTTCTTCTGCTGATCGACGCCTTTAAAATTGAAGGCTCCGACATATGCGCGCGTCGGAGTTTCGTGTTTGCCGAGCTTCATAAAATCGGCACCTCCGGAAATTTCTTCCCAGACATTCTTGTTAGGATCAAGGTCATCGCGGCTCTGGTCGACAAACCCAAGTTTCACGGTTTCGCCAATGTCCACCTCACCAGAATCAGCTGTTTCCTGCCCGGTAATCAACTTGAACAAGGTCGACTTACCCGCACCGTTCGGTCCGATGACGCCGACAATTCCACCTGGCGGTATTGAAAAGGAAAGGTTTTCGAACAATAGCTTGTCGCCATAGGCTTTCGAAACGTTTTTGACCTCGATGACCTTGCTGCCCAGCCGCTCGGGGGTCTGAATGACGATTTGGGCCTTACCCGGCGTCCGATTTTCTTGCGCTTCAACCAACTGGTCAAAAGACTTGATACGCGCCTTTGATTTGGTCTGTCGTGCCTTCGGGCTCTGCCTGATCCACTCGAGTTCGTCTTTGATCGCTTTCTGGCGACCGGAATCTTCGCGGGCTTCCTGCTCTAGCCGCTTGCCCTTCTTTTCAAGATAGGTGGAGTAATTGCCCTCATAGACAAAGTACCGGCCGCGATCGAGTTCGAGTATCCAGCTTACGACATTATCCAGAAAATAGCGGTCATGGGTGACGAGGATTACGTTACCCTTATAATCGACCAGATGCTTTTCCAGCCACGCCACCGATTCCGCATCAAGGTGGTTGGTCGGTTCGTCGAGCAACAGGATGTCAGGCTTTTCTAGCAATAACCGCGTCAGCGCAATGCGGCGACGCTCACCTCCTGAAAGGTTGGTGACCGGGCTGTCGGCAGGCGGGCAGCGCAACGCATCCATCGCGAGCTCCAGCTGGCTATCGAGCGACCAGCCATCAACCGCGTCGATTTTTTCCTGCAAAGTGCCCATTTCTTCCATAAGCGCGTCGAAATCAGCATCTTCGGGCGGGTCACCCATGATCATCGAGATTTCGTTGAACCGGTCAACGAGGTCGGCCACCGGACGTACGCCGTCCATCACATTTTCACGCACGGTCTTGGTCGGATCAAGCTCCGGCTCCTGCGCCAGATAGCCTACGGTGATATTTTCGCCGGGCCATGCCTCGCCCGTAAATTCGGTGTCCATCCCGGCCATGATTTTCATTAATGTCGATTTGCCGGTGCCGTTAGGTCCGACGATGCCAATCTTTGCATCGGGATAAAATTGCAGATTGATGTTGCTCAGAACGGGCTTATTCGCTCCCGGGAACGTCTTGGTCATTCCCTTCATTACGTAGCTGTATTGCGCGGCCATAATGTCGGTTTTCTCTCATATCTTGGGGGTGATTTGTTGCCGCCTCCCTAGCCGCGCGTCCAACGTGTCGCAAGCGGGATTGTCAGCGGGGAAGCGCGTCGATAGGGTGGCAGGCATGAAGAAAAATATCCTGTTGCTGGCCGCCAGCATGTTTGCCGCCCTCCCTGCTAATTCTGCGCCCCAATCTTCAAAGGTCAACCCTTTGGAAGCAGGCCTTAAGGATGACATTGCGTGGGACATTGTCGAAGGCCTGACCACCGAGGTGGGGCCGCGACAGGCTGGTACCGAAGCTGAAGCGCGCGCTCGGATATGGTCGGTTACCAAGCTGAAATCGCTGGGATTGAACAACGCGCGCATAGAAGAATATCAGATGCCAACATGGGTGCGCGGTGAGGAAACAGCATATGTCACTGCCCCCTTCCCGCACAAACTCCACATCAGTGCCCTTGGCAACAGTGGCAGCACTAGCGACGGCGGACTTGAAGCCGAAGTCGTCTATTTCAAGACTATTGATGATTTGCGTGCCGTTCCCGATGGAAGCCTGAAAGGCAAAATCGCATTTGTCAGCCATTCGATGAAGGCAACGCAGGATGGCAGTTCCTACGGAGCATTTGGCCCTGCCCGCTTTGTCGGTCCCAATATCGCTGCAAAAAAAGGCGCAGCGGCTATTGTCATTCGATCGGCGGGCACAGACTATCACCGCAATCCGCACACCGGAAATACGAACTTTGAGGCCGGTGTGACGCCAATCCCGGCCGGTGCATTGTCATTGCCCGATGCAGAAAATCTCGAACGCATTCTCGCGCGGGGAAAGCCGGTGCGATTGAAACTGAATCTGACACCCAAAAATATCGGCCAGCAGACATCGGGCAACGTCATTGCAGATATAAAAGGTTCGGATCCCAAACTGCCTATGATTGTCATCGCCTGCCATCTAGATAGCTGGGATTTGGGAACCGGAGCGATCGATGATGCAGCAGGGTGCGGGATCATTACCGCGGCGGCACTAAAGGTTGGCCAGCCCAAAAGAACAATCAGAATTCTTTGGGCTGGTGCAGAGGAAGTCGGTATCTGGGGTGGCAAGGACTATGGCGCAAAACATGCCGGCGAACCGCATGCGCTCGCAATGGAATCGGATTTCGGCGCTGGCAAGATATGGGCGGTCGATTTTCTGTTGCCGGAAAGTGCAAAGGAGCTGAAAGCCAAAATTACAGCTGCGCTTGCGCCTTTAGGGGTGGTGCCACGACAACAGCC
>JANMQN010000195.1:0-17022 GCA_031370535.1 Sphingomonadales bacterium | reverse complement strand
GAACGGCACGATCATGTGCAGCAGCACCTCATCGCAGTCGGAGATGAGAAGCGGCCGGCTCATGATTCCAACTCATGCCTAGCATGCACCAGCACCGCCGGCGACACGCCGATGACCGCGGCGCACGCAATGAGGTCGGGTTCGTAGGCCTCAAGGAAGGACAATATCGCGGCCTGAGTCCCGCGCTCGTTGATGCTGCCGCGCAAGCCTTCGGGCGTAAGACCGGTGAGCGACAACAAACGCTCGGCGCGCTTTTCGTCCATCAACGCCCAGGCCAATGCCTGAAACGCCATTCCCGAGGCGTCTAACTTGCCATTTGTTTCGTGCATTGCTTTCGCTTAAGCGAACACCCAAGCGAACGCAAAGAGGGAAAAGAGTGGTATGCCCAAAAAGGTGATGATCGTTGAGGATAATGAACTGAACCTCAAACTGTTCACTGACCTACTGCGCGCGCACCAGTTCACCGTTGAGGGCGTGCGCGATGGACGGCTGGCGCTTGAGCAGGCGCGGATGTTTGCCCCCGACCTTGTCATCATGGACATCCAACTGCCGCATGTCAGTGGCATCGACCTGATCGAGGCGATGCAAAAGGACGCCGCGCTGGCCGCGATCCCCGTTCTGGCCGTGACCGCTTATGCCGGCAAGGGCGACGAGGAGCGGATACGCGCAGCAGGCGCGCGGGGCTATCTGTCGAAGCCGGTGTCGGTGATGAAGTTTCTGGAGGCGGTGCAGGGGATTGTAGGGTGAGCTAATCGCTCTTGGCAAAGAAGGCCGACTATATAACCCGAGACAGGTTCAGGCTGACATAATAAAGCTTCATACCCAACATCTACAAGCGGGCCGCACATTCGCATGAAGCAAAAAAGGGCGCCTGAAGCGCCCTGATCGATTAGCCTTTCAAGCAGCGCGCGGGCTTACGTGATCTTGGCTTTTTTGAACTTGACATGCTTGCGCACGACGCGGGCATATTTGCGGAACGTCATCTTTTCGGTGATGTTGGGCTCTGACCGAAACCCTCATATGCCCAAAATCTTGTTTGCGGCTCCATTTTCCTATAAACATTCCCCAAGTCGCAAGCATCGAGGATACGCCTATGGCCATCGCATCGCTTCCGCAGCTTGAACGACTTTTCCTGACCGACGCCGGGCTTGAGACCGATATCCTGTTTAACCGCGGGATCGACCTGCCGCATTTTGCGTCGATAACCCTGCTCCAAACCAGTGACGGCCGGCGCGCATTGGAAGATTATTACCGCGGCTTTCTGGAGCTTGCACGGCGGATGGGGACAGGGGTGGTGCTTGAAAGCGCCACTTGGCGTTCAAGCCCCGATTGGGCCGAACCGCTGGGAATGATGCTGGCAGAGCTGGATGCGCTGAACGCCGATGCCATTTCGATGCTGATCACCCTTCGCGAGGAATATCACAGTGACGCAAACCCGATCATCGTCAGCGGCTGCATTGGCCCGCGCGGTGACGGGTATGACCCAGGACGGATCATGAGCGTGGCCGAGGCGCAGGCCTATCATGCGCATCAGGCGCACATATTCCATTCCGCAGGCGTGGACATGATAACTGCGATAACCATGACCAATGTGCCCGAAGCGACCGGCTTGGCCCAGGCGGCACAGGCTTTGCACGTGCCGGTCGCGATTAGCTTCACCGTCGAAACCGATGGCCACCTGCCGACTGGTAGCCGTCTGGCCAACGCCGTGGCTGCGGTCGACGAAGCGACGCAAAACTATCCGGCTTATTATATGATCAACTGCGCGCACCCAACGCATTTCGCCGGGGCGCTGGAAGAGAATGAGCCGTGGACGGCGCGCATTCGCGGTGTTCGTGCCAACGCCTCAACCTGCAGTCATGCCGAACTGGATGCGATGACTGAGCTCGACATCGGCGATCCGGCGGATCTAGCGGCGCGGCATTTGGCGCTGGTTGAGCGGTTCCCGCATATTACTGTGCTGGGCGGATGTTGCGGTACCGATCTGCGGCATGTCACCGCTATCGCAGAGGCCTGCTGCTAATCAAAAAGGGCGCCCGAAGCGCCCTGATCGTTACCTTATTCAAGCAGGCTTTCCGCTTACTTAATCTTGGCTTCCTTGAACTCGACATGCTTGCGCACGACGGGGTCATATTTACGAAACGTCATCTTTTCTGTGATGTTGCGTGGGTTTTTCTTGGTCACATAGAAAAAGCCGGTGTCAGCAGTGCTGACCAGCTTGATCTTGATCGTGGCTGGCTTCGCCATGGCCCATTCCTTCGAGTTGTATTTCGTTAAAAACGGCGGCGGCAATGCACCTATCCGTTCACAGACGCGCGCCTTTGCGTGTCCGGGGGGACAAAGTCAACCCCTGACTCGCATTTCTGCGGCTTTAAGGGGTTTTTAACCATGTTGGCGCACACCTGTCGGGAACAACGGGCATGGGGGCATTGCCATGGATATGGATCATGATCGGCAAATGCTGATTCGCGCAGAACTCGGCGACCTTTTGGAGGCGTTGCGACTGACATCGTTCGAAACCAACCCGTTGCAATTCCTCGTTCGGTTGGAGGCGATCCGCCAGACCGCCATCGCGCATCACTTCGCCGCCGTCGCCGAGATTGCCAGCGTGTTCGAAGCATCGATGAGCCGCGTTCTCGAATCCGGCGGGGCTGATTCGGTCGTGGGAAGCTTTACAGGCATATTGAGCGACGCCATCGGCTGCTCGCAATTAAACCCGGCGGTGACGCAGTCCTTGTTGGCATCGGTTGCGGTGCGGTTGCCGAACTGATTCACTTTTAAGACCGATGTGCTAGGGCGTTCGGCATGGACGCGCTACTTTCCACTTTCCTGTCGGTATTCCTCAGCGAAATGGGCGATCGCACGCAGATATTGGCGGCGGCACTGGCGTTGCGCTATCACAAGAATGGCGCGGTGTTGGCTGGGCTCACCGCTGCGACTTTGCTGAACTGCACGATTTCGGCGGGGGGTGGCTCGGTGATCGATAGCTGGATCAGCGAAGCGCCGCTCAAGCTATTCGCCGGAATGGCTTATATTTTTGCTGGCGCAGGGATGCTGATGTGGCGGCGTAAGGTCGATCCATTGACCGGTTGGAAGACACCTGCCTTCCTGACGGCTTTCCTCGGCCTGTTCATTCTCGAATTCGGCGACAAGAGCCAGTTCATCATTGCGGCACAAAGCGCGCGCACCGAATTTTGGCCCATGGCAGCCGCCGGGGGATTTGTTGGCATAATGGCAGCGACGGTCCCGGCGGTGATCCTGCGCGAGCGGCTGGCGGCAATCGTGCCGCTCAAACCGATTCGCTGGGTGTCGGGTGCGCTGCTGCTCGGATGGGGTATATTATTGGCGTTGCAGGCGTTCGGCCTTGCCTAAGTGAGTGGCTCAATCTGCCTGGGCAAGATGCTCCAGTGGCAAAATCGGCGGTGCGTTCCTATATTGTAAGGATACCCAATCCCCCGAACGGAGAATCATATGGCAGAAGGTGACAACAGTAAGAAGGCGCTGGCAGACGCATTGAACGGCCTGCTGGCCGATTATTATGCGCTGTATCTGAAGACCAAGAATTTCCACTGGCATGTGACCGGCCCGCATTTTCGCGAATATCATCTGTTGTTCGACGAACAGGCGACTGAGCTGATCGCGACCACCGATCTGGTTGCGGAGCGTGTCCGCAAGCTGGGACAGGATACGCTGACCTCAATTGGCTCGATTGGGGCGAGGCAGCGGATCAAGGATAATGATTCGGCAACCAATGATGCGCCAAAGATGCTCAAAGAACTACACGCAGACAATGAAACGCTGGTGAGGTCGTTGAAGGACGCGAAGGAACTCACCAAAGAAGCGGGTGACAATGCGACCGATGGCTTGCTCGACGACTGGACCGACCAAGCCGAGCAGCGCGCTTGGTTTCTGGCGGCAACCATCGGCAAAGCCTGAACGATTCAAACAAAAAGGGCGGGCAAAGCATCATGCTTCCCCGCCCTTTTTGATAATTAAGATCGCTTATTCGGTAAGCGCGCTCAGGTTCGTTGCCGAGTATTTGCCGCGGCGATCGATTTCGATGTCGAATGCCAAACGGTCACCTTGGGTTACCTGACCCATGCCCGACCGTTCAAGCGCAGAGATATGTACGAACACATCTTCGCCGCCATCGTCGCGCTGCACGAAGCCAAAACCCTTCATGTCGTTGAAGAATTTCACGGTACCGTTGGCGCGTTCCCCGGTCGATTCGCGCTGTGGTGCGCGCGGTGCCGAATCACGGTCGCCGCCACGGAAGCCGCCGCCGCCTTCGCGAGGGCCACGATCGAAACCGCCGCGCTCTGGACGATCAGTGCGCGGAGCGCGTTCGGTAACTGCCATTGGTTCGCCATCGATGACGATGTCTGTCGCCGATACCTTGCCGCCACGTTCCACCAGTGTGAATTCGAGCGGCTGACCTTCGGCAAGACCGGTTAGGCCTGCCTGTTCAACAGCGCTGATATGGACAAACACGTCATCTGGGCGATCATCGACCTGAATGAAGCCGAACCCCTTTTGTCCGTTGAAAAACTTGACGATTCCCTTGCCTGATCCGATGACCTGCGCTGGCATTGGTGGGCCGCCAGGGCCCCGTCGAGGTGCGCCGAAACCGCCGCCGCCGCCCGAACCGCCGCCGCTAAATCCGCCACCGCCGCTGGAGCGTCCGCCGCCAAAATCACTCTGGTAGGGGGTTGGTGCGCGGTAGCCGTCATAGCTTTCATCACCAAAACCGTCTCTTTTGTCCCGGCCCTTGCCGGCACGCTTGCGATCAAAACCCATGTCTTACTACTTGCCTTCTCGTCGCCCAAAATAACCGATGTAATGCAGCCGAGGGCGATGGTCCTGCACGTCACAAGCGCGGTCCTTGGTGATCGCGCAAGCCCCAGCTATATCGCAGAAAAAGGTTGCGGGATAGCAAATATTACGCGGCTTTACGCCGCCTTCGAAAGTGCGCTTTCGATTGCCTTGGCGCGCGCGGTGGGGCAAGGGGCAGGAATGAGCGTTTATCTATATGAAGAAGACGTGCCCGAAGGCGTTTTGGCCGCAGGGCCGGTCGCCGTCGATACCGAAACCATGGGGCTGATCACGCCGCGCGACCGGCTTTGCCTGTTGCAGATTTCGGACGGACGAGGCGATGAGCATCTGGTCCGATTTGGCCCCAATAGTGATTATGCCGCGCCCAATTTGCGCGCCGTTCTTGGCGACCCGGCGCGGCTCAAGCTGTTCCATTTTGCGCGGTTCGATCTGGCGGCAATTTCGCATTATCTCAACGTTGTGGCGACCCCGTTGTTCTGCACCAAAATCGCCTCGCGCCTGACGCGAACCTACACCGACCGGCATGGGTTGAAGGAGCTAGTCAAGGAAATGCTGGCCACCGATATTTCCAAACAACAGCAGTCCAGCGACTGGGGTGGACCGACCTTGTCCGAGGCGCAGAAGGATTATGCCGCGAGCGACGTGCGGTTTCTGCACCGGCTGCACGCCCAGTTTGTGGAGCGGCTCGACCGCGAAGGGCGCACGCATTTGGCGCAGGCCTGTTTCGACTTCCTGCCGCACCGCGCCGACCTTGATCTCGCAGGCTGGCCGGAAATAGACATATTCGGCCACAGTTAAGGTTCGAAGGCGTTATAGCTTAGTCCATGTCAGAACAGGCCGATCTCGAACGTACGCAAAGACAGCGATGGGCAATGCCCGGGGGGCGCCATGACCGGTTGATCCGGTCGTTGCGCGTCATTCTGCCCAGCGTAATAGGCGTATTGCTGGCGGTGCTTGTTTTCAGTCCCTTTTCGGCGACGCAGGAATTGAGCTTTGTCCTGAACAAGAATGAGGTTGACCAGTCGCGGGAGCGCATGCGTCTGGTTGAGGCGCTGTATCGCGGCGAGGACAGTAACGGTCGTCCGTTTAGCCTGCGTGCAGGCAGCGCCGTGCAAAAAACATCGGCAACCCCGATTCTTGACATGACATCGCTGTCTGGGCGGATTTTGCTGAACGATGGCCCGGCCTCCATCATTGCACAGCGTGGAAGTTATGATTTGGGCAAGGAAACGATGCGCGTAAATGGTCCGCTTGCGGTTGAATCGCCGGGCTACGACATTGTCGCAAGTAATGTCGAACTGTCGCTGAAAGACAAATCGATGCGAAGCTTCGGCCCGGTCAGCGGTCGGACCAAGGTCGGGACTTTCAATGCTGGCCGGTTGAGCGCCGATTTGGACACGCGGGTTGTCCGCCTCGACGGCGGGGTCCATTTGCGTATCGATCAGAATGCCGTTAAGTGAGCGCACAATGATAACCCGACCCCTTAATCTTGGTTTGCTTGCAGCGGTTGCCAGTGCAGCTTTGTTGTCGTCGGCTTCACCTGCACAGTCGATTCGCGGCCACAACAGCAATGCCCCTGTCAATTTCGATGCCGGTTCGCTTGAACTTCAGGACAGGGCAGATCGCGTAGTCCTGACTGGCGGTGTGACCGCAACTCAGGCGGGCCTGACAATGAAAGCAAACCGGGTTACCGCTGCTTACACCAGCGGCGGCGGAATCGACGTTAACCGGCTCGATGCCACGGGCGGGGTAACGATAACCAAGGACGATTTGCGCGCCACCAGCAATGCTGCGGTCTACGACCTCGATTCGAGTTTGATAACGCTCATCGGTAATGTAAAACTTGTGCAGGGTGCAAACCGGCTGAACGGTGGGCGGTTAGTCATCGACCTCAATTCTGGCCGGTCAACAATAAATGGCGGCGGCGCTGCTGGCGTGAACAACAGTGGCGGGCGCGTTACCGGCACATTTACCGTTCCCCAACGCAACAACTGATTACCTCCAAATCGGACAGGCATGATTCATGCCAATTGCATATCGCTCAAGCATTCATTAGCTGTAGCCCGATAAGCACGGCACTTTACGGGCAAATGATATGGATAGCATGACAGCAGAACGCCCAGCGGCAGACGCAATGACTGAAGACGGCATGCAATCGGGTCTTGGCGTTGTGTCCATCGCGAAAAGCTATGACAAGCGCGCGGTGCTGACCGATGTGTCATTGTCGGTGGCAAAGGGCGAGGTTGTCGGCCTGCTCGGACCAAATGGTGCTGGCAAGACAACCTGTTTCTATTCGATCATGGGTCTGGTGAAACCCGATAGCGGACGCATTACCCTGGACGGTGCGGATATTACCGGCCTGCCAATGTATCGGCGCGCCCTCCTCGGCCTAGGATATTTGCCACAGGAAACGTCTATTTTCCGTGGCATGACGGTCGAACAGAATATCAGCGCGGTTCTGGAAATGTCGGAACCCGACGCCGAATCGCGTGCCGCGCGACTGGAAAAGCTGCTCGCCGAATTTGGCCTTGGGCGGCTGCGGAGTGCTCCTGCGATGGCGCTGTCGGGCGGCGAAAGGCGGCGGTGCGAGATTGCCCGGGCGCTTGCAGCGAACCCCTCAATCATGTTGCTCGATGAGCCATTTGCTGGAATCGACCCGATTTCGATTTCCGATATTCGAGATCTGGTCAAAGAACTGAAAACGCGCGGCATCGGTGTGCTTATAACCGATCATAATGTCCGTGAAACGCTCGATATCGTTGATCGCGCCTGCATCATCTATGGTGGGCAGGTGCTGTTTGCCGGGTCGCCGGAGGCACTGGTCGCCGACCCCAATGTACGCCGGCTGTATCTGGGCGAAAGCTTTGAAATGTGATGGAGTTTTAAGCGGGATTAGCTGAACCTTATGGCCCTCGCCCCCCGTCTCGATTTACGCCAAAGCCAGTCACTGGTAATGACGCCGCAATTGCAGCAGGCGATCAAATTGCTTGCATTGTCATCGATGGAAATCGAAGCATTCATCGCTGAAGAGGTTGAGCGGAACCCTGTGCTCGAAACCGGCGGTGGCGACGGTCCGGTTGAATCCCCGCCCGAGGATTTTCAGACGCTACCCAGCACGCAAAGCGGCGACCGGGGGAGCGATGAGGTATTAAGCGGTAACGATAATGCTGCATCTGAGGCGCTCGATGTCGATTTCGGCGCCGAAACATTTCACCACGACGGCGCGTCGGACAGCGTTGGCGGCTCAGACGGGATGCTAGGGCTTTCGGGCGGCGGAACGGCATCGGGCTTTGATGGCGATGGCCCCGATTTCGATAGCTTTGCAGCGCGCGACATATCGTTACGCGAGCATTTGATGACACAGGCGGGAACTAGCTTGTCGGGCCGCGAGCTTTTTCTGGCGCAGCAGATTATCGAGCAGATCGAACCGACCGGCTATGTGGGCGAAGACCTGCTCGCGTCGGCACACCGGCTTGGCGTGCCGTTGGCCGAGATGGAGGCGGCGCTGGCAGAAGTGCAGCGCTTCGATCCGACCGGCGTTGGCGCGCGCAACCTTTCCGAATGCCTTGCTCTGCAGGCCAAAGAAGCTGACCGCTATGACCCCTGCATGGCGAAGCTGATCGACAATCTCGATTTGGTTGCAAAAGGCGCGTTCGATCAACTCAAACGCATGTGCCGCGTCGATGACGAGGATTTGCGCGACATGCTGATCGAGCTGCGCGGCTACGATCCAAAGCCAGGCTGCCGGTTCGAACGCGAAGACAGTGTCGCCGTTACGCCCGATATTTTCATTACTAGCCGGGGCAATGGGTGGGCGATTGAACTCAACAGTGCCAATCTGCCGCGCCTCCTTATCAACCGCACTTATGTTGCCGAGCTTGGACAGGACAAGGCGACAAAGGCTTGGCTGGGCGAGTGTATGGCCGATGCCAATTGGTTGATTAAAGCAATGGACCAGCGGCAACGCACCATAATCAAGGTTGCGACTGAAATTGTGAAGCAGCAGGATGGCTTCTTCCGTGGCGGCGTAGCGCATCTGCGTCCGCTGACATTGCGTCAGGTCGCAGATGCGATCGAAATGCATGAGTCTACGGTCAGCCGCGTTACCAGCAACAAATATCTGCACTGCAACCGGGGGTTATTCGACCTCAAATATTTCTTCTCTTCAGGGGTGCAATCGGCGGATGGAGATGGCGCGTCAGCCGAAGCGGTGAAGAGTCACATCAAGACGCTGATTGATGCCGAGGGAGCCAAGATATTGTCCGACGACACGCTGGTCGATTTGCTCACCGCCAAAGGCTTTGACATCGCCCGGCGCACCGTCGCCAAATATCGTGAAGCGATGGGGATTGGCTCGTCGGTGCAACGGCGGCGGCAGAAGAAGATGGGGCGCTGACTATGCCCGCTGCGATAATATTTGCTCAGCCAGAATATGATCGGCGACTTTATCGACGTCGATAGCTGCCACGGGGTCGGACATCGACACCAAAGTCGCCTCTAAACCCAACCGGCGGCCTGCTTTTTCCAATGCGTTCCGTAGGCTGATCGTCCTTGTGACTGCGCGTAACGCGAGCCAAGGCCCAAAGTGCAGGAACAGTTTCCACGCCTTTTTGCGATCCTGCTCGGCTTCGGCCCACAGGTCTAGCGCGACCAGAGACTTTGGCGACATTAGCGCAAAAAGATTGGCTCCCGAATAGGCGCCACCCCAGAAGCGCAGCCAAGTGCGTTTGGCATCTGGAAACTGTTCAAGCATCACCTTCTGCTCGACCATCGCCAAAGCGACATCGCCGCTCGCGCGACTCAGAAATTCGTCGAGCATTTCGGTGGTCAATAACGGATGGTCGGCAGTGGTTACAAGGACCGGCCAGGCAAAGTCAGTTGCCGCCACCTGCGTTTTGATACTCAGTGAAATGCTGTTCCCACTTTGCACCCGTAACCCGCCGCCACCTGCCTCGACCGCTGATTTAATGGCATCGATATCCTGGGCAAGAACAACGATATTGCCGATATGGTGAGATCTGCGAAGCGTTCGTAAAACCCTCGTCAACATCGGCTCACCACCTACCGGCACGAGCGCTTTCCAGCGAAGCCCGAAATGATCTGCCAGTCTGTCGATGCCGGGCCGTTGTCCGGCGAGGATCAGGCAGGTCCATTGCGCTGACACGTCGCTTCTCCTAGATGCCGTTCGGGAGGCCAAACGCAGACAATCTAGCGCGGCCTGTTGTGGGACTTGGCTGCGCAAAATGAATATTGCAATATATGATCTCGACAAGACCATAACCCTCCAACCTACATTTACGCGCTTTCTGCTGTTTTATGCATGGCGACGATCACCCCTTCGTCTCATGGCGCTGCCGATCTGGATTGCGGCATTGGTGGGGTACCGCATCGGTCTATATGGTCGCAAACCGCTAAAGCAGTTTGGAATCGCGATGTTCATGGGGCGAAAATTGTCCGCAGACGCATTAAAAAGAATGGCATTGGATTTTATCGATGATGTTGTGGTGCACGACCTTCAACCGGGGGCTGTGCAATCTATAGCCAACGACCGGGCACAAGGCGGGCATCTTGTAATCGCTACCGCTGCCCCTGCATTTTACGCAGAGGAGGTTGGAAAACGTCTGGGTTTCGATCACGTCGTTGCAACCCGCCTTATCGCAAACCGCGACGGCACGATAAGCAATCGCATCGACGGCGAAAATTGTTACGGGGCTGAGAAACTGAAGATGGTATCAGGCTGGCTAAACAACCAAAAATTGACGCGGGCCGACTGTACCATAACAGTGTATTCTGACCATCACAGCGATGCGCCGTTGCTCGATTGGGCCGACAAGCCGTTTGTGGTCAACGCATCGAACAAGATGCAGAAGCTCGCCACTCGAAAGAATTGGCAGGTTCTTAAATTTTCCGCCCCCATCGACGCCGGACGGTAACGAACGTGCGAAAAATCTGCTTCCTGTTCAATCACGACCAAACCCATCAAATTGCACACAGCTTACCTATTGCGCTGGAGCTGATCAGGACCCGCACTGCCAACATCACACTGGCTGTCACCAGCCCGATGCTTGATGCCGAAATCCGCAGGCTGGGCGGCGCAGATCTGGCCGGTGCGGATATTGTTCATTTGCAGACCAAGTCTGCATTTTCAAAAGCGCTGGTGGGCGCCCTTGACGGAGTTATTCCAGCACGAAAGCTCCTCATATACCGTGACAATCTGGATTTCTTCCGGTCTTTCGACGCACTGGTGGTATCGGAAAAATCAAGCCTGATACTGAAAACCCGGTACGGGCTTGAGCATCTGAAATTCATTCACACCCGTCATGGCGCCGGTGACCGGGCCATTGGTTTCAATCCGGAAAGCGCGGAATTCGATCTCATTCTGGTTTCGGGCGAAAAAATACGCGACCGTCTTATCAGCGATGCACGCGTTCCGGCCGAGAAGATCCGGATAACCGGATACGCAAAGTTCGACATAGTCTCGCCCGAACAGAAGTCGCTTTTCGCCGAACCCGAACGCAAGACGGTCCTTTACAACCCGCATCCTTCTCCGCACCTGTCGAGCTGGTTTCGGTTTGGCGCGCAGGTGCTCGAGCAGTTTTACCAAAGCAAAAGATATAATCTGATATTCGCCCCGCATGTCATGCTGTTCGCGCGGCCGTGGACCGTTACAATTGACAGGCTGTCGATCGCTTATGCCCGAAAGCCAAATCGCCGCTATTTTACCGCACCGCACATGCATATCGATCTGGGCAGCCCCGCAAGTACCGACATGACCTATACCAACGCTGCTGACTTGTATCTGGGCGATGTCAGCAGCCAGGTTTATGAATTTCTAAACCGGCCGAGACCCTGTCTCTTCCTGGATGCACATGACACCGACTGGCAGAATGATCCAAACTACCGGCACTGGACTGCGGGCCCTGTGGAAACCAGCCCCGACAGGATAATAGACGCAGTCGACAATAGCTTTACCAGTCATGGCTCCTACATGGCCAGCCAGACTCGCCTGCTTCAGGACAGTTTTTCGGTAACGCCGGAGCCTGCATCGAAGCGAGCCACGAAGGCCATCCTTTCGTTCATGCAACAAATCGAAAGCGGTGCAGCATGAGCAATCAGGGTGCAGACAACAAGCTTGCTGCGCAGACCCCGTTTCGGCGCGTTATGGGCAATATGGGGCATCTGTTATCCGGGAAGGCGGTGGCCGGGATTACCAGTCTTATCTACCTGGCCATGGCCACGCGGATATTGGGTGTCAGCGATTATGGCACCCTCAATCTGGTTCATGCCTATATTACTTTTTTCGGCACGCTGCTGGCGCTCTCCGGCTTCCACGGGATAGTAAGATTTGGTGCCCAGTCGCTGCAAACGTCCAACTATCACGACTTTTGGGGGTTGGTCCGGCTGCTGGCGATGATCGAGCTCGGAATGGCCACGGTTGCGATAAGCTGCGCAATCCTGTTGTCGCCTTGGGCGGCAGATTTGCTGAAACTCAACCGCACCGCAGCGCACTTTGTGCCACTATATGCGTTTGCCGTTCTGGCGACGGTACGAACAACGCCACAAGGGTTGTTGCAGCTTGCCAACCGGTTTGACCTGATTGGCATTCAACAGGCGGTGATGCCAGTGGCCCGGCTGATCGGCGTTGCAGTGCTCTGGTGGGTTGGCGCAGGCCTTGTTGGTTTCCTGTGGGTATGGCTGATGGCCGCGCTGCTCGAAGGGCTTTCCATGTGGATCATGGCTTATGTCGTCGCCCGGAAAAAGGGCTGGATATCGAGCGCACCTAGCGCCGCGAAATCTGTATATGGAGACAATGCCGGCCTGATCCGGTTTGTCGGAATCACCAACGTCGACCTGACTTTGCGCGATCTCGCGCCTAAGGCGACGCCGCTGATAATCGGTTGGATGCTTGGGCCAGTTGCTACAGGTTTGTTCGTGCTTGCGCAGCGGGCGAGCGCCGTACTGGTCCAGCCAGCACAAATGTTGAGCCAAGCAAGCTACTCGGTGATCGCCAAGCTCGTGGTGGAGGGACAATATGCGCAAGCACATAAAACCGTCCGCAAAAGCATATCTATAGTCGCCATGGCTGCGGCAGTGGTCGCCATATTGTTTCTGCTTTTTTCAGAACAGATATTGAAGCTGCTGGGCGGGGCGGAGTTTGCAGTCGCGGGCGAACTGCTGGTCATGATCGGTTTTGCTTCGGCGATATTGACCGCGGCCCCGACTTTGTCCGCCGCGTTGACCGCATTCGGTTTTCCAGACCGCAGTGCAACGATAAATCTGTTTTGCAATCTTGGCATGCTGCCGATTCTGGTCCTGTGCCTTTGGAAGCTCGGTGTAAACGGCGCGGGAATACATGTATTGCTGCAAAGCAGCCTATTCGTTTTGCTGTTGGGCCTGTCCTACAGGCATGTTTACGGAAAGTTCGCCAGCCATGGATCTTGATGGCAAATCTGTATGGGTCATGGCCAAAGGATTCGCGCCGGACGAAGGCGGGCATCAGACTTATGCCGAGCAAGTAGCGCTTGCGTACGCGCGATTAGGCGCAAAAGTTATCGTATTCGGTCAAACGAGTGCAGGACCGCGCGACGTCGCTCATGGTCCCTTAAGGCTGATCGATATCGGCGCAGGCAAATCGCCTTTGGTCCCGCTGCACCTTGTAGCTGCCTTGAGGCGTGAACTGCAAAAATCCGGGCGCCCCGAAATTTTGCACGCAACGACATGGCGAACTGCGGTGCCTGCAATCATTTCCGGCTTCGCTCCGGTAGTTACCTTTCACGGACGTGAGTTCATGTTTGCGTCTGGAGCGGTTCGGTATGTGATGCAGCAGGTGGTCAACCGGGCGCGGCTGCTTGTGGCTGTCAGTCATTATTCCGCGGCACGGCTAAAAGAGCGGGTGCGCCACGCCGGTCAAGACATTCTGGTGGCATGGAATGGCAGCAGCATTCAGACGTCGTCCGATGAGAAACCTGACGATCCACCGATCATCCTTAGTCTTTGCAGACTTGAGCCACGCAAGAATATTTTGAACGCGATAAAAGCTGCTGCCGTACTCAGGGATCGCGGCTGCCAGTTCCTCTATTTAGTGTGCGGGCGCGGACCGGAAGCCGCGGAGATAGTCGCCCTTATCGATAGTTTGCAGCTTGGACAGCACGTTAAAATGCTTGGGTTCGTGAGCAACGATGAGGTTCTGGACCTGTACGGATCGGCGAGTATCTTTTTGCATCCGCACATCAGTATCGACCGCGATAGGGATTTCGAAGGTTTCGGCATCGTGATCGCCGACGCGATGCGGGCAGGATGCGCGGTTGTGATCGGAGCAGGCGGCGGGGCGCCCGAATTGGTTGAAGAATCGATTTCCGGCATCGTCGTCGACGGCAATGATGTATCCCAAATCGCCAATAGCCTCGCAAAACTATTGGATGACAAGGACAGCATAAAAGCAATGGGATTGGCCGCCAAGGCAAGAGCTGTGCGCTATTTCACTTGGGACCGGCATGTTCGGGTAATATTGGACAAACTTAGCGCCTGATTTTACGCCGCCCGCAAACGATCAAGGAAATTCCGGCTGGCTTCTCGCAAGGCAACGGCACGGCTTTCTAGGCCGGTCATGACCTGCTGCATTTCGTCGGCGACTTCACCCACCTGAACCGCAGCAACATTCACTTCCTTGCTAAATTCGCGGACATGCTCCGCATCTTGTGCGGCATGTTCGGCATGTCCGGTGATGTCGCGCGTTGCCGCTTGTTGCTGGGAAATTGCCGCCGCGATGTTATTCGCGCCCTGCTGCACCTGATTCATCTTGTGCGCGACCGTTCCAACCATGCGTGCTGCACTGTCCATTTGGTCTTTGATCGTAGTCACTGTGTCTGTGACCGAGCCAATTGCGCCATGCGTCTGATTGGCGAGGCTCTTCACTTCCTGAGCCACGACGGCAAAGCCCCGTCCGGCCTCGCCAGCACGGGCCGCCTCAATCGTAGCGTTTAGCGCGAGCAAATTGGTTCGGCCTGCAACATCCTGAATCATTGCGGCGATTTCCCCAACCTTTTCCGCTTCGCCGGCCAAATGCGCCATGACGCCACTGCCCTGCTTGCTGCTGGTCGAGGCGGCCTCGGACGCGGTGACCTGATCGTGGACTTGCGTTGAAATCGCATCGGAAGAATCGCTCAACTGCCTTGCAGCAGCTGCTACCATCTGGATGGCGCCACTCATGTTCGAGGCCATATCCGCCATGGCGTCAGTGCGCTCGCGGGTTTGGGTGCCAATTGCCGCCAGTTGCTGCGACGATTCACCCACCGCCCGCACCGCTGATTCCATGACATCGATAATGGCGTGTACCGAATGTTCGAATTCACTGGCCAGCGCCGCCATTGCCTGGCGCTGCTCAATATCCGCCCGTTGGCGTTCTTCATCGCGTGCAGCACGTGTGTTGCGGCGTTCGGCGTCGATAGCCTCCAGTCTCTCCTGTTCGGACGCAAAGAAAAGTTCCCGGCTGCGTGCAAATACCTGTGCATTATCAAGCGACTGCATGAATGAGCGCCATTGCATCATCGCGACGCGATGGAGCGATAAACCGAAGACAGCGATCCCGACATAGAAAAACCACGGCATCGTCATCGCTGCGTAACTCGCCGATATCGTACTGCCGATCGTGAGGACTGACAGCCACATGACCATAGCCGCGGGCAGGCAGAGGTAAATGAGCGCGCCAATGGCAATCAGGCCGAATGTCATCGCACTGCCGACAACTATTCCGATATCCTGATGATAACTCCATATATCGGCCAGCAACAGAACCCAGCTAAACGCCTCGATAGTTACCTGCAAAACAAACAAGCGGCGGAGGAAAAGCAGCTGATGACCTTCCGGATCAGCTTCTGCTATATAATCCTTGATTCGAACATGGATGCGATAGCCGACGATTGCCGCAACCGTGTACAGTGGCGCTGCATATTGCGCGAAATTCGGGTTTGCCCCGCCAAACCAGAGAATGGCCAGCGACGGCCACATAGTAACCAGCCCCGAAATAAAAACGGCAACATGCGACCTTCCCGCCGCCTGCAATTGTGCAACCATGAGATCGCGATTGTCGGCGTGGGCCGAACGACGCAATATCGCCCACTCACCCTTCAAATCGGTGAAAAAGGCAAACATGTCCTTCAAATGGCGCAATTCGCTCATACTTGCGGTTCCGTCGGTTTAATCACCAGCTTGCCGTAGCCAAAAAAGGTAAATCAGCCGTTAACCATCGTACCGAGACTTAATTCGCCGTTATGAATTCCATCACATCCGCAAGCACCGTCGCCTTCGCCCGAAATGGACGTGCTACTGCCATGATGATGTCGGCGTGGTCGACGCCGGAATAGATTTTAAGTTGCTGCTCGCCGCCCAGTTCCTGAATCTTGGCCGATAAGGATTTGCTGTTGCGGGGCTTCACGACGGTATCGATGTCCCCCGTCAGCAAGAGCAGAGGCGGCGCATCGCCGCGGGCATATGTGATTGGCTGGGTTTCGGTGAGGTTTGGCCAGGATCCAAGCGCGATTTTCGATGACTCAGTGGTGAGCGGTAGGAAATCATAGCCCCCGGCGAGGCCTACCGCACCCTTGATAATAGACGGGTCGAGCCCTTTCGCCGCGAGCCACTGCTTGTCGAGCGCGGCCATCATCACGATATGTGCGCCCGCGCTGTGTCCCATAATGAAAAGCTGTCCAGCGTCACCTTGGTACTTGCTTATGTTGGCATGAACCCAGGCAATGGACGAAGCGGCGTCCTCGACAAATGCAGGAAAGCGGTTCTTTGGCGTCTTGCGATAGTCGGCGATTACTGTGACAATCCCGCGTGCGGCAAAGGCACGGCCCAGAAAGCCATAGCCGTCACGTTCGCCATCGCGCCACGCACCGCCGTGGTAGAAGACGAGTACAGGATAGGGCTTTGCCGCTTCACCTTCCGGCGCGTAGATGTCGAGTTTCTGCCGCTCGTCGCTGCCATATGCGATACCGACTACGGGCGTGCCTTTATATTCAGCGCTGCCCGGGGCGACCCTGTCGACAAAGTCCAACTTTTGCGGATCGGTTTTCATCCAGAACCAGCCGCCAAAGGCAACGGCGGCAACGAGCAAAGCAAGGAAGGTATATTTTATCATCCGCACCATCTGCCTGCCAACGCCCTATCGCACAACGAAAAAAGGCGGCC